>NZ_SZXC01000007.1:0-444133 GCF_005281055.1 Citrobacter sp. wls711 | reverse complement strand
GTCACTGTCGGAATCCGAGTCGCTGTCGGCATCACTGTCAGAATCCGAGTCACCGTCCGAGTCTGAATCTCTGTCTAACAGAGTGAGTTCTTCGCGAGGGTCGGTATCAGGAAAATCAATACCGGTCGTTGGGTAGCCTGCAGTGGGATCGAGAATTTCGCCCGTAAGATCAAGGATGACGTGTGTATGCGAACCTCCGCCGCTTGATCCGGGTTGTCCTGCGGGTTGTGGGCCTGCTGCGGTTGCTTCCAGAATCTGCGTCGGGTCCTGACCGTCCTCAATGGCCTGTTGTATCGCGGCGATGTCGGTATGATCTGCGTCAGGATGCGTATCAGGAGAAAGGCTGGAACTGTCCCAGTGAGTGTCGCGACCCAGAGCAAGCGTTTTGCCATTCGTCAGAGAAATCGAAACGGCCCCGGCGGCACCGGTCTTAACCTGTTCGCCTGCGAGGATATGATCCCCCTCGACAAGGACGCGCCGGCTTCCATCTGGTGCGATAGCGAAAACCTGTCCAATTATTGTTTTTATTGTTCCGACTATAGCACTCATGGTACTTCCCCTTAATCTTTACGCGATCCCGATCATCGACTTGATTGTTTCATGTTCGTTGATGCTATTAACGCGCTGGCCGGGTGGAACCTTATTAGCCCGGTTTGATTCTTTGGACTGTCTAAAACAACAATGTCCACAAATAGCTTGTGTGCAGGAGTTTATAGAGAATGATAAAGAACGCGTATTATTGTCCGACAATTCAACGATTATACAGACGATATAATAATATGATGGCGAGGCATATTCATTGATGTTAACAAGTTTTTGTTAGTTTTTCATACAACATAAAATCGATATTTTATCATTGAAATCATTTGCATATGGCCAGCTATGCTCTTTATATATGAGAAACTACTATTTCTTGTAGGTGCTTATTAATCCACCAGAACGAGAATGCCCGGTTAGTAGTTCATTATCTTGCATTCAGGCGAAATATAATATATCCGCCTGAATAGCTCCGTGGTGTATAAGAAAATGCGTTAAATTAACCGGTCTTCGTCATCACCAATCAAATCTTCAAGGCCGCCGAGTTGGCGACGTGCTTTAGCCCTGTTGAACATTTTGTTCTGCGCTGCTGGCGGAAGATCGGTAATACTGATCACCCCTTTACTTATCAGGACATCGATAAGGTCTTCGAGGACTCGCACCATATCGAGATCGCTTTGCTGTAGCTGGTGTAGCGTAGCGGTACGCAGGGTATTCGCTTTCAACCATTCCGCTATCTCGGTGGTTGTTTCTGCCGTTTGCTCTGTCGCTTCAGGAAACGAAGCCTGCTCGACTCGCACGATCCGTCCCTCACTGTCACGTTCAATAAAAAGCATGGCTGTTCTCCTGAAGATTATTTGGTGAGGGCGATGGCATCGCTGAAATAACGTCCCATTGCGCCATGCAGACCCATTTTTTCCAACACGGCGAGTTCGCCTTCCGTCTCGACGCGTTCGGCGATTAACGGCAGATTCACCTGGCGGGTCGCCCAATAGATGGCCTCAATAAAGAGTTTCTTATCTTCTTCCCGATCGATATTGCGAATATATCCGCCATCAACTTTAATCCACGCCAGGCCCCATTGCGGCAGGTTACCGACCAGGTGGAAGCGTCCACCGAAGTGCTGGATCCCCAAACGACAGCCCAGAGCGTTTAATTTTTGCACCAGAATACTGACGAGCTCAGAATTCGGTAGCTCGTTTTCATCCAGTTCCAGCGTCAGTCGCTCTGCAAGATGGCGGGCATTTTTCAGCGGTTGCAGCAACACATTAATACTCTCTTCATCTGCAACGCTTTCACCACTGATACTGAGCGCCATTGCCTGAGGGCTTTTTTCCATGGCGCTAAGCGTTTGTTGAAGCATCACGATATCCATCCGGCGACTGAGCGCCAGGCGGTGAACCCAGGGCATAAAACGACCCGCAGCGATGGTCTCTCCGTCCTCCGTGGCGATCCGCGCCAGAATTTTGTGGTGCAGAATACGCTTTTTATCGTTGCATTGAAAAACGGGCTGGGAAAACAGCACAAAAGCGTTATTTTCCAGAACGGTTTCCAGGCGCTGGCGCCAGTGATAGCGATCGTCGTCGTTTTCTACCGCGAGCGAGGTCTGGTTATTGACGAAGAGACCCATTGCGTTTTCCGCCCTCGTCAGCGCCAGATCCGCCTGTAACATCACAGCCTGTGGTGTATCGCCAACGTTGAAGGTGATGTGTGACATATGTGCCACAGGCGTGACGTCACTCATGCCGGTTTCATACAGCGTTTTTAATTGTGCGCTGACTTGAGCGAGCAGGCTATCCATCTCTTGTGGCAGGATAAGGGGCGCGATAATTGCAAATTCACCTCCGCGAACGCGGGCAAGAAACCCTTCGTGGCGAAAGAACTGTTGTTGCAGATCATTCAGAATACCGGCGATGGCGATTAACAGCTGGTCGGCGTTGTTACCGCCGAGGCGCTGGTTAAGGCCGATAAGATCCTGGACGCGTAACAGAATCAGGTGTCCCGACAGATGCTCTTCATCGCTCAAGCGCGATTGCAACTGAATATCGAAGGCGCGACGGTTGTTCAATCCGGTCAGGCTATCGCTGTAGGCTTCCTGGCGCAGGATTTCTGTACGCGCGGCTTGTTCGCTAAACAGTGCTTTAAGCTGCGTGACCATCATGTTTGTGGCTTCAACCACCCGACGAAGCTCTGGTGTTTTTGGCAAGGCCGGAAGATTGAGGAATTCGCGGCGGCTGATGGCCGTTGCCTGCCCGACAATGTAGTTCAGCGGCTGCAGACGGCGACGCAACATGAACATGGCGCCCAGAAGGCAAAGCAGGCTGCACGCGCTGAGCAGCAGAAAGCTGGCGACCAGACTGTCCCACAAGCGCGTTAGCGCAAAAACGGGATGGCTAACCACTTCAACGCGGGCAACCTGTGTCCAGCCCCGCATCACGACGGCTTCGCCCTGGCCTGGATTCAGGCGTACCAGGCGCACAAACCAGTTGGGAGCATCGGTGCTTTGCGGCGTATTTTTTCTTTCAATCAACGGCTTGCCTGTTTTGAGATCAATGACCTGGATGCGGTAAAAATAGCCACTGTCAAAAATGGAGTTGACCATCAATTCCGTCATGACAGGATCGTCAATATTGGCGGTCAGCGATAATCCCAGAGCCGTCGCGGTGTCCTGTGCGTGCGCACTCAGTTGGTTATGATACTGATCGCGTGAACTCTCCAGCGTGACATAAAAACTGCCGCAAAAGATAACCAGCGTAAACAGACAAATACCAATGAGTAGCTGTTTATAAAGAGACATGGCTACTTCCTATTCATTAATTTCAAATCCTTCTGCACGCATTTTGGTGAGAAGATCCTGCCAGCGTGAAAGTCTTTTACTGTCGCCGACGCGTTTACTTTTTCCCGCTTGCGGAATCCATAATCCCTGTTCATTAAAAGAGTAAACCGGGAGCAGATCGTTTCGCTGCGTTGCGGGCAAAACGGCGGTTTTTAAATTATCCAGAATCAGGGGCGTCGCATCAGGCGTGGCATACCAGGCAACAACCATATGCGCCTGATTTAACTGCAATGCTTTTACGTAGATGATGCGTAACTGGCGGGCAGGCACTCCCATTTCACGCAAGGAAAAATACTTCGCCAGTGCATAATCTTCACAATCGCCAGCGCCTTTACGTAAAAATTCAATGGGCGTCGCCCAGTAATCTTGTTGACCCCAGACGGTAATATCATCGCGAAAACGCATCCGGGAATTAAAAAATTGGTTTACGCGGTTGAGCGTATCTTTAATGTCACCCTGCGGTGGACTTTTTAGCAATGCCGCCCACGCATCGATCTGACGTTGTGCCGTGGCCGTTGCCGGACCATAAAGCTGCTGGCTGCGGGCATTGATAGTATTAAAATTCCATCCAGCGCTCAGCCCGGCAGAGCACGCAAACAGCAGCGCCAGGCCGATAGTCAGCCAGCGTTGCCAGAGTGTACGCCTGCCAGGACGATCGTTCACGCGCGTCCGTCAGCCCGTTGGAATACAGTACAATATTGAACGAATGGCTCTCTCCTGCACAATAATTTCGTCAGCATTTATGGCCTATCTTGCCGTGGGGTATCTTCGCCTAATGACTGAATCTCCTGCCACCATGTTTGCCAGAGTCGGGCCACCTGTTTTTCGGAAAAATGGGCCGCGTGACGTTGGGCATTTTTTTGCATCGCTTGTAATTTTTGCGGATCGCTCAACAGGGTTACCAGGGCATCCGCCAGCGCCTGTTCATCATCCGGCTTGACGAGAATGCCAGCCCCGGAGTCTTGCAAGAGATCGCGTGGGCCATATTTAATATCAAAACTGACCTGCGGCGTACCATAAGCTAACGACTCCAGCGCAAAAAGAGAAAAGCCTTCATGGTTAGAACATAGAACAGAACAACTGGACCGGCGATGGATCTCAGCCAGATCGGCAGAAAAACCATGTAGATGAATATGACGTTCCAGGCCGTGCTGTTTTACCCATCGCGAGAGTGGTTCTTTTAACGGTCCGTTTCCCCAGGTGTGCAGCGTTGCCGCGGGTACTTTTTCCACGACGAGAGCAAAGGCGCGAAACAGCAACTGGTGCTGCTTTTCCGCTGAGTAGCGCGCCATAAAGAGCACCTGCTGCGATGCACTTTTTTCCCACTGCGTGCTCGTCAGCGCGCCGTCCAGATGATGGGGGATTGTCCGCAGTCGGTGTGCGCCGGTGATGTCCTCGGCCAGGTCAGCATGCTGCTGCTGCGTCAAAACCAGGATACGATCGAGCCGTGTTTCATCTTCCCACAGGTGACGGTATGCCTGTTTATAGCGCCCATTGTCCAGACGATGGGTTGAGTGAATGACGGCGGTCATAGTGGCACGCAGGGTCTTTTTGGGCGCAGAACAGACAAACTCTCGCCACGCCAGATTCTTATCGACCAGGAAGTGCCAGGTCGTTTCCTTGTCCAGATTGTGTTTGAGCATCGCCGCCGCAAATTCACCTTCAGACGCATAATGCTGCTCATGATGAGCAAAACAGAGCTGGAGCCCGGTGAGGGATGCTGCGCCCTCGACGGTGCGGTAGGTTCGGCGCAACATGATCTGACCGGTCTGTGGATGGACAAAGTCTTCATGGCTGATTTGACCCTGAGCATCGGCGTAGCGTCGCGCTTCAATTCTGCCTGCGGTGTCCCGGCGGGTTTTAATCAATGTTCCCGGGAGGTGGTTGGGAAGTGGGCGTAACTCCGCGCGTGCCAGCATGTCGGGTAACCAGTCATAGACGGTCAGCGCCGCAACCGGTTCTGGCAGCTTTCCTGTCTGATATAACGCGGTGACGGTGGAAGCTAATGAGGGGTTCCAGCTTGAGATAATCACCATCGGCTTGATGGCGAGCTCACGTATGAACAATGCGCAGCGGCGTATTGTTGAGATTTCAATCCCATTCCCTTCGTGGCGGAAATTACCACCGAGAAAGACCAACTGCTGCTTGCGTGTTGGGGCTGGCAGGGCTGTTTTTTGTGCGCCGCTCTGTAAATATTTTCGATAAGCCACATACCCCGAAAGGTAGTGTTCGACGTCATCAATTCGTACCCGATAACTGTGATGACGTATGAAAAAACTGCCGACAATTTTTTGCGGGTTTTTGAAGAACATTGCCAGTTCAGGCCAGAAAAAACCGTTTGCCAGATAACGTGCGCGGGACTCCAGCGCGCGGTAGAACGTCTGCAAATCAAAATCCGCCAGCAGATGCTGGTAGGCGTCATCCGCAGCCATGCGAGCGATCATTTGCTGTGCCGCCATCATTAGCTCGAGCAGCGTCGGGTAGGTGGTGATTCTGTTCAGCACAAAATCGAGGTGTCCACGAACGTTCTCCAGTCCGAAGCGATAATAGCGCTCCTGAGGGCGATAAAGCGTCAGCTCATTGACGCAATAGCTTAGCCAGTGGTCATGCGCCTGCCAGTGTTTTTGGGCGATAAAATAGTCCATTGCCCGCTCGACGGTTTCCAGCCAGCGGGGCGCTTTCGTCAGACCATACAGACGCATAAGCGCAAAAACGACCTCTCCGTCATAGTAAATAATCCGGTGTTCGGCCTTCAGGGATAAATCCGCAGCGTGCAGAACATGACAGAAACCGCCGGTGTCGCTGTTCTGCATAAAGCAGATACCGTTGGCCAGCCGCTCCATTTGCGGGATATAACGCCGGTTTCCCGTCAACTCGGTATATTTCGCCATAGCCAGAATACACACGGCATTCCCGCCGAGCTTAATTTCGTCACCGGTATCAACCAGAAAATCCGCTTCACTGCCGTCGGGCAGAGGGTAGGTGCGAATTAACGTTGTCGTAAGGTCGCGCAGCGCACGCTCTATAGCGTCAAACTGCGCTTTACTTTGCGTGATCTCCCAGCCTTCAAGCAGGGCGTAGGTTGAGCTGGCATGGCGCAGGGCATTATAGGTTGGGATCGCGCGGTCGAAGCAGGGGAACCAGCCGTAATGGTAGCGGCCAGATTTCTGCACCTGGTGTGCCAGATAGCGACTTGCTGACTGGATCATCGGGTCCAGTGCATCTTGCCATGACGGGAGCTGGCGATACCCGGAATGTTTGCCGCGAGACTCAATGGGCAGAACCTGCTGGCCATCGCTAAAAACGCTGCGGGTAGTAAAACGCCAAATCTCCTGAGCCGAATCGTCAGGCCATTGCAGATCGATACCAAAGCGTTTTCGGGAATAGTTCGCCAGATTTTTGTCATTCGGGGTCGCCACGCCCTCCGTACCCATATACAGAAGCGCGTGGGCGGCGATCTCTTGCTCCAGGATCGCCTGTTCAAACGTCGGGGTGAAGCTCAGCCCAAAGCGGAAGTAATTGCGCTTTGTTTTGCGTAAGGTGTTTTGCAGCGCGTCCCAGCGCAATGTTTCAATGTTGTTCACGACATCTACACGGAGCCAGATGGGATCGATAGATGCCTTCTGACACCAGCGCTGGAGCGCCTGGGCACCGATAAGCCAGGCGTCATCCAGCGAGTGACCGCGGGCTATTTCGGTATGCGCGCGCTCATAACCAGTACTGACGCTAAAAAAGATTACGTAACCCGGAAAGGGGGCAGCGAGCGCGGTATGATGTAATTGCTCTACCCTTGGTCGGGTTTGCGCGAGGAGTTGGCTCAGCGGCATTTTCAAACCTTTTTTGCGCGGACAAGATCCTGTTTTGCATAAGATAACACTATGTGCAATTGCATGGGTATTCTGTGTGCTTATCAAAAATAGTGGGTGATCGGTAAACGTTAATGCCCGATCATCCTGGCTTTCGGTATCAGTTGGAAATACATGTGCTCCGGTACCGGCGTCTGCCAGACGTTGGCATACATCGCATAACCAATGACGGCAAATAAAATACCGAGCAGCAGTAGCGTCATTCCCCATCCTGGTAAAGCGACGCGTTGCCACCACGGTTTAGGTGCGGCGTTGCCGGTCGGTCTCTGCAGTGAAAACGTCAACGTTGAGGCGACCGGGCATGATTCAACGCAGGTCATGCAGCCGGTACATTCAACGGTGTGAACCTGAATAAGCCTGTCCACCGGAATGTTTGACGGGCAGTTCTTCGCACATTTTCCGCAGTCGATGCAGCTGTCTGCATTACGGCGGATTTTAAATGGAGAGAGCAGGGAGAAGAGGCCGAGCAGGGCACCATACGGGCATAAATAGCGACACCAGGCGTTACGAATAAACAGGCTCATGATGCTGATAATCGCCACGAAAACCAGCGTCGCCGAGCCAATATGGCGGAAGAAATCGAGCATCTTGACGTCGATAATCATGCCGTAGGCCGACATCAAAAAGTACTGGATCCCCTGCGCGGGCATCGACAGGGCAATATACAGAAAGAAGCTCAGCAGCAGATATTTCAGGCTCAGCAGCGGCAGATCCAGCCAGCGCGGCAGTGTGAAATGGCGGCCAACAAGTTTTTTACCCAGATTGCCAATCAACTCTGACAGCGTCCCCACCGGACAGAGCCACGAGCAGAATGATTTTTTTAACAGCAGACTTATCAGTATAAACGCGACGAGCAGCAGCATGGAAGCGGCGTGGATCGGCGGAAGGTATCCGGTTTCCAGCGTATACCTGATGTTCATCAGCCCGGCGATAGGCAGCCACCCTTCAATCCCTCCCGGTCTGGGAATATACACGCTGGTGCCGCCGGTCTCAAAATAGCGGACCCAGTAATAAAAGGTCACGCCAATATAGATATTAATCGCCAGCAGAAGAAACTGGGTGGCTCTTCGCCAGGTGCTGGCATTCCGCCAGTCATTCCATGGCAGTTTTCCTCCGGTGGTGCCTGGACGGCGCTGCCAGCGTGTTCTCTTATTCCCGTTCATGATTTTATTATCCCTCATCGTTTCCTTCCCGCATTCAGGAGGACGCATCACCGGGATATGCTAACGCGATAAAGATATCATGTATTTGATTTGCATCTTATTCGGCGGCTGTTATTTTGCGCCAGGCAAAAGCCCTATTAAAAATAACAGCACGAGTATTAACACGGGTCAGATAAATACCCTGAAGGGGGTATTTATTTCTGCGGAAAGGGAAAAGTTATTCCTGATAGGTTTCGACGCGGTTACGGCCACGGCTTTTTGCCAGATACAGCGCACGGTCGGCTTTATCCACCAACTGTTTGTAGTCCGGATGGTAGTCATATTCGGCGATACCGATACTGACGGTAATTGAGAAGGATTCCGTCGCCGAGGCCGCCATGCGCAGGTCGGCAATCTTCTTACGCAGGGTGTCCAGAATAATACTGGCCTGTGAAACCTCTGACTCGACCAGCAGGATCATAAATTCTTCACCGCCGTAGCGGAAAACGTAGTCGCTGCTGCGGATATGCTCATAAATCACCGCCGCCACGCTTTTCAGCGCCATGTCGCCGGTGTTATGCCCATAGTTGTCGTTGATTTGTTTGAAGTAATCAATATCTAACATGGCCAGGGTGAACGGCTTGCGCGCCTGTAATGCCAGCGAAATTTCGCGGCGCATAATGGTTGGGATAAAACGGCGGTTAAGCAGTTGGGTCAGCGAGTCTTTACCATTTTCCTGTTTGACCAGCGCTTCAAACATCGAAGCCAGAAGGTAATGAATTTTTGCCGACAGCTGGCGCACGTCCTGCAGTAAGCTCATCCGTACGGCTTCTGCGGGTTGTTGTAGATTCAACAGCGTCTGGGTCAGACGGCCATCGATTTCTGCAATCGCCGATTCCATTTCGGCAAGCAGATTGCTGTTGCCGAAAATGTGTTTACCTTTATGGGAGAACCACATCCCAAAATCGGAGTTCGCCAGAAAAACCAGATCTCCAACGGGTAATCCGGTAGCAATGTTGTAGATGAACTGGTTTTCCCAGTCGGTAAACGAGCGGATTTGCCGCTCGCGCTCGACGTTGACGTCGTCATAAATCGTTTGCAGGCGATACTGTTCTTGCGTGTTCAGGGAGTTTTGATAGCCAGGCGAATAGGAGACGGTCATCGCCTCCAGTGCGGTATCCATCGCCAGGCTACTGAAACAGATAGCGTCACTCAGCAGGTGAGGTGGGTAGTCTGCTTTCTTTTTCAAGACCCGATACAGTTCATCCTTTAGCTTGCGTGCGCCGCGATTCACCAGATCGATGGGCAGGCCGATGCGCGCATGCACCACGCCGATCTCGCGCTGTTTGGCCAGTAACTGTGAGAGGTCTTCCTGCGCACTGCCGAGCACGCTGCGCAGCCAGTCAAACATACTGCCGCTAAGCCGCGTGCTGACTTGTTCGGTATTCAGGAACAATGCGCTCTCGACATGGGAGAGCATATAGTCATAAAACACGGTGACTAAATGGCGGATCTCCTCATCGCTTAACGAGGTCAGAAGGGTATGGACCTCAGGAGACGTCTGGCGCAACAGCGCCTGCCATTCAGTCAGAAGTAATGTGTCGTTTGCAGGGGCAACCTGTTCCATCTCACAGCCACTCAAAATACAGTTAAAAAATTCAGGCGGTATTACGGACAATTACGTCACGATGGTCAAGCGAAACTGTGCTTCAGGTGCATTAACGAGGGGTGATGCCTTCATAAATCAGCCTCAGGGCGAAGGCACCGATAATGGCTCCGATCACCCGGCTGGCAACCCGATGGATCCGTCCATACGCACGGCGCACGGTGGGTAAAGAAAACGCCTGGCTGAGAAAAATACGCCAGATAATGGAAGACAACACAATCCCCGCCCACGCCATCAGTCTTGCCCAGGTTGGCGTGTCTGCACTTAACGTGACCGAGAAAATACTAATAAAAAACAGCACGGTTTGTGGATTGGATAAATCCGTTAATAGCCCGCGACGGAAGAAGACATACCAGGGAGCACTGAGCGGTTGCTGTAACGTTGGCATCTGTGGCGTCGCGTGATGTCGTATGCTGTTCCACGCAAACCACAGCAGATAGGCGCCGCCGACAATTTTAATCAGTGAAAATATCTCTTCACACTGGGTAATTAGCGTCGCCATGCCGAACAGTCCGAGGCCAGAATAGAATGCATCGCCCAGCGCCACGCCCAAACCGGTCATCACACCCGCGCGGCGTCCCGATGTCAGACTGGTTTGCACCACCACGAACAGATTTGCACCGGGATTAAAAAAGGTTAATACGAACAAACTGACGGTCAGTACGACGGCGTGAAGAGGTTCCATAAGCAACATATCCTACGTTTTATTCAACAATGTTATAATATTTATACTAATTTTATAAAGTTGAGATATTGCTCACAAAGAATCAGTATTGTTCTTTTTCGTATGATCTTCCATAAAAGGCATTATCATTTCCTGTCTGAGAATAATATGATAAATGCTGTAAATTCAAACCACTATTTATCTTTCTTTAAATATTTTCTGAAAGAGTAGACAAAAAATCACACAGCAGCTAAATAATTAGTAAGGATAATATTTATTCTTTCTTAAGAAAGATTGTTAAATTATTTTTTCCTTAATGCTTTGGTATGATTTTATGTGTAAATAGTCAGTTTGTTATTTATTCCTAAGATAATTCGAGTTGCATGAAGGAACGTAGTTGATGCACATGCAGTTTGAAGTATGACGGGTATAGATGGAAAGAATGCTTAGTTACATCATAATTAAAAGATACATCAGCCCGAATAAATGCGGGTAAAAGTTATTACATCCGTTCTGATATTTATAAAATAATGTTAAAGGTGGATAATGGCTGATTACTCAGAATTAGAATTAGTTATTCAGCAGGCCTTCAATGGGAGTTTTCTTGCACATGCGAGGAGACGCCTGAAAGAAGGCGATAGCATTACACCAATTGTTTCCATTGCTTTGGAACCTGCGGATCCAAGGTTCAGGGATCCTCGCAAGTGTGGGGCACTTCTGTGTCAGGCATTATTCTCCCCTATTGAATTACGTAGCGAGTTCATTAAAGCGCGGGAACTTTCCAAAGAACGAGGACTACCGTTAAGAATTCGTCTCCGGATTGAGCCATCAGCAGAGCGATTACATGGAATTGCATGGGAAACATTGACCGATCCAGATACGCCGTTTGGCACTGAAGAACATGCGCTTTTAGGTGAAAGTAAATGTGTTTTTTCACGTTACCTTTTTAGCCGTGATTTTCGTTTACCAAAGCTACGTAGCCAACAGGGAACAAATGCCCTAGTTATCGCTGCAAATCCAGTAGGGCTAAATGAAACATTTGCCCCAATAGCCGCCAGTGCCATCATAGATGTCGCTCGGGATGCGATGAGCCCACTCAAAGTACACACTCTGCCAACAGATCAACCTGCGACGCTGAACGCCCTTGCTAATATGATGGAGACGCATGCCGTTGATATTCTCTATCTGGCGTGCCACGGTTCTCGCAGCCAGGGGGAAGCTATTTTATGGCTTGAGGATGAACAGGGAAATGCGGCGAGGGTTACAGGGGAAACCTTTTCGCACTGTATTGCCGGATTGGAAAAACCGCCGACGTTAGTGGTGCTCTGTTCATGTCTGAGTGCGGGGAGCGGTTCTGCAGAAAGTGATGCGTTGATGGCAGTAGGACCCTTATTAGCCAGTAAAGGCATCCCTGCTGTACTGGCTATGCAGGGTAATTTTTTGTTAAACACAGCCGCAAAGTTTATGCCTACATTTTTTTCTCAACTCAAGAAGCACGGTGAGGTTGATCGGGCAGTGGCGTTTGCACGCGCTGAAATTATTAATGAGCCTGATTGGTGGATGCCTGTGGTATTTACCCGACTAGACAATGCGAGAATATGGTATCCACCCGGATTTGGCGGCGATGATAAAAATCAACAGGCATGGGATCCTATTATTGATAATTTAAGAGATGAGAAATGTACACCGATTCTGGGGTCAACACTGAATGAAGCATTATTTGGTTCTCGTAGAGAGCTTGCACGTAACTGGGGAGAAACCTATGGTTACCCGCTGGACGACCATGATCTTGATGACTTACCTCAAGTTGCTCAATTTCTGGCGGTGACGCGGCAGGGAAAATTCCCTCAGCATGAATTTTATAAGTCAATCTATCGTTTTATTCTCAAACAACATGCTTCTGAAATTCCCGACCAGTTAAGGCGGTTGAGTGATGCACAGATACTGGAAAAGCTTAACAGCATTATCTCGCTTGTCGGGAAACGCTTTCGACAAAATAATCCGGACGATCCACATCGTGTTCTGGCCGGTTATCCACTACCCGTTTATATCACGACCGACCCCAGTGATTTGTTGATAGATGCGCTGAGGGAGGAAGGTAAAACACCTAAAGTTAGGTTATTCCGCTGGAACCATGCTGCTGAAGTATGGGATAAAAATAATGAAAAAAGAGATGGTCGTGCTACTGCAAATAAAGCTACGGTTGATGCACCTATCGTGTTGAAACTATTTGGTACTTTAGATGTGCCCGGGACGTTGGTAATGACAGAAGATCACTATTTCGATCATCTTGCAAAAGCATCGACCAGCAATGTTAGTTTACCTTCAATTGTTCGCAGTCGGTTAAATGATAGCGCCCTGTTGTTTATTGGTTTACAAGTTGATTCATGGGAGTTTCGCGTCCTTTTTCGTAGCTTGTTACAGCTGGAAGGTAAAGACTTACGTGACGATTACCAGCATTTTTCAGTACAGCTTGATCCTAATAGTCTTTTAGATGCCGTAAGTGCTCGACGATATATTGAGAAATATCTTCAGACGAAAGCATCATTACGATTGTATTGGGGGGACACTGAAACATTTATTCGGGAATTAAATAAAAATTACCGGAGGCCATCATGATATCACCGTACGTGGGGCCTGGACCTTTTGGGCCAGAACAGATGCTGTTTGGCCGTGATAATGAAATTGAAGAACTGCATAATCGCCTGATTGCCGACCGTATAATTGTTTTGTATTCGCCTTCTGGGGCGGGTAAGACCTCACTTTTACAAGCGAAGAATGGATTGCTTCAGCGTTTTAAGGAGCGGTTTCATCTTCTCCCTATTCTGCGAATCTCCGGTGGCGTACATCATTCTCCTGTAAAGGGGATTCTGGAACAGCTTAGTGCTAGCGGATATGGTGAATGTAGTGACGGTGACTCGCTTGAAACCTATTTTGAACGATTGCTTAATGGTGGGGATGGAATAAAACGAGTTTTAATGGTCATTGACCAATTCGAAGAGGTATTTTTATCAGAGATAGCGGAGAGGGATCGTGAGGCTTTTTTTACCGATTTAGGGAATGTTTTAAGTCGCTATAGTAAAAATGTATGGCTTATACTTAGTATGCGTGAGGAGTATTATTCATGGCTGGATGATTATCGTGATTTAATTCCGACAGGACTTGAATGCAGAGTTCGATTGTCACTTTTATCCTTTGAACAGGCGATTGAAGCAATACGCGAACCAGCCAAAATGTGTGGCATTATGTTGCCTGAGGATGATGGAAAGGATGCCGCGGAATATATTGTCGAGGAACTTAGTAAGTTTCGTAAGCGTATGGACGGTGAAATAGCAGTTTACCAAGGGACTATTGAACCGGTATTACTTCAGGTTGTGTGTACTGAAATCTGGAATGACCTCAGTGTTGGGGGGAGGTCGATTCAAGAAATACGAATCGCCGACGTACGACAGATTCAACTTGATGCTATTTTACAGAACTATTGTGAAGAGGTTCTGGAATATGCCGCCAGCAACCTAACTCGTGGTAGATGTTTACGTGAGTGGATCGAACACAAACTGTTAACGCCAGGGGGGTTACGCACGCCTGCAATGATTGAGTCTAGTGATATAAATGCCCCTCAACCTGATGAACTGGAACATTTAGTATCTCACCACTTGATTCGAAGGCAAATAAGGGAAGATGGTGACTGGTATGAGTTATCTCATGACAGCTTGAGTTTGCCGATTAAACACAGTATTGAAAAATGGCGACAAGAGCATCTTGCTGAGTGGCAGCGTCTTGCATCGCAATGGCATATGAAGGGGCGGCGTAAGGACTTTTTCTCAGCGTTACCTGGGAAGTTGAGATTATTTCCCCGGCGAATGCGGATTCTATCATCAAATTCTAATAATACAGAAAAGCCATCGGAGATAGAGAGTGCATTTATTGATGCTTACCAGGATTATTCATATTCCTGGTGGTCAAAAATAGCAGTATTATTCCTGGCGCTGGGATTTACGATATGGTTTGCAATTGATAAACATTATAGTCAGTTATCGGCAGCAGAAGATAGATTTAAAGCTCAACAGGAAATTTTCAATAAACAACAGAAAATCGCATTGCAAAGAGAAAAAGATACCTTGCAAACGGGGTTGTTGAACATATTGGGTGGACGAACCAGTCTGGAGTTACGGGCTCTGGCTGCGGCTACAGGGGCTCAGTTCCAACAGGCATCACCCGATGGCGTACGAACTGAGTATCGGGGACTTTTAGCAAATATATTATTTGATAATCGATATATTTTATCCGTCGAATCTCCAGATAATGATAAAAGCAAAGTGGCCGCTATAAATGAAAATTATCGTGTTATCGCCCAGATTGGCGAAACAAGAAAAAATATTCAGATTTTTGATAAAACTGACCATTTATTGTGGGGCATTAATTCGATATCATTTTCAACATTGCCTGTGAGTGATGCCCGTGTTATCGCTTTAGTGCGAGCACATTACCTGGCAATTGGCGATACGCAAGGGAAGGTTGCGCTATGTGATATTCGTCTCAAAGAATGCGTTGCATTAATGTTGGAAACACCAGAACAGAAGCCTGTTAATGAAACGATTCGTGGGATGTCCTTTTCCGATGATCTTCTGGTTGTCAGTTATGCAAATGCTACCATTTCTGTATGGCGTTTGAATACCCAGAACAATTTGTCATTGATATCTATTAATAAGCGGGATAAAAAGGATTCTGCGAAATCAATAATTAATGCTTTAACGTTTATTCCCGGAAAATCATCAATTTTGGATGCTGGACATTCTTCGCAAAGTATTAAGATACTTAATGTGGATGGTGAAAATATCAACGTCAAGATATTACCACCTCCTCCGCGTCAGGTGATAAGTTCGATAAAGGGTGGGGAGATAATTTATTCAATTGCAGTTAGTCATGATGGTAGGTTTGTTGCTGCAGGGAATCGTGCGGGAAATATTCATTTTTGGGATGTGACTACACTGTCGCAACCAAAATATATTAATACTATAAAAAATGCGCATGAGGATGTGGTGTCGCAAATTAAATTCCTGCAAGATTATTCACTTATTTCTGCGGGGTGGGATGGCCAATTGAAGCGCTGGTCAGGGTTGTCGTTAGCAGATAAATCTGCATCATTACCTCAGGCGGAAACATTACTGGGACTACCGCACCAGATTACCAGTATTGCCATTCGTACGGACGAGCGGGAAGCATTTGTTACCACAGAGAAAGGTAGTGTATTAAAAATTACGCTTGCAGATGGGCATCATCCTTTTGGGGTGTTTTATCCAAATAGTGGCCGTTTGGTCGGATTTGATGAGACTAAAAATGGTACTCAGCTTAACTGGATTACGAGTGGACGACTGGAATCCATCCAGCCAGAGGGCGCACAGAAAAATGGTTTAAAACCTCAGGTACGTGCAGTCTTAACTGATGTTGAACACTTTGCTAGTGCCAATCAGGCGGGGATTATTTTCATCCGTCGTGGTGAGGTATTAATGGCTTTGCGCCGTGACAGCAGTACACCTCAGGTTGTTAAAGGGGTTAACTTTTCGCCGGATGAAAAAGTTCTGTGGATGAAAGTGAATGATTCTGCATCTCTTTTTATGATCGATCGTCAAGTGAATAATAATAATAAACTACCGCGCTTATGGGTTTTATCTCCTGATACGATGAGTGCCGTGGAGTGTTTGCATTCTATTCCTACTGGATTTCGTGCCAGGGAGCAATTTTCTGGATTTCGTCCACACAGTCAGGATTTCCTCTCTATAGATACAACGAATGATAAAATAACGTTGTGGCAAGCAACGGCATCTGATGCACAAGGGTGTCCAAAATATGTGGAGAATACTTCACTGCAGAATGCTGCTTCTCCTCCTTTGGCTTTCCCCTTACCAAAATATACGCTTAACTTTGCTTTTAGCCCTTCCGGAGAACGAGTTTATCAGGGGAATTATCTTGGCCAGATTTACCCTATAGCTATTAAAGAGGGACCACAGCGTCGCGAATTAATTAAGGATGACTCTACTTCTATCTCCAGGACCCTGGCAGTTTCATTAGAGAATACGGTTGCAATGGGGGATAGTAAGGGGCGGCTCTGGCTTTATTCATCCAACACCATGCTACCTATTGAAATTAAACAGCAATTCCATCATTCAGAGATTACCGCTCTTGCTATTTCATCTGATGGTCGCTGGATGGCATCGGGTTCACAAGAAGGTATTGCTCTGTGGGATCTACGAATTGATACCTGGATTCAACGGGCGTGCGAGCTTGTACCTGAAAAAACATTTTCAGACGCCCAAAATAGCATCTATTTTCCGGGGCTAAATAAAACGGTATCGCCCTGTGAAAACCGTGGCGAAAAGATGACTAAGTTTCAGCTGGAGAACAATCATGCCCTGGCAAAATATTAATAATTCGCAAACAGGTTATTTTCTGCTTTCGGTGGATGAGCAGGGTAAGGAAGCAGCATCTGATGTTAACAACAAAGGAGAATGCGTTTCTGTACAAGTTCTCAATACAGTTAAATATGAGACGATCACCGATCTTTTTCTCTGGGCACATGGTTGGCAGCAAGATCCTGAGCGGGCAAGTAGCCAATTTGACTCGTGGATTGAGGCATTTAATACCTGCTCGCCGGATCGCCTGCGGGTAGAAGCGACAGTTCCTCGTTTTCGGGCGCTGCATGTTGGGTTCCATTGGCCCAGTCTGGCCTGGGCTAATGAGTCGCTAAAAACAGTGCCTTTTGGTGGTACGGAGGGGTTGTCTAAAGCGATATGGGTTGAACAGTATGCGCAAATGCTGGGGAATGCACCGGGTGTTCGTCAGGCAATCGAAAACCTGTTTAACGTCATTAGTATCAATATGTGGATGGATACCTTACCAGATGACGTTTGCCGTGCGTATCTTGAACTTAATGAGGCGTTAGCCCTGGGGGAAGAGGGTTGTGACGGCGATGGTGCTGCGGATCGTCATACTTTTGATCCACGAGCAACCGTTAACTCGACGTCTGAGTTTGATAATTTCGCAATCGGGGGTATAGGCGATGCTATTCTGCTGCCGCTTAGGCAACTGACATTCTGGTCGATGAAAAAACGTGCGAAGGTAGTGGGTGAAAATGGATTGTATCCGTTCATCATTGCCCTTCAACGCGCCGCGCCTGCGCTACGTATACACCTGATGGGGCATAGCTTTGGCTGTATTGTCGCGAGTGCGGGAATCGCTGGGCCGGGAGGTAATACCCCATTGCTCCGCAGCATTCAATCTTGCGTATTGGTGCAGGGAGCTATGTCAATTTGGGCCTTTGCACCTACCAATGCGTATACCCCAAATACATGTGGGTACTTTCATTCCATCATTGCGGACAAAAAGTTGTCTGGTCCCTTAGTCAGCACGTTTTCTGCTTTTGACTATGCTGTGGGACGTCTGTATCCCTGGGCTGCGGGGGTTGCGAATCAAATAGCATTTGATCAACCAAGCAAAAAGCCTCGCTATGCTGGGATTGGTACGTGGGGGATTCAGGGGATGGCTAATGATAAGCCGAGTCCGATGCTGGAGGTAACAACAAGATATACATGGGGAAATTCTTCCTCTGTCTACAATATTGATGGTGGAAAATACATCCGCAAAATTGACGGTATTTCAGGCGCTCACAGCGATATTGGCGGACCAGAGGTTGCGCATCTGATTTGGCAAACGGCTTATCCGGAGGTTGATAATGAGTGAAAACCAACAACTACCGCTGACGTTTGGCGTTCATGCGACAACCGGAAAAACCCTGGAATTGAAGCCAGGTGCAGAGTATATCTCCCAAATGTTGACTCAGGAAAAAATCCTTAGACAGGTGATAGGCACAAATATTGTACCGGGCATGGATGTTTTTGGGGTACCTTTTGATGTTAATCATCAGGACCTGAGCGAAGCAGGCTGGGGAATTATCTTTGCTGCCGATGTTGATCCTCAACCATGGTTAGATGCTCTGGAGCCACTGATTACGCAGCGCCGGCTTGAGGCCGGCGATCGGTTTCAACTCTTCTCTGGCTCACATGGCTACCGTAAAGGCGAAAGTGCCAGCGCTTGGTTGAATCGACACGGTGCTGCGTTAATGATGATCGACCCTGCACAGGGAGTACCTTATTACTTGACAATTATTGGGCCTCCCACGCAGGTGCCATTTAGTTTTCAATATTCGCTGGATATTGTGGCTGCCGTTGGCAGAATTGATTTCGCGAGTATCACCGAGTATCAATTCTATGCCTCAAGTGTGGTTAACTGGGAACGTGACGCCAGTCGCTATACGCGGCGAATTATCGATTTATTTGCCACGTGTCATAATTTTGACCGGGCAACCCAATTGTTTACTAACAAGGTTGCAGCTCCATTTACTTCAGGTTCAGAAAAATATCCTCCTTTGGGTGAAAAATATGGATATCAGATCAATGCCCTGATGGGGGCCAGTGCCACGAAAGATAAACTGAAACAATCCATGTGCAATGATTCTGGTGCACCTTCGTTAATCTTCACTGGTTCACATGGAATGGCTTTTAATGCTGATGACCCCCGGCAGCGGATCTGTCAGGGGGCGATAGTCTGTCAGGATTGGCCGGGACTAGGTGAAATTGATGAGCGACATTGGTTTTCAGCGGATGATGTGCCCGAACAGGCTTGTTTACATGGGGCGATACATTTTTTCTTTGCTTGCTATAGCGCGGGGACACCGCAGTTTGATGACTTTAGCTTTGAGTCTCCCACTCGAGCGATTGCTCCTGAGGCGATGAGCGCCCGACTCCCACAAAAGTTAATGAGCCTTCCTCAAGGCGGTGTTTTAGCTACGTTGGGCCATATTGATCGTGCCTGGTCTTCAAGTTTTCAGACACCCGAAGGCGTGGCTCAGACGCAGGACTTTAAGGATGTTATCTCTCGATTATTGGCCGGGGAGCGGGTGGGGCAGGCCGTCGATCGGTTTAACAGCCAGTGGGGTATTTGGAGTAGTGAGCTTGTGACTGCACTACTGAAAATTGATGGTGGCATGGCAATGAGCGATGCTCAGATCCTGTCACTGAGAACGCAGCGCGATGACTGTCGTAATTATATCGTGTTAGGTGATCCTGCTGTTCGTCTTAAGCCCGAACCCGCTAACATAGCTTTGCCAGGCCAGGTATTGCCAGAATAGTTAAAATGATGAGTCCGGGCGACTGGATTTTTTTCTGAACATCAACTAATTATTTAATCAATCTGAACAAGTTATCCGTTCTGAGATTACGATGATGGCATATATAAAAAACTTGGAGCTTTTATATGAAAACTGGAATTAAAGTACTTATTGGTGCGTTAGCTTTTGTCGTTTCCAACGCCTATGCCGCGGAACTGATGATGAAGGTCGATTTTGATAAGGTTGAGTCTCAGTACACCAAGATTGGCACGATTTCTACCAGCAACGAAATGTCTGCCGCAGACGCTAAAGCAGACCTGATTAAGAAAGCCGATGAGAAAGGCGCAGACGTCCTGGTATTAACCTCCGGTCAAACGGACAATAAAATCCATGGCACGGCTAATATTTACAAGAAAAAATAACGCGCTGAACTGAAAGACAAACAACCCGCAGGTCATCGGACCGGCGGGTTATTGTTTTAATCGCCGCCAGAATGTGGTTCTACTGATACCTAAATACCGTGCGGCTGCGGTTTTATCGCCATTACATTGCGCCAGCACCTGCTGCGGTGTCAGTGATGATGCCACCTGAGGAGCTTCGGAGGTAACGGCTAGCTCCGGTAACAACTGCTGCAAAAAATGGATGTTCAGTTCAGGTTGCGGTTCCACGCTCAAAAACAGCGCCAGACGCTCCATCATATTACGCAGCTCGCGAATATTCCCCGGCCAGCCATAATTGAGCAGCGTCTGCTGGCTCAGCCCGAGTCCCTTACGCACCGTATCAGAAAACGGCGCGTCGAGTTCCGCCAGTGACTGTTTTAAAAATCCCTCTGCCAGCGGCAGGATATCGGGCAGGCGCTCGCGCAGTGGCGGCAGTGAGAGGCGCAGAATGCTCAGGCGATAAAACAGATCGGTTCGAAACTGGCCCTGTTTCATCTCCTGCTCGAGATGACAGTGGGTGGCGCTGATCACCCGCACATCGACCGTGATCGGCTGATGCCCGCCCACCCGAGTGACCTCTTTTTCTTCCAGCACGCGCAGCAGTCGGGTCTGTAACGGCAGCGGCATTTCACCGATCTCGTCGAGAAACAGCGTCCCGCCGTGGGCAATTTCAAACAGGCCCGCGCGACCGCCCCGACGAGAGCCGGTAAACGCGCCATCTTCATAGCCAAACAGCTCCGCTTCCAACAATGATTCGGTAATAGCCCCGCAGTTAACGGCGACAAATGGCGCTGAGGGCTTGCCACGTCGAGAGTCCTGACGGGTGAAATATTCCCGATGAATCGCCTGCGCCGCCAGCTCTTTCCCCGTCCCGGTTTCACCCTGAATCAGCACCGGTGCGCGCGAGCGGGCGTACAGCATGATGGTGTGGCGAACCTGCTCCATCTGCGGCGAATGACCGCGCATATCACCCAGCGTATAGCGGGTGCGTAGCGTATCGCCGCTGGCGTATTGCCCGTTGCGTCGGAGCGTCAGGCGGGTCATATCCAGCGCATCGCTAAAGGCCTGACGTACGGTGGCCGCCGAATAGATAAAGATCCCGGTCATCCCCGCTTCTTCCGCCAGATCGGTAATCAAGCCCGCGCCAACCACCGCTTGCGTTCCGCCGGCTTTCAGCTCGTTGATCTGCCCGCGCGCATCCTCTTCGGTGATATAGCTGCGCTGCTCCAGGCGCAAATTGAACGTCTTTTGAAAGGCGGTTAATGCGGGCAGTGTTTCCTGATAGGTGACGACGCCAATCGACGAGGTTAGCTTCCCGGCTTTCGCCAGCGCCTGTAGCACGTCGAATCCACTGGGTTTTATCAGGATCACCGGAATCGACAGGCGGCTTTTCAGATACGCGCCGTTGGAACCTGCGGCGATGATGGCATCGCAACGTTCGCTGGCGAGCTTCTTGCGGATATAGGCCACCGCTTTTTCAAAACCCAACTGAATTGGGGTAATGGTTGCGAGGTGATCAAACTCCAGGCTGATGTCGCGAAACAGGTCGAACAGGCGCGTGACGGAGACCGTCCAGATAACCGGTTTGTCGTCATTCATGCGTGGTGGAAGATGTGTCTCAGCCATCGCTAACCCCAAAATTAAAGAACCGAATATTGGGTTTAGTTGTGTTTCATAAATGTTGCAATGAAACGTTCAGGCCGGTTTCATGAAACGTGTGCTGACACGCTTTTGTGCGACAAAAATGCAGAGTAAAATTGTAATTAATTGTTTTAAAATAGGTAAGTAAAAATAACGCACTCAATAAAGGCGTTGGCATACCCCTTGCTTTAGGTTAATCAACGAACGATAACAAGTTGATAACAAGAGGATGGGATATGTCTCTGCACTCTCCGGGGCTGGCGTTTCGCGCTGCGCTCACTAAAGAAAATCCATTACAAATTGTTGGCACCATCAATGCGAACCACGCTCTGCTGGCCCAGCGCGCTGGGTATCAGGCGATTTATCTCTCTGGCGGTGGCGTGGCTGCCGGGTCGCTAGGGTTACCGGATCTCGGCATCTCTACCCTCGATGATGTACTGACCGATATCCGCCGTATCACCGATGTCTGCCCGCTGCCGCTGCTGGTGGATGCCGATATTGGGTTCGGATCATCCGCGTTTAACGTGGCACGCACTGTGAAATCGATTTCCAAAGCCGGGGCCGCTGCGCTGCACATTGAAGATCAGATCGGCGCCAAGCGCTGTGGGCATCGTCCGAACAAGGCGATCGTCTCTAAAGAAGAGATGGTTGACAGGATCCGTGCGGCGGTGGATGCGCGTACCGATCCGAACTTTGTCATCATGGCGCGAACCGATGCGCTGGCGGTGGAAGGGTTAGATGCCGCTATCGATCGTGCGCAGGCGTATGTCGAAGCAGGTGCTGACATGCTGTTCCCGGAAGCCATTACGGAGCTGGCAATGTACCGCCAATTTGCCGATGCCGTGCAGGTACCGATCCTTGCCAACATTACTGAATTTGGCGCAACGCCGTTGTTCACCACCGATGAGTTGCGCAGTGCGAACGTGGCAATGGCGCTGTATCCGCTGTCGGCATTTCGCGCCATGAACCGTGCCGCCGAGCAGGTGTACAACGTGCTGCGCCAGGAAGGCACGCAGAAGAACGTTATCGACATCATGCAGACGCGCAACGAGCTGTACGAAAGCATCAACTACTACCAGTTCGAAGAGAAACTCGACGCGTTGTACGCCACGAAGCCGTAGGCCTGATAAGGCGCAGCCGCCATCAGGCAATGCCGGATGGCACTACGTTTATCCGGCCTACAACGTACGACGCGATGCATACCCTCAATACCCTATATATAAAAATAACGAGGACAACATGAGCGACACAACGATCCTGCAAAATAGTACGAATGTTATTAAGCCGAAAAAATCGGTCGCGCTGTCCGGCGTGACCGCCGGCAATACCGCCCTGTGCACCGTAGGTAAAAGCGGTAACGATTTACACTATCGTGGCTACGATATTCTCGACCTCGCGCAACAGTGCGAATTTGAAGAAGTGGCGCACCTGCTGATCCACGGAAAATTACCCACCCGCGATGAACTCAACGCCTACAAGGTTAAATTAAAAGCGCTGCGTGGCCTCCCGGCAAACGTGCGTACCGTTCTGGAAGCGTTGCCTGCCGCTTCACACCCGATGGACGTGATGCGTACCGGCGTTTCTGCGCTGGGCTGCACGCTGCCGGAAAAAGAGGGGCATACCGTCTCCGGCGCGCGCGACATTGCCGATAAACTGTTGGCCTCGCTCAGCTCGATCCTGCTGTACTGGTATCACTACAGCCACAACGGTGAGCGTATCCAACCGGAAACCGATGACGATTCCATTGGCGGTCATTTCCTGCACCTGCTGCACGGCGAAAAACCGTCGGCCAGTTGGGAAAAAGCGATGCACATCTCGCTGGTGCTGTATGCCGAACACGAATTCAATGCCTCAACCTTTACCGGACGGGTGATTGCGGGAACCGGATCGGATATGTATTCCGCGATTATCGGCGCCATTGGCGCGCTACGCGGTCCGAAACACGGCGGGGCCAACGAAGTGTCGCTGGAAATTCAGCAGCGCTACGAAACCCCGGATGAAGCCGAAGCTGATATCCGTAAACGTGTAGAAAACAAAGAAGTGGTGATTGGCTTTGGTCACCCGGTATACACCCTTGCTGACCCGCGGCATCAGGTGATCAAGCGCGTGGCGAAGCAGCTTTCCCAGGAAGGCGGTTCGCTGAAAATGTACAACATCGCCGACCGTCTGGAAGCCGTGATGTGGGATACCAAAAAGATGTTCCCGAACCTCGACTGGTTCTCGGCGGTTTCCTACAACATGATGGGCGTCCCGACCGAAATGTTCACCCCGCTGTTTGTCATCGCCCGCGTCACCGGCTGGGCGGCGCACATCATTGAACAGCGCCAGGATAATAAAATCATCCGGCCTTCCGCCAACTACACCGGCCCGGAAGATCGCGTATTTGTCGCTATTGAAAAGCGTTGCTAATGCAAAACCTCTAAAGATAAAAACAGGAAACGTACCCTATGTCCGCTCATATTTCGAATGTTCGCCCTGAATTTGACCGTGAAATCGTTGATATCGTTGATTACGTGATGAATTACGCCATCACCTCGACGGTGGCGTATGACACCGCCCATTATTGTCTGCTCGACACCCTCGGCTGCGGGCTGGAAGCGCTGGAATATCCGGCCTGTAAAAAACTGCTGGGGCCGATTGTCCCGGGGACGGTGGTGCCGAACGGTGTTCGCGTGCCGGGCACCCAGTTTCAGCTCGACCCGGTGCAGGCAGCGTTTAACATTGGCGCGATGATCCGCTGGCTGGACTTCAACGACACCTGGCTTGCCGCGGAATGGGGCCATCCTTCCGATAACCTTGGCGGGATTTTGGCTACCGCTGACTGGCTGTCGCGCAATGCGGTAGCCGCGGCTAAAGCGCCGCTGACGATGAAAACCGTGCTGACCGGTATGATCAAGGCCCATGAAATTCAGGGCTGTATCGCGCTGGAAAACTCCTTTAACCGCGTCGGCCTGGACCACGTTCTGCTGGTGAAAGTGGCCTCGACCGCCGTAGTCGCCGAGATGCTGGGACTGACCCGCGATGAGATCCTCAACGCGGTTTCGCTGGCGTGGGTCGACGGACAGTCGCTGCGAACCTATCGTCATGCGCCGAATACCGGTACGCGTAAATCCTGGGCGGCGGGGGATGCCACATCCCGGGCGGTGCGTCTGGCGCTGATGGCCAAAACCGGCGAGATGGGGTATCCGTCTGCGCTGACGGCGAAAACCTGGGGCTTCTATGATGTCTCCTTCAAAGGAGAAGCGTTCCGCTTCCAGCGTCCGTACGGCTCTTACGTGATGGAAAACGTGCTGTTTAAAATCTCCTTCCCGGCTGAGTTCCACTCCCAGACCGCAGTAGAAGCCGCCATGACGCTGCATGAAAAACTGCTGGCTGCCGGTAAGACGGCTGCCGATATCGAAAAAGTGACGATTCGTACACACGAAGCCTGCATTCGCATCATCGACAAAAAAGGCCCGCTGGATAACCCGGCGGATCGCGACCACTGCATCCAGTACATGGTGGCGGTCCCGCTGCTGTTCGGACGCCTGACGGCGGCTGATTATGAAGACGGTGTGGCGCAGGATAAACGCATCGACGCGCTGCGAGAGAAGATTAACTGCTTCGAAGATCCGGCCTTTACCGCCGATTATCACAACCCGGAAAAACGCGCCATCGCCAACGCTATCACCCTGGAGTTTACCGACGGCTCCCGTTTTGACGAAGAGGTGGTGGAATACCCGATCGGCCACGCGCGTCGTCGGACTGACGGCATGCCGAAGCTGGTTGAGAAATTCAAAATCAACCTGGCGCGCCAGTTCCCGACCCGCCAACAACAGCGCATTCTGGATGTTTCCCTGGACAGAACTCGCCTGGAACAGATGCCGGTTAATGAGTACATGGATTTGTTCATTATCTAAAACCTGACTCATTAGGCGTAAGTTCAACAGGAGAGCATTATGTCTTTTAGCGAGTTTTATCAACGATCTATCACTCAACCTGAGTCATTCTGGGCCGAGCAGGCCCAGCGTATTGACTGGCAGCAGCCGTTCACTCAGGTGCTGGACCATAGCCATCCGCCGTTTGCGCGCTGGTTTTGCGGTGGGACGACCAATCTGTGCCATAACGCCATCGACCGCTGGCTGGAGAAGCAGCCCGATGCGCTGGCGCTGATTGCTGTTTCCTCGGAAACCGAAGAAGAGCGCACGTTTACCTTTCGTCAGCTGTATGACGAAGTCAACGTGACGGCCGCTATGCTGCTGTCGCTGGGCGTGCAGCGTGGCGATCGGGTGCTGGTATATATGCCGATGATCGCCGAGGCACACATTACACTGCTGGCCTGTGCACGCATTGGCGCGATCCACTCGGTGGTGTTCGGCGGCTTCGCCTCGCACAGCGTGGCGGCGCGAATCGACGATGCCCGACCGAAGGTCATCGTGTCGGCGGATGCCGGGGCGCGCGGGGGCAAGATCCTGCCGTATAAAAAGCTGCTCGATGAGGCTATTGACCAGGCGCAGCATCAGCCGCACCACGTGGTACTGGTCGATCGTGGGCTGGCGAAAATGGCGCGGGTCGAGGGGCGCGATCTCGATTTTGCCGCGCTGCGCCAGCAGCATCTTGGGGCGCGCGTGCCGGTGGTGTGGCTGGAGTCGAACGAAACCTCCTGCATACTCTACACCTCCGGTACGACCGGCAAGCCGAAGGGCGTGCAGCGTGACGTTGGCGGCTATGCGGTGGCGCTGGCGACGTCGATGGAGACCATCTTTGGCGGCAAAGCGGGCGGCGTGTTCTTCTGTGCCTCGGATATCGGCTGGGTGGTCGGACACTCCTACATCGTTTATGCCCCGCTGCTGGCGGGGATGGCGACGGTGGTGTACGAAGGGCTGCCGACGTACCCGGACTGCGGCGTGTGGTGGAAGATTGTCGAAAAATATCAGGTCAGCAGAATGTTCTCTGCGCCGACCGCCATTCGCGTGCTGAAGAAGTTCCCGACCGCGCAGATCCGCAATCACGATCTCTCCTCGCTGGAGGTGCTGTATCTGGCGGGCGAGCCGCTGGATGAACCGACTGCGAGTTGGGTAACCCAAACGCTGGGCGTGCCGGTGATCGACAACTACTGGCAGACTGAATCCGGTTGGCCGATTATGGCAATTGCCCGTGGCGTGGACGACAGGCCGTCGCGTCTGGGCAGCCCCGGTGTGCCGATGTATGGCTACAACGTGCAGTTGCTCAACGAAGTGACCGGTGAACCCTGCGAAGCGAACGAAAAGGGTATGCTGGTGATTGAAGGGCCGCTGCCACCGGGCTGTATTCAGACCATCTGGGGCGATGACGAACGGTTTGTGAACACCTACTGGTCGCTGTTCTCCCGCCAGGTTTACGCCACCTTCGACTGGGGGATCCGCGACGCCGACGGCTATTACTTCATCTTAGGCCGCACCGATGATGTGATAAACGTGGCCGGACACCGGCTAGGCACCCGTGAGATAGAGGAGAGTATTTCCAGCTATCCGAACGTCGCGGAAGTGGCGGTGGTCGGCGTGAAAGATGCGCTGAAAGGGCAGGTGGCGGTGGCGTTTGTTATCCCGAAACAGAGTGACAGTCTGGAAGACCGCGACATTGCGCATTCAGAAGAGAAGGCGATTATGGCGCTGGTGGACAGCCAGATTGGTAACTTTGGCCGTCCGGCACATGTCTGGTTTGTGTCACAACTGCCGAAGACGCGATCGGGCAAGATGCTGAGGCGTACGATCCAGGCGATCTGTGAAGGCCGCGATCCCGGCGATCTGACCACCATCGACGATCCCGCGTCGTTGCAGCAAATCCGCCAGGCAATCGAAGAATAATCCCCGTTAAACGGCCCGGTAGCGCGATGCTTACCGGGCCTACGATTTAATGCGTTTTCTTATACGGTCCGTGATAATAATCAAACGGCGTATATAGCGTATCGGCAACAAAAGATAACGGCACATCGACAAATAACAGCGCTAAATCGAAATAGTTAAAATCATAACTGCCCGGATTTTTTATTTTCGCAATGTCGCTCTGAGTACCGACGTAATAGGTATTAGAATCCCCATCTTCCGTGCGTGCATTAATGCTGCCACATCCTGAAAGTAATACGCTGATAAGTAGCGCCATTACCATCTTTGTCTTTCTGCTCATATTACGACCTGGCTTACCATCCTGTTTTACCATAGCGGTATAAAAGCGGTTTTTTCCCGCATAACTTAAACCAGTAGTACCCGTCCAAAGGCTGGAAATATATGCCCTGTAGGTCGGATACGTGTCGCGCCATCCGGCAATATGTTTAGCCCCAGATAACCTGGTAGTGATAACGCCCTGCGCTCAGCAGAAACTCCGGGGAAACGGAAGGGCTCCACGAATCATCCCCGCCGACGCCCATATGGAAGCCGTCAATATTGAGCCAGGTTCCCGCCTCCGGCGACAGCAGATGGCGATGGCTGGTTTCCATTAACTGTTTTTGGCTGTAGCGGCTGATGTTGAACTGGAAGTCACCACACCACTGATGTGCCCCGTAGCGCAGCTCGTGCGTACCGCAGCGCAGGCCGTTTTCGCTCGGGAAGACGTAAGGGGTGTACATCTCATCCAGCGACAGATCCCAACGGTCAAAACAGGCCGCGCTCAGGCGATCCGGGTAGTTCTCATGCGGGCCGAGACCTAACCAGTTTACGCGTTCGGCAACCTGCGCCAGCTGGCAACAGAGGCCGATACGTGCCGGGTGCGGCGTTCCGTTGGCGACATCGACATCCACCGTGATATGCATCTTGCCATGGCCGTCGATACGGTAGGACTTGCGGCTGATAAACAGCGTTTCGCCCTGATACTGCCAGGCGTGCGCGGTGGTAATCAGCACGCTTTCCGACAGGGATTCGGCTTCGCACAACACCCGCTGAGGCTCTGCGCGATAGTGGCCGGCGGCTTTCCAGCGTTCGACCCAGGCGTTAGGGTCGATGCGCGTCACTTCGCTGACGCCAATGTCGTTATCCAGCGGCGCACGGGTGAACTGGTCAATGAGCGGGCTTAACAGCTGCGTATCACCGCCGATCCAGTATTGCGTCAGTAGGCCCGACTGGCGGCAGAATTCCCAACGTTTATCGCTGACGGTCACCGCAAATGTATCGTCACTGACGGTGAGCTGTGGCGCGGCGCTGGCGCGTGGGGGAAACGTCAGGCTGAGTTTCTCTTCCAGCTTCCATTGCTGCCAGGCGCTGATATGCCCGGCGTCTGACCATGTGGTGGCCTGAGGTTGTTCCACGCGCACTGTCAGCCACAGATGACCGGCGGTGTCCGGCATGGGGAGGTCCGGCAGGGTAACCCGCTGACAACCCTGTGGGGCGATATCCAGCGTGACCTCGCCGGTGGCCAGCAGATTGCCGTCCTGAGCGAGAGACCAGTGCAGGATTTCGTTATCGCTGCGGCGGAACAAGTATTCGCTGCGCACTTCAATCTGGCGCTCGTTGCCTGACAACAGCGTAAACTGGAAAAACTGCTGCGCGTGTTTGGCTTCATACAGGGACGGATGCGGTGTGCGATCGGCAAACACCAGCCCGTCTATGCAGAACTGACGGTCATTCGGCGTGTCGCCAAAATCGCCGCCGTAGGCTGACCACGGGTTGCCGTTGTCGTCATATTTTGTCAGCGACTGATCGACCCAGTCCCAGACAAACCCACCCTGCAGGCGCGGATACTGACGGAACGCCTGCCAGTATTTGGCGTAACCGCCGAGGCTGTTCCCCATCGCGTGAGCGTATTCGCAGAGGATCAGCGGGCGCTGCTCGCCGGGCATCGACAGCCATTTTTTGATAGACCATTTCGGTACCGCCGGGAAGGGTTGGTCCTGGTCAACGCGGGCATACATTGGGCAAATAATGTCGGTCGCAGCGGTATCCGCCCCGCCGCCTTCGTACTGCACCGGGCGGGACGGGTCTTCGGATTTCAGCCAACGGTAGAGAGCGTCGTGATTTGCGCCGTGCCCGGATTCGTTGCCCAGTGACCAGATAATAATGCTCGGATGGTTGCGGTCGCGCTGCACCATGCGCGTCACGCGCTGGCTCATCGCCGGTAGCCAGGTGGGGTCATCGCTCAGGCGGTTCATCGGCACCATGCCGTGGGTTTCGATATTGGCTTCATCCACCACGTACAGGCCGTAGCGGTCGCACAAGGTGTACCACAACGGATGGTTTGGATAATGCGAGCAGCGCACGGCGTTAAAGTTGTTTTGCTTCATCAGGACGATGTCCTGCACCATCGTTTCTTCATCCATCACCTGACCGTTTTGTGGGTGATGTTCATGACGGTTGGCGCCGCGGATCAGCAGCGGCTGCCCATTGAGCAACAGCAGACCGTTTTCAATGCTGACCTGGCGGAAGCCAACGTCGCAGGCTTCGGCTTCAATCAACGTGCCGTCGGCGGTATGTAGCAGCACTACCGCGCGGTACAGATTCGGGGTTTCAGCACTCCACAGCGCCGGACGTTCAACGTTCAGGCGCAGAGTGGTACGATCGGCATACGCGCCGCGCTCATCAATAATCTCACTACCAAAAGGCGAAGTGGCTTCACCGGTCAGCGTATCGCCTTGCCACAGTTGCAGCGTCACGCGTAAATCATCGTGCGGCTCGCCCGCCATTCTGACGTCGGCTTCCAGCACCGCGCGGCTGAAATCATCGTTAAAACGGGTGTGGATACGCAGGTCGCGGATCTGCGTGTCCGGCTTATGCAGCAGCGAGACGTCGCGGAAGATACCGCTCATGCGCCACATGTCCTGATCTTCCAGATAGCTGCCGTCGCTCCAGCGCAGCACCATCACCGCCAGACGGTTTTCGCCGTCGCTCAGGAAATCACTGAGATCAAACTCGGACGGCAGGCGGCTGTCCTGCCCGTAGCCGACCCAGCGGCCATTGCACCACAGATGAAACGCTGAGTTCACGCCGTCAAAAATAATGCGCGTCTGTCCCGTCTGTCGCCACGCGGCATCCACTTTGAATGTGAGCGAGTAACATCCTGTCGGATTCTCCGTTGGAACGTGCGGTGGATTGACCGGGAACGGGTAGGTAATGTTGGAGTAGATCGGCGCGTCGTAACCGTCCATTTGCCAGTTAGACGGTACGGTTACGCTATCGGCCTGCGGCAAATCGCCCGCAAGCCAGCTTTCCGGCACCGCTTCAGGTGAGGCAAACCAGGCAAACTTCCACTCACCGTTCAGTGACTGTAACTGTGCCGAACGCTGGTTGTTATGGGCGTCCTGCGCAGAACGCCAGCTGCAAAACGGCGGGTGCGCTTCAAGACGATTAAGCTGAGTGACGCCGGGGTTTTCCCAGTCGCGACGTGCCAGTACGGCGGCGAGTGAATCCGTGTTCAGGGTCATGGCAGTATCCTGTGTAAATTTGTTATCCGCTCACAATTTAACTGAACATACGAGGATTGAGATTATCCTGTAAAGGATGGGGTGGGTAATCAGTGAGCTGACTCACAGTAATTCAGCTCAGTAACAGCAGATGTGAGCGCTCGCTGTGGAGACGTTACAGCCGAGAAACCTGACGTGCCAGCTGCATCAGCGACTCCGCCAGCGCCTGCGGCGTTGCCTGTTGTCTGTTCGGGGGCAGCACCGTTTTACGCTCGACCAGCGTCACCGGCAGGAGTTGATTGCCGAGGCTCTCACCCCCCTGTGAAAGCTGCAGCAGTTTATCGACGCTGGTTTGCCCGAGCGTCGGAAAATCCTGCTTGATGGTCGTGAGTGGCGGGATATAACAGGAGCTGTCTTCGGTATCGTCGTAGCCAATCACCGAGATATCGGTCGCCACCCGCAGGCCGGACTCGCTGATGGCCCGCATCGCGCCCAGCGCCATTTGATCGTTGGCAACCAGCATGGCGGTCGGGATGACGCCGTCGTTCAGCATCTGCATGGTTTGTGTAAAGCCGGACATTGCGCTCCAGTCGCCTTCCAGTTCCGCGACGGGTTGCTGCTGATAGTGCGTCAGATACTTATGCCAGCCCGCATGCCGTAACCGCGCCGAGACTGAGCTGTGCGGTCCGGCCAGCAGGGCGATACGCTGATGCCCGTGCTGGACCAGGTGCTCAACGCCGAGGCGTGCGCCGTCATCATGGGAGAAAATCACGCTGTTAACCGGCGACTGGTCAGAGACGTCCAGAAACAGCACCGGTACCGTACCGCAGGCGGCGGCGACGGCAATTGCGTCGTCTTCATCCAGCGGATAGTTGATGATAAGCCCGGTCACCCGCTGGGAGAGCAGGTTATGCACCGCAGCTTTGCAGGCGTCTACGCCGCTACGCTCGACCATGGCGATCACCACGCTGGCCCCGGACTGGTCGGCACGGGATTTTATAGCCGCAACGATTTGCGAGGGCGCGTGCAGGGCAAGGTTCGCCGTCGCCACGCCAATCAATGGCGTTTGTTTACCGGCCAACTGCTGGGCAACGCGGTTGGGGATGTAATTGAGCTCCGCCATCGCGGCCTCAACTTTCTGACGGGTTTTGGCGGAAACGTGGCTGGCCTGATTCACGACGCGCGAGACGGTCTGGTAAGAGACACCTGCATGGTCTGCCACATCGTATAGCGTTACCGGTTTCACATTCTTCACCCTTCATTACGTTATCTACGCGCTATCATGCCACAGCACGTAGGGTTTTGGCGTATTTGTGGTTGGGTTCTGCGAGGCGCATTCCAGGGCCAGTGACGCGTGATAGCGGGCATGGCGTCTTTATGCTTAACATGATGGCAGAACGAGTAAAACAGTGAGGAAATCGTGAGCGACTCTGCGGCCCAGAACATTCTGTCTATCTACCGACGCCATGCTGATGCCTTTGCCAGCCAGCGTTCACGCACGCTGTTTGAAAAACCGTGGCTGGATAAGTTCATCGCGGTACTGGGCGGGAAGGGCAGTATTGTGGATATCGGCTGTGGGAACGGTCAGCCGATTGCCGGGTATTTTATCCGGCAAGGCTTTCACCTAACTGGAGTGGATGGTTCCGCGGCGATGCTGGCGCGCGCCCGGCAATCTTTTCCCGACCAGTGCTGGCTGGAGCAGGATATGCGCGAGCTCGCGCTTGATGACACCTTTGATGACACCTTTGATGGCCTGATTGCGTGGGACAGCTTTTTCCATTTACCCCAGCAGGACCAACACCGGATGTTCCCGATCTTTGACCAGCTCAGTCATCCCGGCAGCGCGCTGATGTTCACCAGCGGTACCGGAAACGGCATCGCAATGGGGCAATTTGAAGGTGAGCCGCTGTTTCATGCAAGCCTTGCGCCCGACGAATACCGTGCATTGTTGTCCGCGCACGGCTTTGAGGTTATTGACGTGATCATGGAAGACCCACAGTGCACCGGGCATACGGTGTGGCTGGCGCAAAAAAGAGGCTGAGCCTGTTTACGCTACGCCGCGGAAGGTCTTGCGCCATTCAGCCGGGCTGACGCCGAAGTGGGCTTTAAAATGCTGGCGCCAGGTGACCGGAGAGAGAAAACCGACCTGTTCAGCAATACGTTCGACGGGCAACGAACTGGACTCCAGCAGCTCCTGGCTGCGTCGCAGGCGCTCGGTAATAAGCCATTCAGCCACGCTTGACCCGGTGGCCTTCATAAAATGGCGGGTTAGGGTGCGACGGCTCATCATCACCCGCTGCGCCAGCGTGTCGAGGTTATGATGCTCGTGGAGGTGCTGGCGTAAATAATCGAGCAGGGTGTTAATGCGCTGATCCTGGGTATTTTTCGCCACCGGCTGCTCAATAAACTGCGCCTGTCCCCCTTCGCGGTGCGGTGGCACAATCATCCGTCGGGCAATCTGGTTCGCTACCGTGCTGCCAAAGTGCTGGCGGATGACGTACAAGCAGCAATCCAGTGCAGCGGCGGTACCAGCCGAGGTAATAATACCGTCGTCATCAACGTACAGGGCGTTGACATCCAGACGCGCCGCCGGGAAGCGCGTCTGAAAATCTTGCTCAAATTCCCAGTGCGTCGCGGCCCGCTTTCCGTCTAACAGGCCCGCGTAGCCGAGGACAAACGCGCCCAGACACAGCCCGACAATCTGTGCGCCGTTTTGCCGCGCGCAATTGAGGGCATTGAGCAGACCCTGCGGCGGGCGATGCCCGGTAGTGCCCCAGTAGGGGACCACCACAATATCGGCTGCCGTCACCGCCTCATAACCGTGAGAGGCGGTGACGGAGAAGCCATCCTGCGAAGAGACGATACCGGGCTTTTCGGCACATATCTGCACCTCAAAGTGCTTTTTCGCCGCCATTTTGTCACTGAAAACTATGCACGGCACCGAAAAATGAAACGGGCTGAAATCTTCCACGGCGACAATGGCGACGGTAAGCGGGCGCATACGATTCCTCTGTTGGCATTAAAAGGTCAGGGTTTCCCCATCTTCAGGCACGTTGACGAATTGCGCAATCTGGTTGTCGAACGCATATTCTTTTAGCGCCGCGCGCGTCAGCAGGCAGTGGTTAATGGCCTCCATATGGGTCGCCACAATCTGCGCTTCAGGCAGCACAAAGTGGGTTTTTAGCACATCTTCCGCGCCCATAATGATCGGCCCAAAGCCGATGACGTGGGCAAAACCGGCGTTCAGTATCACGACATCAGGCTGGAAGGTCTGCATATTGGCCTCTACCTCATCGCGCCAGATAGTATCGCCAACCAGATACAGCGTTTTTTCTGCTGCATGCTGGAAGATAACTCCGCAGGCGTCACCCAGGCGTTCTGCCATTTGCGGCACGGCGTAGGCGCGATCCGACCCGTGCTGGCCGCCGGTTTTACGCAGGGTGATGTCCCCCAGCGCGGTATTTTCTGTCAATACGCTCAGTTGGGTGAACCCCTGTCCTCGCAGCACCTGCGCATCCTGATCATTTTGTACGTAGATCGGCTTGTCTTTCGGCACAACGCGCGCGGCAACCTCGTCCCAGTGATCTTCATGCAGATGGGTGACGATCAGCGCATCGACGTTAAGCAGGGTGTCGATGTCAACGGGCAGCTCCACGGTCGGATTGCGGATCTCTGCGCGCGCCGTTCCGGCAAAACCCGGATACGCACCTTTCGGGGCCAGCATTGGATCAACGAGGAAGGTCTTGCCGCCAAAGGTGATGTGCAGTGTGGCATTACGGATTTGCGTGATGTTCATGGTGTTTGCTCCACGTGTTGGGTCAGTGGTGTCATCCTGGAGTGTTGTCCAGAAGATGAATGTGGGCAAATGGGCGACTAGCGATGGGATTGGGCCAATCGCTGACCCTTATTGCTGGTGATATCATAATTAATTATTTTTCGGCTACTGCCGATAATCTGTAGTCGGTATATTTCTGCAGGACTGACAGAGAAGTACTCAAAAAACAGGGAGTATGACGAATGATTAAAGGCTTAAGTATTTTATTAACGACCATGGTTCTGACGGGATGTAGCGTTGATTTTTCTGATACGCTACCCGATTATACCGGCAGTGATGCGGCTTACATACGTGTTGAAAATACGTTGCAACCTACGCCGTACAGAATAGAAAAACAGATCCCTGCCGGGAACTGTTGGAAGTCAGAAAAAGCGTATGGAATAACATCGAAAGTTGCCATTGTTGGTATTAAAGTTAGAACCTCTAAGGCTGTTAATGGCATTGCGCCGCCTTCCGCTGATTTTGCGGCCAAAAGCTATCAGGAATATACCATCCAACCTGGGTTCACCTATAAAGTATGGTGGAAGCGGGAAGAGCGCAGCATGCATGGTATCGACCTGGGACAAACCTATTCAGGTTCGTTCCTTGCTAATAAAGGTCATACGTACGAAATTAGTAATGACAATAACGACGTTCGAATTGTTGATCTGAGTAAAGACGCCTCTCCGGAAATGAAATCTTTACCGGAGTGCAACTACAATCGAGATCTGTTAGGGAAAAAACAGTATCTCTGACATGCGTAGTTGTGTACGGGCCGGATACAGCGCTTGCCCGTCATCCGGCAACGAGAGGCTGCGAGCCACGGCCTGATGGCGCTTCGCTTATCAGGCCTACAGAGGAATCGTTATTTATATTAACCACGTTAACTCCTATAAGGTAACCCGATAATTCTCTCGTGTATTTTGATATAATAACAATGCAATCTTTCATTACTGGTGTTCTATTGATATTTCCGCAATAGCCTCATCGTTGGATGACCACTTATCACCTTCGTACAACTCGAATTATTGAGAGTGTTAGACTTAAAATAATCTGATTGTCCCTGCGTTACTACACTATTTTACCTGCGGATATATGAAACATATTGCAGTCAATAAAACAGATCGCTAACGGTGAAATAAGAATGCTATCATTCACCCCAGACGCGGCAGACAACTGCTGGCACACGCATTCACCCCGGAGCACCTGATGAACAACGACATTCCGCTAAAATATTATGATATCGCCGACGAGTACGCGACCGAGGCCGCAAAGCAGGTTAGCGACGCAGAACGCGACGCGCTGGCGCACTACTTCCAGCAGCTGATCGTCCGTTTGATGAACAACGAAGAGATCGGCGAAGACGCGCAGCAGGAGATGGCAACCGTGGCCGGGATCGACGTACAGCGTATCGATGATATCGCCGGGTTCCTCAACCGCTGGGGCAACGAGTAGCCAAAGACGTGGCCGATGTTTTACACTGCGCGCAAATTTTACGAGTATGACGTTTTAATCAGGCGGAAACAGCAATGAACGGAACAATCACAACGTGGTTTAAAGATAAAGGCTTTGGATTTATCAAAGATGAAAACGGCGATAACCGCTATTTTCATGTGATTAAGGTTGCTAATCCTGAGCTGATCAAGAAAGACGCGGCGGTGACCTTCGAGCCGACCACTAACAACAAAGGCCTGTCTGCCTATGCGGTGAAAGTGGTGCCCGACAGCAAATACATCTATATCGCGGGTGAGCGCCTGAAACTCACGGCGATCAAGTCCTGGGTGGTGTATAGCGAAGAAGTGCCGGTTGAAACCCGCATTGATAAAGAAAATGCGGTGCTGTCCGTGGGCGCGCTGATGAACAGCATTAAGCCGAAGTCAGACGTCAAGCCTGGCGAAATGCGTTCGCTGAAAAAGCTGGCCATCACTACTTTCCAGGGTACGACGCTGATCTTCTCGGAAGATGAGATAGACATCGAAGAAACGGTAAAGCTGCTTAAAGTCTAAAGCGCTCCAGGCTGAACGTGTGCCGAAATCCTGCTCATTTTATGAGCGGGGTTTCGGTTTTTTTTTGGCCTGCATGGTGGCAGGCGGACATTGTCTGAGCTATTAATTAGTATAAAAATGGAGTGATGGCTAACCTGTTGATTTTGATGATTTAAAATGTGAATGGGTTTACTGCACCAATAATATCCAGGCAGCATATGTAAATAGCATTATAACTAAATTATAATTCGTTTACATCCGGTCGGCAGGCGAGGTTAAAATGCGATTAATTGTTATGTTGTTAAGCTTTGTCGTCTCCACACAGCTCTGGGCGGGTGAACTTTCTAAACCTGCCGGTAAAGCCCTTTTAACGTTGTCCGGTAATATAGAAAATACAAATGAAGACGGGAAAGCCGTTTTTGATATTGCCAGCCTTGAGAAACTGGGCATGGTCAGTTTCCAGACCACCTCGCCCTGGTATAATGGACGCACTACCTTTACGGGTATTCCACTGCAAAAGCTGATGGATTATGTTGGCGCGAAAGGTTCTGTGGTTAAGGTCACCGCGCTCAATGACTACACCACGGTTATCCCACTCAGTGATTTCAAAAAATATAATGTTATCCTTGCTGTAAAAATCAACGAAAAATACATTCGCGTCCGTGATAAAGGTCCCTTATTCATTGTGTACCCCTATGACAGCATGCCTGAACTGAATAATCAGGTTTTTTATGCACGCTCAGCATGGCAGGTCAGCAGAATGAATATTGAGTAGGAGTTCAGAAGAACATCATGAACAGAATACTGGCGGGCATCATATTTTCTCTTTTTATATCTACCGGGTATATCTCTTACCTCGTGCATGAACGGCAACAAGAGTTACAGAAACTGACTCACTACACCGATTCATGGTCCGCTGCACAACTGGTATCAGAATACTACCGTTTTGAGTCATGGCTTGGTCTTTACACTATCGATGATTCTATGAACCTCGATGATGTACGTCTGCGCCTCGACATCATGCTCAGCCAGAATGATTTAATGAAAGAAGGTGAGTTGGGGCATTATATACAAAATAATGAAGCGCATGGTGAACTGGCTTTACAACTGGAAAACACACTTAACTATCTGGATGTTCATCTTGAGAAAATGAATCGTCCAGAGCTCCAGACATACTTGAAAAAAATGCATGCGCTGGATGCGCCGCTAGGTCGTCTTTCATCCGGTGCGCTAAATAAAGATGTTAACTCGATTAATAGTACAAACCTCAAAATTCAAGCGCTGTACTATATTTATTCAGCGATCTCAGTACTGCTGATCATACTGAGTGCGATACTGGGCGTGCTGATATTCTATCAGAACAGAAATATTTTGCAGGCGCATCTTCAGGTTAAGCGTCTTGCTGAAGAATTGCAGAAATCTAAAGAAAAACTGCAAATCCAGAATACAAAACTGGAATATGACGTTTACCATGATTCTCTTACCGAGATGAATAACCGCCAGCTTTTTTGGGAAGATTTAAATAAAACCATCGAGACGGCAGAAAAGAATAGTAGTTCTGTGACAGTGATGTTGTTCGATTTAGACCGATTCAAAGAGGTCAATGATACGTATGGTCATGATGTCGGTGATTCATTGTTACGTCAGATATCCCATCGCCTGGTTTCGATGAGCCTGACTTCAGATACGCTTTATCGCTTAGGTGGGGATGAGTTTGCGTTTCTCTCGACAGGTCTGACTGAGAGTCATGCTGTTTCTCGCGCGCAAAAAGTATGTGATTTTATCAACCAGCCCTACACGATTTATAACACGATTATCAACATTACCACCTGCGTTGGCATTGTTATTTCCGAAACTGAACGCCGCTCCGACTATCTTTATAAATTTGCCGATCTCGCCCTATATGAAGCCAAAAAAGAAGGGTCTGGTAAGATAAAAGTCTTTCGGCAACGCATGTTAGATAAGTTGCAAGAAAGCAGAACCCTTGAGCATGATATGGCGATGGCGATAGCGAATAAAGAATTTGTGGTTTATTACCAGCCGATTGTAGATTCTTTCAGCAGGGAAATTTACAGCTATGAAGCCCTTATCCGCTGGATACATCCTCTTAAAGGCCTGTTGTCGCCGGATAGCTTTATTCCTGTTGCTGAAAAAACAGGAATGATTAATGAGATGGGGAAATCGGTGCTTGAAATGGCCTGCAGGGAAGCGGCTTCCTGGGCGGTTCCGGTTAAAATTTCAGTCAATGTCTCGCCTGTCCAGCTAAGCAGCAAAGCCTTTGCCGGAATAGTGTTGTCTATTCTGAAAGAAACAGGACTTCCGGCTGACCGTCTTGAACTGGAAGTGACGGAATCCTCTCTCTTTACTGACAGCAATACGCCGATGAATACGCTTAACAGGCTCAGAGCCCTGGGCGTGAAAATCTCCATTGATGATTTTGGTACGGGATACTCTTCGCTTTCGCGGCTGAGCAGGCTTGCCTTCGATAAAATCAAAATAGACAAGTCCTTTGTGCATTCGATATCTACACAGGAAGACGCCCTTAACATCATCAAACTTATCACCGGTATGGCGAAATCTCTCAATATGAAGGCGGTTGCAGAAGGGGTTGAAACGCAGGAACAACTGGAAAGTCTTCAGGCTCTGGGCTGCGATTTCGCACAAGGCTATCTGTTTGGTAAACCTCAACCTGGTATTGATGGAAAAATCAGAAACGGTAAATCGCGAACGTCTCTGCTGGCAGATAACGACGACACATTGCGCAGTGAACGTGGCTCTTAATCAGAAGGGGAGGGGAAATGTGATCCATCTCACCTCCCGGCAACCAAAATCTCCTGCGACGCCACGCCGTCTTCGATCTGCTTCGCCACTTTTTGTAAGGCCGGAAGGTGTTTTTCCGCGGCCTGTTCGATGGTCATCGCACTGGCCATATACACCAGGTTCAGGCAGCCGATCACCCGCTGTTCGCTGCGGATTGGCACGGCGATAGAGGCGATTTTCTCCTCCTGATCCCAGCCGCGATAGTTCTGTCCAAAACCGTCTTTGCGCGCGCGGGTCAGGATGGCGTCCAGCTTCAGCGGTTCGCGCGCCAGCTGGAATTCTTCTCCCGGTCGCGATGCCAGTATTTCGATCAGCTTCTGACGTTCATTCTCCGGACAAAACGCCAGCCAGGTCAGGCCGGAGGCGGTTTTCAGAAGCGGTAGACGACGCCCGACCATCGCCCGGTGAAATGACAGGCGGCTGAAGCGGTGGGTGGTTTCACGCACCACCATGGCATCGACGTCGAGCGTGGAAACGTCGGTCGGCCAGATGACCTCGCGCAGTAAATCCCCCAGCAGCGGTGCGGCCAGCGCGGAAATCCACTGCTCGTCACGAAATCCCTCGCTGAGCTGGCGAACTTTGATGGTTAAGCGAAAGCTGTCATCGGACAGGCTGCGCCGGACGTAACCCTCATCCTGCAACGTTTCCAGCAGTCGTCTGACCGTGGTGCGGTGCAGGCCGCTCAACTCTGCCAGCAGACCAACGCTGGCCCCACCGTCGAGCCGGTTTAACATATTTAATAACATTAACCCGCGGGTTAATCCGCGCACGGTTTTGTATTCGGTACTCTCGTCATTTTTCATATTCGTTGACAAATCTACAGGTAAAACAACGTTGTGCACTAAGTGCACATCCAGGCATGTTTTGATTGTAGCGCAAAAACACCCTCCTATACTGACCGCACAATAAAAAATTATTCACATATTTTTAACAAAGTAAGGGCGTCTCTCCAGAGGCTGCCATGACGTTTTGTCCGCGTAGTGAGGTTCTGAAATGACAACGATAAACCCGGATATCCAACCCGCTGTGCAACACACCGTGCAGGTGGCGATTGCCGGAGCCGGTCCGGTGGGGCTGATGATGGCGAACTATCTCGGCCAGATGGGCATTGAGGTGCTGGTGGTGGAGAAGCTCGATGCGCTGATCGACTATCCGCGCGCCATCGGCATTGACGATGAAGCGCTGCGCACCCTGCAGTCCGTCGGTCTGGTCGATAACGTGCTGCCGCACACCACGCCATGGCATGCGATGCGCTTTCTTACCCCCAAGGGCCGCTGCTTTGCTGATATCCAGCCGATGACCGACGAGTTTGGCTGGTCGCGCCGTAATGCGTTTATTCAGCCGCAGGTAGACGCGGTGATGCTGGAAGGGCTGTCGCGGTTTCCCAACGTGCGTTGCCTGTTCTCTCGCGAGCTGGAGGCGTTCAGTCAGAAGGATGGCGAAGTGACGCTGAACCTGAAGGCACCGGACGGTCAGCGTGAAACGGTGCAGGCCCAGTGGCTGGTGGCCTGCGACGGCGGCGGCAGCGTCGTCAGGCGCTCGCTGAATGTGCCATTCGAAGGTAAAACCGCGCCAAATCAGTGGATTGTGGTGGATATCGCCAACGATCCGCTCAGCACCCCACACGTGTATCTGTGCTGCGATCCGGTGCGTCCGTATGTCTCCGCCGCACTGCCGCACGCGGTGCGCCGCTTTGAATTTATGGTGATGCCGGGGGAAACCGAAGCGCAGCTTAGCGAGCCGCAGAATATGCGCCAGTTGCTGAGCAAAGTGCTGCCGAACCCGGACAACGTCGAGCTGATCCGCCAGCGCGTGTATACCCATAACGCCCGTCTGGCCGAACGTTTTCGTATTGACCGCGTGCTGTTGGCGGGCGATGCCGCGCACATTATGCCGGTCTGGCAGGGGCAGGGGTACAACAGCGGCATGCGCGATGCCTTCAACCTGGCGTGGAAACTGGCGCTGGTCATTGAGGGCAAAGCCGGTGATGCGCTGCTGGACACCTACCAGCAGGAACGCCGCGATCACGCCAAAGCCATGATTGATTTGTCGGTGACTGCGGGCAACGTGCTGGCACCGCCGAAACGCTGGCATGGCGCGGTGCGTGACGGCATTTCCTGGCTGCTGAACTACATTCCGCCGGTCAAACGCTACTTCCTCGAAATGCGCTTCAAGCCGATGCCGCAATATCACGTCGGGGCGCTGGTGCGTGAAGGCGACGCGAAAGCCTCCCCGGTCGGCAAGATGTTTATTCAGCCAAAGGTGACGCTGGAAACGGGTGACGTGACGCTGCTCGACAACGTCATCGGGCCGAATTTTGCGGTGATTGGCTGGGGCTGTAATCCGCTGTGGGGTATGAGTGACGAGCAAATCCAGCTGTGGCGCGCGCTCGGCACGCGGTTTATCCAGGTGGTGCCGGACACTCAGATCAATACCTCACAGGATAACCACGACGGGGTTATCCGTATTGGTGATACGCAAAATCGCCTGCGCGCGTGGTTTGCTCAACATAACGCCGCGCTGGTGGTGATGCGTCCGGATCGCTTCGTTGCTGCGGTTGCCATTCCGCAAACCCTGGGCAGCACCCTGAATAAACTGGCGTCGGTGATGACGCTCACCCGCACTCATGTCGCGGTTCCTGTCGAAAAGGTCGCCTGATATGCACGCTTATCTTCACTGTCTTTCCCACTCGCCGCTGGTGGGCTATGTCGACCCGGCACAGGCCGTGCTCGACGAGGTCAACGGGGTGATCGCCAGCGCCCGTGCGCGCATTGCGGCGTTCGATCCCGAACTGGTGGTGCTGTTTGCCCCCGATCACTACAACGGTTTTTTCTACGATGTGATGCCGCCGTTTTGCTTAGGCATTGGCGCCACGGCGATCGGTGATTTTGGCAGCGCGGCGGGAGAACTGCCGGTGCCGGCGGATCTCGCGGAAGCCTGCGCCCACGCGGTGATGAAAAGCGGCATCGATCTTGCCGTGTCGTACAACATGCAGGTCGATCACGGCTTTGCTCAGCCGCTGGAGTTTTTGCTCGGCGGGCTGGATAAGGTCCCGGTATTGCCGGTGTTTATTAACGGCGTCGCCACGCCGCTGCCGGGCTTCCAGCGCACTCGCCTGCTCGGCGAGGCGATTGGTCGGTTCACCAGCTCGTTAAATAAACGCGTGCTGTTTATAGGCTCCGGTGGGCTGTCGCACCAGCCGCCGGTGCCCGAGCTGGCGAAGGCCGACGCCCACATGCGCGACCGTCTGCTTGGCAGCGGTAAGCAGTTGCCAGAAAACGAACGCCAGCTACGCCAGCAGCGGGTGATCAGCGCCGCCGAAAAGTTTGTTGAAGATCAGAACACGCTACACCCGCTCAACCCCGTCTGGGATAACCGTTTTATGACTCTGCTTGAGCAGGGACGTCTGGCGGAACTGGACGGCGTCAGCAACGAAGAGCTGTCCGCGATGGCGGGCAAATCGACGCACGAAGTGAAAACCTGGGTTGCCGCCTTCGCCGCTATTTCTGCTTTTGGTCACTGGCGCAGCGAAGGCCGTTACTACCGTCCGATCCCGGAGTGGATCGCTGGATTTGGCTCGTTGAGCGCCGCCACACAGAACTGAAATAGAACTGAACATGCAGGAGAACATCATGACTTACCAACCGCAAACCGAAGCCGCCAGCAGCCGTTTTCTTGAGGTGCAGGAAGCTGGCGAAACCCTACGCGTACATGTCAATGACTGTGGGCAGGGCGAAGAGACCGTTGTGCTGCTGCACGGATCAGGCCCGGGCGCCACGGGCTGGGCCAACTTCAGCCGCAATATCGATCCGCTGGTTGAGGCCGGTTACCGGGTGATCCTGTTGGATTGCCCGGGCTGGGGGAAAAGCGATGGGATCGTTAACCGCGGGTCGCGATCAGATCTGAACGCTCGCATCCTGAAAAGTGTGGTCGATCAGCTGGATCTTCAGCAAGTCCACTTACTGGGCAACTCGATGGGCGGCCACAGCGCCGTGGCGTTCACCCTGAGCTGGCCGGAGCGCGTGGGCAAGCTGGTGCTGATGGGCGGTGGGACGGGCGGTATGAGCCTGTTTACGCCGATGCCAACTGAAGGCATCAAGCGCCTGAACCAGCTGTATCGCGAGCCGACCATCGAGAATCTGAAGTTGATGATGGACATCTTTGTGTTCGACACCAGCGACCTGACCGACGCGCTGTTTGAGGCACGACTCAATAACATGCTGTCGCGTCGCGATCACCTGGAAAACTTTGTCCAGAGCCTGGAAGCCAATCCAAAACAGTTCCCGGACTTTAGTCCGCGTCTGGCGGAGATCAAAGCCCAGACTCTGATTGTCTGGGGACGCAACGATCGCTTCGTGCCGATGGACGCCGGGCTGCGCCTGCTCGCCGGAATTGCGGGTTCAGAGCTGCACATTTACCGCGACTGCGGGCACTGGGCGCAGTGGGAACATGCGGACGCCTTTAATCAGCTGGTGCTGAACTTCCTCGCGCGACCTTAAGGAACGGAAATGACGAATCGTAATCTTGAACAGTTAGCCGCTGATTTACGCCAGGCACAGGAGCAGGGTGTCGCGATTGCCCCGCTGCGCGAATTGATTGGTGTGGACAACGCCGAGGCGGCCTACGCCATTCAGCACATCAACGTGCAGCACGACGTGGCGCAGGGGCGTCGCGTGGTTGGGCGTAAGGTGGGGCTGACGCACCCGAAAGTCCAGCAGCAACTGGGGGTCAGTCAGCCCGACTTCGGCACGCTGTTTGCCGACATGTGTTACGGCGATAACGACACCATCCCGTTTGAGCGCGTGCTGCAACCGCGGATTGAAGCGGAGATTGCGCTGGTGCTGAACCGCGACCTGCCTGCGACCGACACCACGTTTGATGAGCTGGTTAACGCCATCGAGTGGGTGCAGCCCGCACTGGAAGTGGTCGGCAGCCGTATTCGCGACTGGTCGATTCAATTTGTTGATACCGTGGCGGACAACGCCTCCTGCGGCGTGTACGTGGTTGGCGGCCCGGCGCAGCGCCCGGCGGGGTTAGATCTGAAAAACTGCACGATGAAAATGACGCGTAATAACGAGGAGGTTTCCAGCGGGCGCGGCAGCGAATGTCTGGGGCATCCGATCAACGCTGCCGTCTGGCTGGCGCGCAAAATGGCCAGCCTCGGCGAGCCGCTACGCGCCGGAGACATCATTCTCACCGGGGCGTTAGGCCCGATGGTCGCGGTAAATGCGGGCGATCGTTTTGAGGCCCATATCGAGGGTATTGGTTCAGTCGCCGCCACGTTCTCTGCGGCGGTTACAAAAGGAAGTCAGTCATGAGTAAGCGTAAAGTCGCCATTATCGGCTCCGGTAACATCGGCACCGATTTGATGATTAAAATTCTGCGTCACGGCAAGCAGCTTGAGATGGCGGTGATGGTCGGTATCGACCCGGGATCCGACGGTCTGGCGCGCGCCAGACGCATGGGCGTCGCCACCACCCATGAAGGGGTAACGGGGCTGATGGCAATGCCGGAATTTGCCGATATCGACATCGTGTTTGACGCCACCAGCGCGGGTGCGCACGTGAAAAATGACGCCGCCTTACGCGCGGTTAAGCCGGGGATCCGCCTGATCGACCTGACGCCGGCGGCGATTGGCCCGTACTGCGTGCCGGTAGTGAATCTCGAGGCCAACGTGGATCGGCTGAACGTCAATATGGTGACCTGCGGCGGCCAGGCGACCATCCCGATGGTGGCGGCGGTGTCCCGCGTGGCGCGGGTGTATTACGCCGAGATTATCGCCTCTATTGCCAGCAAGTCCGCGGGACCGGGCACGCGCGCCAATATTGATGAATTTACCGAAACCACCTCGAAGGCGATTGAAGTGGTGGGCGGTGCCGAGAAAGGCAAAGCGATTATTGTGCTCAACCCAGCGGAGCCGCCGCTGATGATGCGCGACACGGTGTATGTGCTGAGCGAAGAGGCTTCTCAGGCAGAAATTGAGGCGTCGATTAACCAAATGGCAGCGGCGGTACACGCGTACGTGCCGGGCTACCGCCTGAAACAGCGCGTGCAGTTTGAGGTCATCCCACAGGATAAACCGGTGAATCTGCCGGGTATTGGCCAGTTCTCCGGCCTGAAAACTGCGGTGTATCTGGAAGTGGAAGGTGCGGCGCACTACCTGCCAGCCTACGCGGGCAATCTCGATATTATGACCTCCAGCGCGCTGGCGACCGCTGAAAAGATGGCACAGTCACTCGCGCGTCAGGCAGGAGAAGCAGCATGAACGGTAAAAAACTCTATATCTCTGACGTGACCTTGCGTGACGGCATGCATGCTATTCGTCATCAATATTCGCTGGAAAACGTCCGCCAAATAGCTAAAGCGCTGGACGATGCGCGTGTCGATTCCATTGAGGTGGCGCACGGCGACGGGTTACAGGGCTCCAGCTTTAACTACGGCTTTGGCGCGCACAGCGATCTGGAATGGATTGAAGCGGCGGCGGACGTGGTGGAGCACGCCAAAATCGCCACGCTGTTGCTGCCGGGTATCGGCACGATTCATGACCTGAAAAACGCGTACCAGGCCGGTGCGCGGGTGGTGCGCGTGGCGACCCACTGCACCGAAGCGGACGTGTCGGCCCAGCATATTCAGTATGCGCGCGAGCTGGGCATGGACACCGTCGGCTTTCTGATGATGAGCCACATGACCACGCCGGAGAAACTGGCGCAGCAGGCGAAGCTGATGGAAAACTACGGTGCGACCTGTATCTATGTGGTCGATTCCGGCGGGGCAATGAACATGACGGACATTCGCGATCGCTTCCGCGCCCTGAAAGCGGTGCTGAAGCCGGAAACGGAAACCGGGATGCATGCTCACCACAACCTGAGCCTCGGTGTGGCGAACTCCCTGGCCGCAGTGGAAGAGGGTTGTGACCGTATTGATGCCAGTCTGGCGGGCATGGGCGCAGGGGCGGGCAACGCGCCGCTGGAGGTGTTTATCGCCGCTGCGGATAAGCTCGGCTGGCAACACGGCACCGACCTTTACGCGCTGATGGATGCCGCCGACGATTTAGTCCGTCCGCTGCAGGACCGCCCGGTGCGGGTGGATCGCGAAACGCTGGCGCTGGGTTATGCCGGGGTCTATTCCAGCTTCCTGCGTCATTGCGAAGTGGCGGCGGCGCGCTATGGTCTGAGCGCGGTGGATATTCTGGTTGAACTGGGCAAACGCCGAATGGTGGGCGGCCAGGAAGATATGATCGTCGACGTGGCGCTGGATCTGCGTAACAGCAAATAAAAATAATGACGCGGCTGGCAACGTATCAGCCGCGCTTCACCTGCATCGTGACCTCAGAGGTACACCTCATGACAACCCGTACCCCCGCATCCTCCTCCCGTCTGACGCTGACCGTCGGGCTGTGTTTTTTAGTCGCCCTGATGGAAGGGCTGGATTTACAGGCCGCCGGTATCGCTGCCGTCGGCATCGCCCAGGCTTTTGCGTTAGATAAAATGCAGATGGGCTGGATCTTCAGCGCCGGTATTCTGGGATTACTGCCCGGCGCGCTGGTGGGCGGTATGCTGGCTGACCGCTATGGGCGCAAGCGGATCCTTATTGGCTCCGTGGCGCTGTTTGGCCTGTTTTCGCTGGCGACGGCGATATCCTGGGATTTCTCGTCGCTGGTGTTTGCCCGCCTGATGACCGGTGTCGGGTTGGGGGCGGCGTTGCCGAACCTGATCGCACTGACCTCCGAAGCCGCAGGCCCGCGCTTTCGCGGCACCGCGGTGAGCCTGATGTACTGCGGGGTGCCGATTGGCGCAGCGCTGGCGGCGGCGTTGGGTTTTAGCGGTGTGGCCTCCGCCTGGCAAACTGTGTTCTGGGTTGGTGGGGTGATCCCGCTGCTGCTGGTGCCGTTGCTGATGCGTTGGCTACCGGAATCACATGTGTATGCCCAGCAAACGCAGGCCGCCGCCGCACCGTTGCGTGCGCTGTTTGCCCCTGCCACCGCGACCGCCACGTTGCTGCTGTGGCTGTGTTATTTCTTCACCCTGTTGGTGGTGTATATGCTGATCAACTGGCTGCCGATGCTGCTGGTTGAACAGGGCTTTCGTCCCTCACAGGCGGCGGGCGTGATGTTTGCCCTGCAAATCGGCGCGGCCAGCGGGACGTTAATCCTCGGTGCATTGATGGATAAACTGCGCCCGGTGGTGATGTCGCTACTGATTTACACCGGGATGCTGGCTTCACTGCTGGCGCTCGGTACGGTGTCGTCATTGAGCGGTATGCTGGTGGCCGGATTTGTCGCAGGGATGTTTGCCACCGGCGGCCAAAGCGTGCTGTATGCGCTGGCTCCGCTGTTTTACAGCACCCCCATCCGCGCCACCGGCGTAGGCACCGCGGTGGCCGTTGGGCGCCTCGGGGCGATGAGTGGTCCACTGTTGGCGGGGAAAATGCTGGCGCTGGGCACTGGAACGGTAGGCGTGATGGCGGCCTCCGCACCGGGTATTTTGCTGGCCGGGCTGGCGGTGTTTGTGCTGATGAGCCGTAAATCACAGATACAGGTTCAAGCCAGCGACTCCTGACCGTGCGCTCATCCGGACGTATGAGGTGTGACGCGCGGTTCCTACTTTCGGGGGAACGTCATTGGACGTCTCCGTTGCCAGAGTTGAATAAACCCTGATAGCGGAGGCGTTATGGCCTGGCGACCTTTTTTGTATCTTATTGTTAATCCTCGTCCTGTGTTGAGCGCCCGGCGCGGGCATCTGCGTCTGGTGCAGGGCTAACTTTGCATTGTGTTTATAAACGCGGTATAACAAACCTTCTTTGGATGTTTAGATGTCCATACGTTTAGAAGGTCATATGCAAACAACACAACAAAATGCGCCACTGAAGCGCACAATGAAAACGCGTCACCTGATTATGCTCTCTTTAGGTGGCGTGATTGGCACAGGGTTATTCTTTAATACCGGGTACATCATCTCCACCACCGGGGCGGCGGGGACGCTGCTGGCCTATTTGATTGGCGCGCTGGTGGTCTGGCTGGTGATGCAATGTCTGGGTGAACTGTCGGTGGCGATGCCGGAAACCGGCGCGTTTCACGTTTATGCCGCGCGCTACCTCGGCCCGGCGACGGGTTACACTGTCGCCTGGCTCTACTGGCTGACCTGGACCGTGGCGCTTGGCTCCAGCTTTACCGCCGCCGGTTTCTGCATGCAGTACTGGTTCCCACAGGTGCCGGTGTGGATCTGGTGCGTGGTTTTCTGCGTCGTTATCTTTGGCTTGAACGTCATTTCTACGCGTTTTTTTGCCGAAGGGGAATTCTGGTTCTCGCTGGTAAAAGTCATCACCATCATCGCCTTTATAATCCTCGGCGGGGCGGCGATATTTGGCTTTATCCCGATGCAGGATGGTTCACCCGCGCCGGGGTTGAGCAATATCACCGCAGAAGGCTGGTTTCCACATGGTGGCCTGCCGATCCTGATGACCATGGTGGCGGTGAACTTTGCTTTCTCGGGAACCGAGCTTATCGGCATCGCGGCAGGCGAAACGGAAAACCCACGCAAGGTGATTCCGGTGGCGATTCGTACCACTATCGCACGACTGATTATTTTCTTTATTGGCACCGTGTTTGTGCTGGCGGCATTGATCCCGATGCAGCAGGCGGGAGTGGAGAAAAGCCCGTTTGTGCTGGTGTTTGAGAAGGTGGGGATTCCATATGCGGCGGATATTTTTAACGTTGTGATCCTGACGGCCATTCTTTCGGCTGCGAATTCAGGACTGTATGCTTCCGGGCGCATGCTGTGGTCGCTGTCGAATGAACGTACGCTGCCCGCCTGTTTTGCGCGAGTAACCAAAAACGGCGTGCCGTTGACAGCCATATCGGTCAGCATGCTCGGCGGCGTGCTGGCGCTGTTTTCCAGCGTGATCGCCCCGGATACGGTATTTGTGGCGCTGTCGGCGATCTCCGGGTTTGCGGTGGTGGCGGTGTGGCTGAGCATCTGCGCTTCGCATTTTGTTTTTCGCCGCCGTCACTTACAGCAAGGAAAGGCTGTGAGTGAACTGCATTATCGTGCGCCGTGGTATCCGCTGGTGCCCGTACTGGGGTTTGTGCTGTGCCTGGTGGCCTGTGTCGGCCTGGCCTTCGATCCCGCGCAGAGAATTGCGTTGTGGTGCGGGTTACCGTTTGTCGCGTTGTGTTATGGTGCTTATTTCCTTACTCAACCCCGTAACGCAAAACAGGAGCCACACCATGTCGCAGAATAACCCGTTACGCGCCCTCCTCGATAAACAGGATTTCCTGTTGCTGGATGGTGCTCTGGCGACGGAGCTGGAAGCGCGAGGGTGTAACTTAGCCGACAGCCTGTGGTCTGCCAGGGTGCTGGTAGAAAACCCGGCGCTTATCCGCGAAGTTCACCTGGATTACTTCCGGGCAGGGGCGCAGTGCGCAATCACCGCCAGCTATCAGGCAACCCCTGCGGGTTTTGTCGCGCTCGGCCTGGATGACGCGCAGTCGAAAGCGCTGATTGGCAAAAGCGTGGAGCTGGCGCGTAAAGCGCGTGAGGCGTATCTGGCGGAAAATCCGCAGGCCGGGACGTTACTGGTGGCGGGATCCGTCGGGCCTTACGGCGCGTATCTGGCCGATGGCTCGGAATACCGTGGCGATTACCAGTGCAGCGTCGAGGCGTTCCAGGCGTTTCATCGCCCGCGTGTTGAAGCGCTGCTGGACGCCGGAGCTGACCTGTTAGCCTGCGAAACGCTGCCGAATTTTGCCGAAATTCGCGCACTGGCTGAGTTGTTGACCGCGTATCCGCGTGCGCGGGCATGGTTCTCGTTTACCCTGCGTGATAGCGCACATCTGAGCGACGGCACGCCGCTGCGCGAAGTGGTGGCGTTACTGGCAAACTACCCGCAGGTGCTGGCTATTGGTATCAACTGCATTGCGCTGGAAAACACTACTGAGGCGTTGCAGCATCTGCATGGCTTAACGGCGCTGCCGCTGGTGGTGTATCCGAACTCGGGCGAGCAGTACGATGCGGTGAGCAAAACCTGGCATCATCACGGTGATCATTGCGCGCAGCTGGTGGATTATCTACCGCAGTGGCGTGCGGCGGGCGCCCGGTTGATTGGTGGGTGCTGTCGCACCACGCCTGCGGATATTGCCGCGCTAAAAGCGCGAAGCTGAGAGTTTATCGGGTCTACAGTGAATGATGTGGCGATATGGCTATTGTGATTTTAGGTAACAGGCCACACTCGCCAGCAGCCGATCCTAAAGTGAATCCAAATTTTTTTGTGAGTGGGTTATTACCTGCTGCTACTTACGACCGGATTGTTGACCAAATATAGGGTGCATTGAAATAAAATTAAATAAAGGGACTCCAATGGAGTCCCTTTATTTAGAAAATGATAAAAAAACCGATCATTATTGGAATGCAAATCAATAATGATAATGATTCAATTCTAAATCCTAGTGTTAATTTTTTTGGAAGATTTCTTATTAGATTATACCCTTCTATGCTTATACCATGATGTAAATGCTTATGGTATTTAAAGTTTAAGCTTCTAGTTATAAAACTAACTTTCGCATTATATAAATATGGAGTAGAAAAAACACTTGCATCTTTGCATAACTTTGTTGAAAGCGGTAGGGGACCTATCTCTTTCTCGTATATTTCAACTATTTTTTTGTATGCTTTTTTATTGTAAAAATAACATATCATGAATATTAAAAAATCAAATGCAAACGCAAGGCAAATTAAGTTTTTTATAACTTCATCATTTTCAATGAAAAATATTTTCATATATAATATGATCTCCTACATAATTACCTAATTTTTCACCAGCGTCCTCGCCATATTTTTCTGCAATCTTACCTGACGCAATAGTAACACCAACACCTGTAGCAAAACACAGTGCAGCACCGACCCCTCCAGCTTCTATAGTAGAAAGCCCTAATACCCACGTACAAACCACATTTGCTGCACGTCCAGCCGCCAGACCAGTAAGCATACTACTAGCCTGTTTGAATCCAAATTTACTATATTCAGTAATAGCGACTTTTTTGCATGCACTTTCACGGCCTTTTGCACAGGCATCATAAATATTTGATGTATATCCAGCGAAATCTAAACCTATGCCAACAAAACCAACGGTTTTCATCAGTTTAACTAATTTTGCCGAATTTTCAATATATGTAGCATAGCCCTCTATATTATCCACTCCAGTTTTATCCCATTTATGCATAATTGAGCTTGTTGATAAACCTAAAGCTTTTTTAATACTATTATATTCTTCCAGATTAAGATGGGTTTTGGAGAATTTATTTAAGATAACATTTAATTTTTCAAACAGTCTTGCTCGTTGACCAAAAAATTCCTCCCCCGATATGATTCCTTTGTTATGGGTGTACGTATCTTTATATAATTCCTGAATTTCAATTAATATTTGTTTTATTTCTTCGTAATAACTTTTACCTATCTCACTAATATATCCAAAACTATCTCCAGCATTTCCTAAATAATTACCGAAAAGTTGATATGAAAATGCATCCACGGCTCCTCTGTTATCATGCAATAACTTTGCATCCTGCAAGGTAAGTGGGGCCAGAGCTTTATCAATTCGATCTCGTGCTTTTTGCAATGTTTCAATCTGTTGCTGATCTTGCTTTTCAGGATCAACAACAATCAGAATTGAACCAGGTTGTTTTTTCATATCAGGATTCAGTTTGTGATATAGCTCTCTCGTACCATCGGGGGGATTAACAAAAATATACGGTTCATACGTTGATGGTTTAGTCTCATAGGGCAATACACAAAATCCCGCATCTACAGGCTCACGAGGCGGTTTATCCTCTTCAGCTTCAGTCGGACAATATGGCCCATGTGCCATCGTGAGCGGTTTTGGTACGTTCTGCGGCGTTACAGAGACCACTCTGTTTGTGACTGGTTTAGGTGCGGAGAGAACTTCACTCTCATAGAAATAACTGACATTTGAAATTGAGTTAATAAATCGGCATTTGCAAGGGCATGTGCCAACGCTATGTGCTGTTCCGGCAGCCTGAACACCATGTATAAAATAACCTGGTTGCCCTCCTGCGATGTGGTAGAGTTTTTTATCTTTACCACATATATAGCTATCGCCATGTCGTGCCGTTGGCTGTCCGTCGAGTATATGATTAGTACAACCTGTTAAAATAGTGCCACCGCAGGTTGTTTTATCTCCGACCCTTAAAAAATAGGCAATTCCCATACAAGTCTCATTTTAATAAAGTTAAATTTTCTGGATTACAAAAAAACCAGTCATTTTCCCATGTTGCCATATAAACACAATCTTCGATTTTATTTGACTCTTTGAGTTGCATATTATTATAAGCGATTAAACTTTGTTCTTTTAAATAGTCATTATGATAATTACATTGCGATTGAGTATGACTTAGAAAATCATGGAATCTTTTCTTCCACATTTGATGAAATCTATCTGTAACTTTTTCAGGTATTTTTAGGGTAGGGAATTTTTCATTTTCACTGAAACTGCTAAAGGTATATTTGACGGGGATTATAACTTGAGCTAAATGATAACCATGATATGTAATATTGCATTGTTTATCAGCCCATAATCCTGCACTCAACAGCAGATAATAATCATCGCTATTTTTGATGGCTTTATTGTTTTTTACCATTTCCCCAATGTTAAAATCATTCAGTGCATATACGCTCCACTTTTCATTAAATTTTTTCTCTAAGTAAACAGAGTAAATTGATGCTTCCATCTTTGAATAAAAAATTAAAATGCCCTCGATACTTCGATCGTATTTCCTCCACAATGGCTCTAACATTTCTTCGTTTTTATGCGTTTTTTTGTTGTATATGTCACTGACACGACCTAATACCCATAATTCGTGCTCGCTTATATATCGAGTGATTTTATTTTCTTCCTGGTGAAAATACATTTTTGAATCTCTCTCATCCGTTGAAAGCATGATGACATACTATTTCCTCTGTAAAAGTTGTGCGGCTGATCGCATAAGCAATAAAAAAGCCTGAATCCAATTCAGGATGATTCAGGCTTGAAATAATTAAGTTCATATGCATTCACTTAATAAATATTTTATAAAGATTTTTCCTTCTCTATAATCAAATTAATTTTATCTGGTCTGTTGTTTGATCGTAGCCCGACACAAATTATGCCGCATCCGCCAGGATAAACATGCCGTACGGGTGGATTTCGAGGTAATACTGCTCGCCAGCGTTTGGCTGTAAGCGCGTGGCGTTGACCTGCAATAGAATCTCCTGCCCGTGCCACTCTACCGTGACCTCATACTGCGGCCCCATATAGGTGACGTGCTGGATCACACAGCGCTGGCTCTCCTCGCCGCGATCGCTGAGCGTAATTGCCTCCGGACGCACGCCAACCGTACCTTCTCCCTGGGTGGCGAAATGCAGCGGCCTTGGCAGGCGATAACCGTAAATATCGACAAACGCCTCGCTGAACGCGGCCGGGAACAGGTTGGCATCGCCCATAAAGCTCGCCATAAAGCGCGAGGCGGGCTGGCGGTACAGATCCTGCGGTGAGCCGATCTGCATGATGTGTCCCTTGTTCATCACCAGTACGGTGTCGGACACCGCGAAGGCTTCGCTCTGATCGTGGGTCACGTACAGCGAGGTAATATCAAACTGCTTTTGCAGTTCGCGGATCTTGTCACGCATGCTGCGTCGCAGGTTGGCGTCGAGGTTACTCAGCGGTTCATCAAATAATAGCACCTTCGGTTTGAGGATCAGCGCCCGGGCCAGCGCCACGCGCTGCTGCTGCCCGCCGGAGATCTGATCGACATAGCGGTCTTCGAATCCTTCCAGATCCACCATCGCCAGCGCCTCTTTCACCCGCGCTTTCAGTTCGCTGCGCGATACGCCGAGCATCTTCAGGCCGTAGCCGACGTTTTCACCCAACGACATATGTGGGAACAGGGCGTAAGACTGAAACACCATGCAGATATCGCGCTGCTGGATGGAACGATGGGTAACGTCTTCGCCATCAATATAAATCTGTCCTTCGCTCGGTTTTTCCAGTCCGGCAACCAGGCGCAAAATGGTGGTTTTGCCGCAGCCGGAAGGGCCAAGCAGCGTCACCATTTGCCCTTGCGGGATGGTGAGATTGATGTTGTCGATAACCGTGTTGCTGCCAAAACGTTTGGTGACGTTGCGCAGTTCAACGAAATTTTTCTGAGTCATAGTGCGCTCCATTACGCCGGGTTTTTGGCTTTTGAACGGGAGGTACGTGATTCACCGATCAGCCAGTCAAAGATGAAAATAATCGCCAGCATCACCACGATCAGGATCGAACCGTAGGCAATGGCCACGCCGTATTCACCGTCTTCCACGCGGTTCAGAATGTAGGCCGTTGCGACGCGGGTATCTGGCGTGACGAGGAACACAATGGCGCTGACGGTAGTAATGGCGCGCACAAAGCTGTAGATCAGCGCGGAGAGGATAGCCGGGCGTAACAGCGGCAGCAGGATGTGCGTGATGGTCCGTAGCGAACCGGCACGCAGGCTGAGCGAGGCTTCATCCAGCGATTTATCGATTTGCCCTAAGCCCGCAATGCCTGCACGAATGCCGACCGGCACGTTACGCATCACCATTGAGATAATGACGATGGCCGCCGTCCCGGTGAGGTACACCGGGGCGCTGTTAAAGGCCAGAATATACGAGACACCCGCCACGGTGCCGGGAACGGCAAAGCACAGCATGGTGGTGAACTCGATAGTTTTTTTGCCTTTAAACTGCTGGCGCACCACAATCCAGGCGATCAGTAGCCCGAAGATGGCGGTGATTGGCGCGGCGATCCCGGCGTACAGCAGGGTGTCGAGCAGCGAAGGCCACGCGCCGTCGCTCATCCCCTGACCAAACAGCTTGGTAAAGTTCGCCAGCGTCAGGGTGTAGTCCACGCCCCAGTTAACGGTGAAGCTGCCGTAGAAAATGCTGCCATACAGCAGGGCGTTAAAGGCGATCCATACCGCCAGCAGCGCGACCACGCTCCACACCAGCGTTACCGGCAGCGGCTGCACGTCGCCACGGTATGATTTACCGGAAACGGTGACGTACGAGCGTTTGCCGATCCACATGTACTGCACGCAGAACACCAGCAGGGAGAACAGCAGCAGGAACGCGCCGAGCGTGCTGGCGGCCTGGTAATCGAGCTGTGAACCGGTGATGTAGAAGTAGATCTGTGTCGCCAGCACGTCAAAGTTACCGCCGAGCACCAGCGGGTTACTGAAGTCAGCCAGCGACTGCACAATGACAATCAAAAAGGCGTTTGCCAGCGCCGGTTTTAGCAGCGGGACAAACACGCCGTTAAAGGTCTGCCAGCGGCTGGCGCGCAGGGTGTACGACGCTTCTTCCAGCGACGGATGAATGGTTTTGATCGCCCCGTCGAGGATCATAAACGCCATCGGGGTGAAGGCCAGCACCTGCGCCAGCCAGATGCCGGTAAACCCATACAGCCAGTTGGTGTTGGTTAAGCCAAACCAGTCCACCATTAATTCGGTAATGTAACCGGAACGGCCCATCATTAAGGTGACGCCAAGGCCGACGACAAACGGCGGCGTCACGATCGGCAGGATCGAGAAAATGCGGCCAATAATGGCGCTGCGTCTGGCAATACGAGTGGTGTAAATCGCCAGCACCAGACCGAAGAAAGTACAGCCGACGCCGACGGCGATCGACAGCATAATGGAGTTGAGGATCACCTGAACGATATGCGCCTGCGACAGCACATTTATAAACGCCAGTGGGGCAAACTCTCCGGCGTCGTTGGTGAACATGGGAATGAAAATCGCGATGCTCGGCCAGACGATAAAAATCCCGATCAGCGCGACAATGGCGGTGAGCGATCCGATAACGAAACGGTCGCCACCCAGCCATTCGAGGCGGGTGAGCGCCAGCGTCATAATCGCGCCCAGCGCGACAAACAGCACGATGGTGGCATAGCCTAGGCCGCGTCCTTCAAGGGTGGCGCTGGCGACAATAAAGGCCATACAGAATAGCGACCAGCTCGCGTCGAGAGTGTGGCGGCTGCGCTGCTCGCGTTTGGCTTCCTGGAACGGACGTACCAGCAGCAGGCTCGGTAGCAGATACCACAACCAGCTAATATTGAAATGTGACCAGCTGTAGGCGGCGAGTATTTCCTCGCGCGTGGACTCCAGCAGTCCATAGTCCAGGCTCCAGCTTGGCAACAGGGCAAACGCCAGCCAGCCGAGTAAAACCCAAAGGAATATCGCATCCCGTTTTTTCACGGGATGGAGTGCAAGTGTCTGTGACATAGCGGTTCCGGTGTTCAATCCTGATGTAGGCCGGATAAGCTTGTGCGCCATCCGGCATTCAGGGTGACGATCATTGCCGGATGCGGCGTTGCCTTATCCGGCCTACGTAACCTTATCCGAAGAAGGTCATCATGTTTTATTTACCCATCTTCACTTCGCTAACCCACTTATTGATCAACGCTTTACGAACATCGGTAGAACCATATTTATCCATGTCGTAATTGATAAGCTTCAGGTCGTCGAGCTTCAGGGAGTTCGGTGACGTCTCGGCGGTGGTGTTGGTCAGGATCTGATAGGATTTGCCTTTCTTCCATGCCAGTTCCTGGGCATCTTTTGACAGTACCCAGTCAACGAACAGTTTGGCGTTGTCGAGGTTACGCGCGCCTTTCAGGATGCTGACGCCGCCAATTTCATAGCCGGTGCCTTCGCACGGCGAAATCAGCTCCAGCGGAGCGCCTTGTTCTTTTTCCAGCGAGTAGTCGTGCAGGAAGCCAATGCCGATCGCCGTTTCGCCACGGGCAGCGTTACGTGCAGGGGCAATACCAGACTTGGTGTACTGAGAAACGTTGGCATTGAGTTGCTTCAGGTAATCAAAGGCCTGATCTTCCCCCCACAGTTGGGCGAAGGTTGCTAGCGCGGTGTAGGCGGTGCCGGAGCTTTGCGGGTCGGCAATCTGGATTTCGCCTTTGTATTCCGGTTTAGTCAGATCCTTCCAGCATTTTGGCACCGGTAGGTTTTTCTCTTTCAGGCGCTGGGTATTGACGCCAAAGCCCAGAATACCGACGTAAACGGCGGAGGAGAGGTTACCTTTCACTTTTGCCGGATCGCGGAAGTTCTCCATGATTTGCGTGAGGTTCGGTGATTTATACGGCTGCAGCAGGCCCATCTCACCGGCCTGAGACTGCGGGTCCAGCGTACCGCCGTACCAGACATCCGCCTGCGGGTTTTTCTTCTCGGCATCCACTTTCGCCAGCGTACTGCCGGACCCGTTACGAATAAATGAGGTCTTCACGTCATATTTTTCACCGAAGGCTTTAGTTTCGGTTTCGCACATTTCGTTGGTGGCGCTGCAGTAGACCACCAAACGACCTTCAGCCTGGGCAACGCTGCTTAACGCCGCCAGCGCGAGGGTGGAAGCAATCAGGGTAGAGGTAAGCGTCAGTTTCATTGTTTTATCCTTTGACTGAGAGAAGGGGTAATGCCTGCAATAAGCAGCGGCATCAGCAATAAACCCATAACGACAGCGGCAACCGAGAGCAAACTGAACATTCCCGACCAGCCATAACGTTCAATGACCAGCGACAGCGGCCAACCCGCCAGCGCGGCCCCGAGATAGGCAAACAGCCCGAGAAAACCGGTGATCGAACCTGCGGCTGCTTTGTGTCCGCATTCGACGGCGGCCAGGCCAATCAACATCTGTGGGCCAAAAACAAAGAAGCCCACGCTAAAGAAACAGGCCGCCAGCAGCGCATAGTGGTGAATCGGAGCCAGCCAAAGGGCGGCGACGGAGACCATCAGCCCGAGCGTGAACAGCAAGATCATCGGCGCGCGCTGACCGCTGAACAGCACATCTGATCCCCATCCGGCAAACAGCGCGCCGAGCAAGCCGCCGACTTCAAACAGCATCACCGTGGCGTTGGCGTTGAGCAGATTCACGCCGTGGCTTTCGGTCAGCCAGATGTTGCCCCAGTCGTTAAGCGCGATGCGGATCACATAGACCAGCACATATGACACGCCCAGCAGCCAGATCATCGGGTTCTTCAGCATGGTGGTGCGTAACATTTGCCACAGCCCCATCGGTGGGCTTTGCTGCTGCTGGCGCAGTTCCAGCGGATCCTGTCGCCATTCTCCAACCGTCGGTAATCCCTCTTCCTGGGGCGTGCCTTTCAGTTGCAGGGTGAGCCAGATCCCTAATGCCATGCTGATTATCCCCGGTGTCAGCATCGCTGCCTGCCAGCCCCACCAGTGGGCGGCGAAGGCGCTAATCAGCGGAATGATGGCTCCGCCGATGTTGATAGACATATTCCAGCAGCCCCACCAGAAACCGCGTTCGTTACGCGAATACCAGTGAGTCAGCAGGCGGGCGCAGGGGGGCCAGCCCCAGCCCTGGAAAAACCCGTTGAGCGTCCACACCACCAGCAGCAGCGTCAGTGATTCGCCAAAGGCGAACACCACGTTTAAGATGCCGGTGGCAAACAGGCCGATGCCCATAAACGCCCGCTGCCCGTGGCTGTCATGCCATAATCCGGCGGTGAACTTTGACAGGCCGTAGGTCAGATAAAACAGCGAACCCAGCAGGCCAATGTCACTTTTATCCAGCCCCAGATCCGTTTGCAGCGCCGGGAGCACGTAGTTGACGCTTTTGCGCGTCAGGTAGAATGCGGCGTAGCCAATGACCATGCACATCAGTAGCCGGGGACGTAGCGCCCGGTAGCGTTGATCTGTTTCGCGTGATGCGCGTGCGTGCATGGCGGTCTCCATTTGTGCTGACTATAGGAAAGTGAAAGCAAAAGGGGATGAGAGAAAGTCCAGAGTGACTAAGACTTTTTCCTGGTTAATGATGGGTTTGTTGCAAATTTGTGGGCAGGTTAACAATTACCCGCGTACCGTTGTGCGATTCAAGCGTTAGCTCGCCACCCAGCGCGCTTACCCGTTCACGCATTCCCTGGATACCGAAACCGGGGATTTTTTCTGGCAGAATGCCCACGCCGTTGTCCTCAACGTGCAGAACCAGGCTGTGCTCCTGCTGGCGGAGCGCAATCGACACCTCGCTGGCGTCGGCATGTTTACAAACGTTATTGAGTAACTCCTGCAACAGGCGGTACAGCGTAAAGCGGACCGTTTCATTGTCTGGCGTATTTTCCAGCCGATAGTCAAACCGGCAGCGGATGCCCCGCTCGGCAAAGGCAAACTCATTCACCAGATGATGGAGCGCGTCTTGAAAGGACAGTTCATCGAGCGCGGGAGGACGCAGCTGGCGCAGCAACTGGCGGGTGGAGTGATGAATGCGCCGGGCAAGGTCATTGATCTGATTCGCTGCGTCCAGCGTTTGCTGTGGATCCTGTGCACGCTTGACCAGCTGAGAGTGGATTTGAATGGCGGTAATGTTTTGCCCAATTTCGTCGTGCAGCTCCCGCGCCAGACTCTTGCGCGTATTTTCTTCGCTGCGGATCAGTTGCTCAGTTAACGCCCGTCGTGCCGTCAGCTCGGCTTCCAGACGCTGGCGATAGTGGTGCAGGTTCTGCGCCAGATGCTGCTGGCGGCTGATAGCGATACCCAGGCCAATACCCAACAACGCCTGGGTAGCGAGAAAAATTTCCAGTTCCAGTAAATTGCTGAACCCCACACCGATTTGCCGGGCGATGGTGATCATCATGCTGCCAAGCAACCCGGATAATACGCCGCCCTGCCAGCCAAACTTCCATGCCATCACCACGTTGGGCAGAAACACTACGATCAGCAGCAGGCGCTCAATGTCTGGTGACAGCACCATCTGAGTGCCGATGCCGATAATAAAAAACAGGCTGCACCAAATGATAAGCGAGGTGCGCAGCGGCGGATTACGGGTGTCCAGTCCGAGCAAATGATAGCGGTGCTGCTGGCGCAGAAATTCGTAAATCAAATAAACAAATGGCGTCAACAGCACGCCGCCGGTAAACGACGCCAGGCCAATTAACATCGCCGGGCTTTCGATAAAGGGCGACAGGAGGGCGGTATTGAGCAATGCGGTGACGGTGACGGCGGCCAGTAGCAGCGTTAAGCGCTGCCAGTAGAGTGGGAAGCGGTGCCAGTAAGACTGGCCGATACTGGCCGGGATCAGGCTAATTAACGGTGCGACCAGCAGAATATAACCATTTAATAATTGTTCGCTGTGTAGCCAGAACAGCATTAGCACCGGTGGTAGTACCAGCGCGGGCCAGTAGCGGCGTGACAGCAGGATCAAGAGTGCGAGATAGACGCCGTGCGGCAGAAATAGCGCTGCCTGCTGACCGTTTTGGGTCAGGTAAAATCCCAGCGTCCACAGCATCAGCCAGCCTGAGCCCCAGGCCAGCAGGATAAACAGGGAGATCACCCAATGGCGAGCCGAGCGCGACATCAGTGCCCCGTCAGTAGCTGATGGTCGAGTGCAAAATGCACCAGGTCAATAGTGCTGTGGCATTGCAGTTTACCCAGCACGTTGGCGCGGTGGACGTGGACCGTTTTGTGGCTGAGGTCGAGCTTGAAGGCGATCTCTTTCACGCTGTCGCCTTTGACCAGCAGATCAAACACTTCGCGCTCGCGTGGGGTGAGGACTTCCAGCACCTGGGCGGGTTGTTCGCCGCCGCGTAGCGCCCGCAATGCGTCAGCGCACAGGTAATGCCCACCCATGCCCACTGAACGTACCGCCTGTACCAGTTCCTCCGGTCCGCAGCGTTTGGTCAGATAGCCGCTGGCACCGGCATCCAGTGCGCTTTGCACAAACGTCGGCGCGTCATAAATGCTGAGAATTATGGCGCGAAAGTTGGGTTTCTGCGCCCGCAGCCGTTTTAACAGACTCAGACCATTTTCATCCGGCATGGCGATGTCCATCACCGCCACGCTGACGTCATCGCGCAGTAACGCAGGCCAGGCCTCTGCCGCGCTGCTGTATTGACCGATGACGTTCAGGTCATCTTCAAGACTGAGTAATTGCGCAAAGCCGGAACGTACCACCACATGGTCATCCACCAGCACAACATGGATCATTTTCTTGCTCTCTTGTCTGACAATTGCGTCTATGATGCCTGCCCGCATTACGCTGGCAATCACCGGGATGCTGTTATGTAACGAATGTAACAAAATCGCAATAATTTGCCGGGTGTTGTAGGCCGGATAAGGCGCTTACGCTGCCATCCGGCAACAGTGCCTGATGGCGCTGCGCTTATCAGGCCTACGAATTCCATCTGTCATGAGCGAAATAGCTAACTATTGCCGCTTTTTTTCTAAAAACGCTTTGTTCTTAGCCAGAATTTTTAATTCCTTTATCAAAGTGTGCCGTAACGAAATACTGCCCCACATAACAAGACAGGGGAGCTGACAATCATGGCTATATCATCGCGTAATACACTTCTTGCCGTACTGGCAGTGGTTGCATTTCAGGCGCAGGCGGTGAACGTCACCGTCGCGTATCAGACCTCCGCTGAACCGGCCAAAGTGGCGCAGGCGGACAACACATTTGCTAAAGAGAGCGGGGCCACCGTTGACTGGCGTAAGTTCGACAGCGGGGCGAGCATCGTCCGGGCGCTGGCGTCTGGCGACGTACAGATTGGCAATCTTGGCTCCAGCCCGTTGGCGGTTGCGGCCAGCCAACAAGTACCGATTGAGGTGTTCCTGCTGGCGTCCAAACTCGGTAACTCCGAGGCGCTGGTGGTGAAGAAAAGCATCAACAAACCTGAAGATTTGATCGGTAAACGTATTGCCGTGCCGTTTATCTCCACCACCCATTACAGCCTGCTGGCCGCGTTAAAACACTGGGGCATCAAGCCCGGTCAGGTGGAGATTGTGAACCTGCAGCCGCCAGCGATTATTGCCGCCTGGCAGCGCGGGGATATTGACGGCGCCTACGTCTGGGCACCGGCGGTGAACGCGCTGGAAAAAGACGGCAAGGTGTTAACCGACTCGGAAAAAGTAGGTGAGTGGGGCGCGCCGACGCTGGACGTGTGGGTCGTGCGCAAAGATTTTGCCGAGCAGCATCCTGAGGTGGTGAAGGCCTTTGCCAAAAGCGCGATTGATGCCCAACAGCCCTATATTACCGATCCCGATGAATGGCTAAAGCAGCCGGACAACATCAGCAAGCTGTCGCGCTTAAGCGGCGTGCCGGAAGCGGATATTCCGGGACTGGTAAAAGGTAACACCTACCTGACACCGCAGCAGCAAACCGCCGAGCTGACCGGACCGGTGAACAAAGCGATTATCGACACCGCGCAGTTCCTCAAAGAGCAGGGCAAAGTGCCCGCTGTGGCGACGGATTACAGCCAGTACGTTACCGATCGCTTCGTGCAATAAGGGGGCGCTGATGCTGCAAATCTCTCATCTTGCCGCCCGCTATGACGGAAAGCCGGTGCTGGACGACATCAACCTGACGCTCGACGGCGGTGAACTGCTGGTGGTGCTCGGGCCTTCCGGCTGCGGCAAAACCACGCTGCTGAATCTGATTGCCGGGTTTGTGCCGTATCAGCACGGCAGCATCGTGCTGGCGGGTAAAAAAGTGACAGGCCCGGGGGCCGAGCGCGGCGTGGTGTTCCAGAACGAAGGCTTGCTGCCGTGGCGTAACGTGCAGGATAACGTCGGATTTGGCCTGCAACTGGCCGGTGTAGAGAAGTTACAGCGTCAACGCATTGCGCAGGACATGCTGAAGAAGGTTGGGCTGGAAGGCGCGGAAAAGCGCTTTATCTGGCAGCTTTCCGGTGGTCAGCGTCAGCGCGTCGGCATTGCCCGGGCGCTGGCGGCAAATCCGCAACTGTTGCTGTTGGATGAACCTTTTGGCGCGCTGGATGCTTTTACTCGCGAGCAGATGCAAACCCTGCTGTTGACGCTGTGGCAGGAGACCGGCAAACAGGTGCTGCTGATTACCCATGATATCGAAGAGGCGGTGTTTATGGCGACCGAACTGGTGCTGTTGTCTCCGGGACCGGGCCGGGTGCTGGAACGCTTACCGCTAAATTTCGCCCGCCGCTTTGTGGCCGGGGAGCCGAGTCGCAGCATTAAATCCGATCCGCAGTTTATTGCCATGCGTGAATACGTGCTAGGCCGCGTTTTTGCGCAACGGGAGGCGTTCTCATGAGCGTGGTGATTAACGACAAACCCCGTTCGCGTGCGTTGCGTTGGCGCTGGCCGCTTTCACGTCAGATGACGTTAAGCGTTGGCACATTGGGCGTGCTTCTGGTGGTGTGGTGGGCAGTGGCGGCACTGCAATTCATCAGCCCGCTGTTTTTACCGCCGCCGGGACAGGTACTGCAAAAACTTATCGTCATTGCCGGACCGCAGGGCTTTATGGATGCCACGCTGTGGCAGCATCTGACCGCCAGCCTGACGCGTATCGTCATTGCCCTGCTGGCCGCGGTGCTGCTCGGCGTGCCGGTGGGGATCGCGATGGGGCTAAGTCCGACGGTGCGCGGGATCGTCGATCCGATCATCGAACTGTATCGTCCGGTGCCGCCGCTGGCCTATTTGCCACTGATGGTTATTTGGTTTGGCATCGGCGAAACCTCGAAGATCCTGCTGATCTATCTGGCGATTTTTGCCCCTGTAGCGATGTCTGCGCTGGCGGGTGTCAAAAGTGTGCAGCAGGTGCGGGTGCGGGCCGCCCAGTCGCTGGGGGCCAGCCGCGCACAGGTATTGTGGTTTGTGATTTTACCGGGTGCTTTGCCGGAAATTCTTACCGGGCTGCGGATTGGACTGGGTGTGGGGTGGTCGACATTAGTGGCGGCGGAGCTGATTGCCGCGACGCGAGGTCTGGGGTTTATGGTGCAGTCAGCGGGTGAGTTTTTGGCAACGGATGTGGTGCTGGCGGGAATTATGGTGATTGCCGTGATCGCCTTTATTTTAGAATTGGGTTTGCGTGCGCTTCAGCGCCGTCTGACGCCCTGGCATGGAGAAGTACAATGAGTGAACGTCTGAGCATTATCCCGCTGGGGCCCTATATAGGTGCGCAGGTCACCGGGGCGGATTTGACGCGACCGCTGAGCGATAACCAGTTTGAACAGTTGTACCACGCGGTACTTCGTCATCAGGTGGTGTTCCTGCGCGAGCAGGCGATCACACCACAGCAGCAGCGGGCGCTGGCGTTGCGTTTTGGCGACTTGCATATCCATCCGGTCTACCCGCATGCGCAGGGCGTTGAGGAGATCATCGTCCTCGATACTCACCACGACAATCCGCCGGATAACGACAACTGGCACACCGATGTAACCTTTATTGAGACGCCACCTGCCGGGGCGATTCTGGCGGCAAAAGAGCTGCCATCAACAGGTGGCGATACGCTGTGGACCAGCGGCATTGCCGCTTTTGAAGCGCTTTCAGAACCTTTTCGCCAACTGCTGAGCGGCCTGCGGGCCGAACATGATTTCCGTAAATCGTTTCAGGAGTTTAAATACCGTAATACCGAAGAAGAGCATCAGCGTTGGCTGGAGGCGGTGGCAAAGCACCCACCATTGCTGCATCCGGTAGTGCGAACGCATCCGGTGAGCGGCAAACAGGCGCTGTTTGTGAACGAAGGGTTCACGACACGAATTGTCGATGTGACGGAAAAAGAGAGTGAGGCGCTGCTTGGATTTCTGTTTGCCCACATCACCAAACCGGAGTTTCAGGTACGCTGGCGCTGGCAGCCTGACGATGTGGCGATTTGGGATAACCGCGTGACGCAGCATTATGCCAATGCAGACTACCTGCCGCAGCGGCGCATTATGCACCGGGCGACGATTCTCGGAGACAAGCCTTACTATCGTGCGAGCTAACGTGTCCGATGGCGCTTTGCCCACCGGGCCCCGGCGTGCAGGCCGGACAGGGCGAAGCCGCCATCCGGCAACACCGCGTCATTAACGCAGAATTTTTTTCTCAGCCAGATCCAGGGCAAAGTAACTGAAGATCAGATCCGCGCCTGCGCGTTTGATCGAGCCTAAACTTTCCAGCACGACTTTCTCTTCATCTATTGCCCCTGCCAGGGCCGCGAATTTGATCATCGCGTATTCGCCGCTGACCTGGTAGGCGCCAATCGGCAGTTCGGTGCGTTCGCGAATATCACGCAGAATATCCAGGTATGCACCGGCCGGTTTCACCATCAGGCAGTCTGCACCCTGGGCTTCGTCCAGCAGTGATTCGCGAATGGCTTCACGACGGTTCAACGGGTTCATTTGGTAGGTTTTACGATCGCCTTTCAGCGCGGTGCCCGCGGCTTCGCGGAATGGGCCGTAGAAGGAGGAGGCGAACTTGGTGGAGTAGGACATGATCGCGGTATCAGTGAAGCCCGCGGCGTCCAGCGCCTGGCGAATAGCCTGCACCTGACCGTCCATAGCGGCGGACGGTGCGATAAAGTCGGCGCCCGCCGCGGCGGCAACCACTGCCTGTTTACCGAGGTTCGCGAGGGTTAAATCGTTATCTACGCCGTGGTCACACAATACGCCGCAGTGACCGTGCGAGGTATATTCGCAGAAGCAGGTGTCGGACATGACGATCATCTCCGGCACGGTTTGCTTGCAAATGCGTGACATGCGTGCCACCAGTCCGTCTTCTTTCCAGGCATCGCTGCCGGTGTCATCGGTATGGTGGGAAATACCAAAGGTCATCACCGAGCGGATACCGGCGTTGGCAATGCGTTCGATTTCGCGTGCCAGATGTTTCTCTGGAATGCGCATCACGCCGGGCATGGCCTCGATGGCTTTGTAATCGTCGAGTTCTTCTTCAACAAAGATCGGCAACACCAGGTCATTTAAGCTGAGTGTTGTCTCTTCAAACATGGCGCGCAGCGCAGGGGATTTGCGCAGGCGGCGAGGGCGTTGGATTAGGTCTGTCATGGTATGCCTGATGTTTGTGGAATCGAAGGCCGCAGTATACCTCAACCTGTGTGTGGGTGTTTTACGAAAGTTGGCCTTATGCGAGTGAAACCCGCGTACCGTATTTTTAAAAATTTAATATGCGCTATTTATACTTTATTGAATTTATCATTTTTAATATCAATAGATTTTGCTGTGGTTTTGATTTTGTTTAATAGTTGATTAAATACCTTTCATTGTGCGTGTGTTTATTTGCTGTCCTTGTGGTTTTGTTTTTAATTATCATTGTATTGTATGGTTTATTTTATTAGTTTCCCAATAACTTACTGAAAGTAAAAGGTTTATGCTTTTTTTGTTTGTATTTCGTTTATTGTCCGCATTCGGACTTAAAGTAAAGAATAATTGAACCTTTTATCTATGACACCGCATAATCTTTCGGTGAAACATAATATGTTTACTATGCATTAATAATTGATGGATCAACTATATCACGTCCCTGAGGAGGGATGACAAATGCACACTTGGAAAAAGAAACTCGTAGTCTCACAATTAGCATTAGCCTGCACATTGGCAATCACTTCTCAGGCGAATGCGACGACTTATGATACCTTTGCTTTTCATGACGACGCGACGTCATATGGCGCGTTAGATCACGAATGCTACGTACACCACTGGCGCAACTCAGTGGGATAACACCATTACAGTAAATGACTCAACCGTCACATCGGGTTCTTATACTGCCAATGAATCAACCGGACACTTTGGTAATTCTACCGAGCCGAGTGATTACAGTAATTCTTCTACCCTGGATGATGTTGCGTTATCGTTCACCGATAACAGCGCTTCTGCTAACCGTATGGTAAACACCGTCACGCTGAATAATTCTCAGTTGTTAGGCGATGTTCTGTTTACGAGTACCTGGAACAGTAATTTTGACCCTACAGGTCATTTGGTTGATGGGGCCACCTCGGTATATACCCACGGCGGCTGGGTAGATGATGATCAAAACGTCGATCACCTGAACCTGACGCTGAATAACACCAGTTGGACGGGTGCTGCGTATATTGATTACGACACCGTTGTGACCCCTTCCCAGTTCTATGACATTGCGGCTAACAGCTTAGATCCAAGTGCGACAAGTTCTGATTCTTGGAACCGTGTTAACAGTGCAAACCCCTTCCAGAGCGGTGTGTTTGATATCGCGTTGAATAACGGTTCAGTCTGGAATACCACCAAAACGTCTCTGATTGATACCCTGGCTATCAACAGCGGCTCTCAGGTGAATGTTGCCGACGGTTCTTACTTAACGTCTGATACCATTACGCTAAATGGCGCTTCTACGATGAATATCGGTGAAGACGGCGCAGTGGATACCGATCATCTGACGATTAACACGAACAGTACCGTGACGCTGTCTGATGACGTCAGCTCAGCGTGGACGGGCACTGCTCTGTATGCCAACACCATTACCGCAACTAACGGCGGTATGCTGAATGTCGAGGCTAGCAACAACGGTGCATCCAGCCTGTTCACTGCCGGTACACTGGAACTGACTAGCGGTAATGTTGCTGATAACAACAGCAACGTGTACGCCGGTGTGTTCAACATTAACAGCAATAACTACGTGCTGAATTCTGACCTCGTCAACGATCGTACCTGGGATACCACTCAGGCTAACTACGGTTACGGTGTGATTGCGATGAATTCTGATGGTCACTTGACCGTCAACGGCAATGGCGATATCAACAGCGGTGACGAAGCGGATGCCAGCAGCACCAGCGACAACGTTACAGCTGCAACCGGTAACTACAAAGTTCGCATTGATAACGCGACGGGCACTGGTTCCGTTGCTGACTATAAAGGCAAAGAGCTGATTTACGTTGATGATGTCAACACCAACGCCACCTTCTCTGCGGCCAACAAAGCTGATCTGGGTGCGTACACCTATCAGGCTCAACAGGTGGGCAACACTGTTGTGATGCAACAGATGGAACTGACGGATTACGCGAACATGGCGCTGAGCATCCCGTCTGCAAATACCAACATCTGGAACCTGCAACAGGATACTGTCGGTACGCGTCTGACCAATGCACGTCACGGTCTGGCGGATAACGGTGGCGCGTGGGTGAGCTACTTCGGCGGCAGCTTCAACGGCGACAACGGCACCATTAACTACGATCAGGACGTTAACGGCATCATGGTCGGCCTTGATACCAAAGTTGACGGTAACAATGCACAGTGGATTGTCGGTGCAGCAGCAGGCTTTGCGAAAGGTGACGTAAGCGATAACAGCGGACAGGTGGATCAGGACAGCCAGACTGCCTACATCTACTCTTCTGCTCGCTTTGACAACAACATCTTTGTTGACGGTAACTTAAGCTACTCCCATTTCAACAATGATCTGTCTGCCAGCATGAGCAATGGTCAGTATGTTGATGGCAGCACCTCTTCTGATGCCTGGGGCTTTGGCTTGAAACTGGGTTATGACCTGAAACTGGGTGATGCGGGCTACGTAACGCCTTACGGCAGCGTATCCGGTCTGTTCCAGTCTGGTGATGACTATAAGCTGAGCAACGACATGAAAGTTGACGGTCAGTCTTATGACAGCATGCGTTATGAACTGGGTGTTGATACCGGTTATACCTTTGCTTACAGCGATGACCAGGCACTGACGCCGTACTTCAAACTGGCTTATGTTTACGACGACTCTAACAACGATTCTGACGTAAACGGTGACTCTATCGACAATGGCGTAGAAGGTTCTGCGGTACGTGTTGGACTGGGTACTCAGTTCAGCTTTACCAAAAACTTTAGCGTATATACCGACGCTAATTACCTCGGCGGTGGTGATGTCGATCAAGACTGGTCTGCGAATGCAGGCGTTAAATATACCTGGTAAGAATTCCTCTTAGAGGATTCGGTATTTTAATCCCAATAAGCCCGTCAAGGATTTGACGGGCTTTTATGCAAGGGATGTGTAAATGTTATCTGTAGATAAGCCTTTTCTGGAATTTGGTAAGCTGGATAAATGTTTGTCGAAATATGGCGAGCGTTTTGAATATGAAAATGAAAAACAAATGATATATTCCAGTGATGTAAATAAAAGCGACACTTTTGTTATTTTAAAGGGGGTTGTCTCGCTGAGGCGAGGAGAAACCATACTGGTTGGCATCACACAGGCGCCGTTTATTATGGGGCTTGCTGATGGTGTGATGAAAACAGATGTTCAATATAGATTAATAACAGAAAGTTACTGTGCGGGTTATTATCTGCCCGCGTCCCAAACGATTAATATTATTGAACAATGTCAGCTATGGCGCGAAGCCTTTAGCTGGTTAGCATGGCAGCACTGCATGCTTGAATTACGCGACCTGCAATTAATTGGCAATAACTCCTATGAGCAAATCCGTGCCACGCTGATATCCATGATGAAATGGGATAATTTACTGCGTTCTCGTATTGGTGTTATGAACTATATCCACCAACGTACACGTATTTCACGCTCTGTCGTCGCAGAAGTTCTCGCGGCACTGCGTAAAGGCGGCTATATTGAAATGAATAAAGGCAAACTGGTGAGCATTAACCGTTTGCCTTTTGAGTACTAAATCAGGATGCCGGGATAACCTGGGGTTTGTTTCCGCTCAATTCGCTTACCAGATCGTTGATACCGTCACTCATATTGGTAAACCGGGTCAGCGGAGAACGGGTGACCACAATAAAGGCCCCTACGTTTTTCTGCGGGATCATCGCCATATAGGTAATGAATCCACCACCCCCACCGGTTTTTTGAATAATCCCCGGGCGGCCATTTTTCGGTGCCATATAGACCCAGCCCAGGCCCAGCGCATCGGCTTTGCCTGGCACGTCCATGCCAATCACTTTGGTTAACTGTGTACGCTGATAAATCAGCGTCTGCATCCGGTCAGCCTGCTGGCTGCGCTGATAAAAGTCTGAAGAGAGATACTGCTGCATCCAGCGCATCATATCGCCAGGCGTCGAATAGACGCCGCCGCTGCCCATAGCCGCCAGCGTATTGTTACACGGGCTGGCCCCTTTTTCGGCGACCATCAGGCGCTTGCACTGATCGGGGGAAGGCGTAAACGTGGTGTCTTTCATCCCGAGCGGTCGGGTGATTTTCTCTTCAAACAGCTGTTGATAAGGCTTACCGGACGCGGCTGCCAGCGCATCGGCCAGTAGATCGAACGCCAGATTCGAGTAGGAGGCCTGCGATCCGGGAGCAGCTTTCAGCGTGGCGGTAGAGAGGTAACTCCAGCGCTGCTCGCGCGTTGGCCAGACAAATACCGGGCGTTTTGCCGCACCGCCTGGCTGCTCGCGGGGTAGGGCGCTGGTATGTGTCGCCAGATTCACCAGCGTGATCGGCGTTCCCTGCCAGGTCGGGACTCGTGCACCGGGCGGTGCATATTTACTCAATGGATCGTTCAGTTTTACCGTGCCCTGATCGAGTAATTTGACCAGCATTTCACTGGTCATCAATTTGGTAATTGAGGCGATGCGGATCACCGAATCCAGCTGCGGATGAACATTATTGCCAGGGCGTGTTTCGCCAAAGCTGCGAAATACACGCTGATTACCGTCAATGACCACGAGCGCCATTCCCGTCGCCCCGCTGCCGTAGAAGATATGATCGGCGTAACGATCGACGATATCAGAGGCGAAGACCGGATCGGTGATAGGCTGTGCCGCCTGGACAGATGTCAATGACGCCGCACACAGCGCGGCAGAAAAAAGCAGACTACGTTTCAACGGTGGTGTCCATGAGTTAGGGGTAGTAAAAAAGGATGACGTGCGTATGCGTATTTATACTACTCATCGGCATATTGCAAAGTGCTATTACGCCAATCATAGTGTGAAAAACGTAACGATGAGTAAACGTTACCTTTTCCCCCGGAGTGGATGTTCGCTTTTGTGATCTCACGCTGCGATAATCTGAATATGCCGGAACGCTGTCAGGTATGAAAACCATAGAAACAATTCTTCAGGGCCGGTAGCGAACTAAGCGCGTCGGTTCTGGTCACAATTGTCGGTTTCAGCATGTGTTTATTGGGCGTTAGCCGTCTTGCCATCGTTTGCACGCTGGCAAATGCACAGCAGTCGTCATAACGATAAGAAGTTAGCAGGAGAGCACTATGTTTACGTCTTTTTTCCCAAAGCCGGGACCGTTCTTTATTTCGGCATTTATTTGGGCGCTGGTCGCCGTTGTATTCTGGCAGGCAGGTGGGGGAGCCTGGGTTGCACATATCACCGGCGCATCGGGTGATGTGCCTATCAGCGCCGCCCGGTTCTGGTCGCTGGATTACCTGATTTTTTATGCATATTACCTTCTCTGCGTCGGCCTGTTCGCCGCGTTCTGGTTTATCTACTGTCCACACCGTTGGCAGTACTGGTCCATACTGGGCACGTCGCTGATTATCTTTGTGACCTGGTTTCTGGTTGAGGTCGGGGTTGCCGTCAACGCCTGGTATGCGCCGTTCTATGACCTGATTCAAACCGCACTGAGCGCGCCTCATAAGGTGAAGATTGAACAGTTCTATCATGAAGTGGGGATCTTCCTTGGCATCGCGCTGATTGCCGTGGTGATTGGCGTGATGAACAATTTCTTCGTCAGCCATTACGTGTTCCGCTGGCGTACCGCGATGAACGAACATTATATGGCGCACTGGCAGCATCTGCGTCATATCGAAGGCGCCGCGCAGCGTGTGCAGGAAGACACCATGCGCTTCGCCTCTACGCTGGAAGATATGGGCGTCAGTTTTATCAACGCGATTATGACGCTGATTGCCTTCTTACCGGTGCTGGTCACGCTGTCTGCGCATGTCCCTGATCTGCCGATTGTTGGTCATGTTCCCTATGGTCTGGTGATTGCTGCCATTGTCTGGTCGTTGATGGGGACCGGCTTGCTGGCGGTGGTGGGAATCAAACTCCCGGGTCTGGAGTTTAAAAACCAGCGCGTGGAAGCCGCTTACCGTAAAGAACTGGTCTACGGCGAAGATGATGCTAATCGCGCAACGCCGCCGACCGTGCGCGAACTGTTTCACGCGGTGCGTCAGAACTATTTCCGCCTCTATTTTCACTATATGTACTTTAATATCGCCCGTATTCTTTACCTGCAGGTGGATAACGTTTTCGGCTTGTTCCTGCTGTTTCCGTCAATTGTTGCCGGTACGATTACGCTCGGTCTGATGACGCAAATCACCAACGTGTTTGGTCAGGTGCGCGGATCGTTCCAGTATCTGATTAACTCCTGGACGACGTTAGTGGAATTAATGTCTATCTATAAGCGTCTGCGCAGCTTCGAACGTGAGCTGGATGGTCAGGATATTCAGGCCGTAACCCATACGCTTAGCTAACAAAAGGAGATGTTATGTCGACGGTTTCCCGTCTTTACCCTTGGTCTTGTCTGGCGGCGTTGGTGCTGGTGGGATGCAGTAGCCAGTCTTCGCAGCCGTTAAAAAAAGGGGAGAAAGCCGTCGATGTGGCGAGCGTGGTCCGTCAGAAGATGCCGGCCAGCGTGAAGGACAGAGACGCCTGGGCGCAGGATCTGGCCAGGACGTTTGAAAGCCAGAAGCTGGCACCGACGGTTGAGAATGTCTGTTCGGTGCTGGCGGTAGCGCAGCAGGAGTCTAACTATCAGGCGGACCCGGCGGTACCGGGCTTAAATAAAATAGCCTGGAAAGAGATCGACCGCCGCGCTGAGCGCATGCATATTCCGCTGTTTGTGGTGCACACCGCGCTGAAGATTAACTCGCCGACCGGCAAAACCTACAGCGAGCGTCTGGATTCGGTAAAAACGGAAAAGCAGCTTAGCGCTATTTTTGATGATTTTATCAATATGGTGCCGATGGGGCAGACGCTATTCGGTTCGCTTAATCCGGTGCATACAGGCGGTCCGATGCAGGTCAGCATCGCGTTTGCTGAACAACACGCTTCAGGCTATCCGTGGAAAATGGCGGGGACGGTACGTCAGGAAGTCTTCACCCGTCGTGGTGGGCTGTGGTTCGGGACCTATCATTTGCTGAATTACCCGGCGAACTATAGCGCGCCTATCTTCCGTTTCGCTGATTTTAATGCGGGCTGGTACGCCAGTCGTAATGCGGCTTTCCAGAACGCGGTGACTAAGGCCAGCGGCGTGAAACTGGCGTTGGACGGTGATTTGATTCGCTACGACAGCAACGATCCGGGCAAAACGGAGCTGGCGGTACGTAAGCTGGCCGGGAAGCTGGACATGAGCGAGAGTGATATCCATCGGCAGTTGCAAAAAGGGGACAGCCTCGCGTTTGAAGAGACCGCGTTGTACAAGAACGTGTATAAGCTAGCGGAAGCGAAAACGGGCAAAACCTTACCCCGCGAAATGCTGCCGGGTATTCAGCTCGAAAGTCCAAAGATTACCCGTAATCTGACCACCGCGTGGTTTGCGAAACGGGTGGACGAGCGACGGGCAAAATGTATGGGTCAGTCATCTTTGTGATGGCGTTGGCGCCAGTGCAACACGGCTGCGATGGTGCCAAGAATCAGACCGCCGGCCAGGAAGGGAATCAAACCAAAAATTGTTCCGACGCCCAATCCGATCTCGATGTGCGGGCGTCCGCTCTCCTGCATTTGCAGTTGCATTAGCTGTTCATAAATACCGGGTGCGTGAGCCAGTAGGGTTAATACCTGCGCCCCGACCCAAAAGCAAAACAGCACAAAGACGGCATAGACAATGTTGCCGGTCAGCGAGGAGGGATCCCGATGCTTGCCCTTAAACGGGAATTTTGAGAGCGTAAAATCAGCCATAAAGACCTCCAGCAACAACCTGCTTTTCTTGACGTAATGCCAGTAACTGACAGTGAGTCTGACAGGTGATCGGGATTGTCAATATCAGAATGATGGTAATTTCAGCCAGGGATTATTCCTGGATTTCGTTTTTTTGCCTGTCGTCACAAATATGTAACCTTAAGTGAAATTAGATTACATCTAAGAAATTCTGCCTACGCCACAGACCGCCAGAGAGAAATGTGCGAGGATGCGTCTTTATAACGTTGTGATCCCCGGAGCTGTTATGAACCTGCCTGTAAAACTTCGCCGCGACTGGCACTACTACGCGTTTGCTATTGGGCTTATCTTTATTCTCAACGGGGTGGTGGGATTACTGGGATTTGAAGCGAAGGGGTGGCAAACCTATGCGGTGGGGCTGGTTACCTGGGTGATTAGCTTTTGGCTTGCCGGATTGATTATCCACCGCCGCGCGGAAGATGACGAAACGCAGGATGCCCAATAGCTATCGGGCACCCTTGCGGGGTTTACATACTGGTTTTCAGCGCGCTGTTTGCCGCATGACGCTCCAGCGCCAGTTCGATCAGACGGGTGATCAAATCGGTATAACCTAAGCCGCTCGCCTGCCACAGTTTTGGATACATACTGATATTGGTGAAGCCCGGTAGCGTGTTGATCTCGTTAATCACCACGTCATTTTCCGCGGTTAAGAACACATCCACGCGTGCCATGCCAGCGCAACCCAGCGTCTGGTAAGCCTGGATCGCTATCTCGCGGATCTTGTCGTTAATCTCCGGCGCAATGGCCGCCGGGACCACGACTTTGGCACCGTTGTCGTCAATGTACTTGGTGTCATAGGCGTAAAAATCGCTGTTCAGAACGATCTCGCCACAGGTGCTGGCCTGCGGATGATCGTTCCCCAGCACCGCGCATTCGATCTCACGACCAACGACCCCTTGTTCCACCACCACTTTATGGTCGAACTCAAATGCCAGCGCCACGGCCTGGTTATATTGAGCTTCGTTGGTGACTTTGCTGACCCCAACGGACGAGCCCTGATTAGCCGGCTTGACGAACAGCGGCAGGCCCAGGCGCGATTCAACCTCTGCGAAGCTAATGCTATTGCGATTAGCGCGGGTGAGCGTAATAAAGGGCGCAATGTTTAATCCGGCGTCGCGCAGCAGACGTTTAGTCACGTCTTTATCCATGCACGCCGCTGAGCCCAGCACGTCGGAACCGACGAACGGGAGATTTGCCACGCGCAGCATACCTTGCAGGGAACCATCTTCGCCCAACGTACCGTGCACAATCGGGAAAATAACATCGACGGTTTGCAGCGGCTGACCGTTGTGCGCATCAATCAACTGGTGTTCTTGCTTTCCCGGTACCTGCGCCAGGCTGGTTGCCGAAGGACGCAGCGCAATACGCGCCGGGTCGTTGGCATTAAGTAGATAGTTGCTGGCATCGCTGACGTGCCATTGCCCTTCTTTATCAATACCTAACAGCACAACATCAAAGCGAGTCTTGTCGATGGCATCGACAATATTTTTTGCCGATTGCAATGACACTTCATGTTCTGCCGATTTACCACCAAATACGATTCCTACCCGCAACTTTGCCATCTTAAAAACCCATTCCATGAATGCAAAGCACATACATTACCACGACAAAACGCAGGATTCCTCGGCTTCTGGCAGAATGTTTTCGTGCGTTGCCAGGGAAAGGAAACTCACAAATCTGCGCTGGAGCCTCAAAGCATATTCCCCTGCAATAAATAGGGGTTATGTGTGATGAATATCACAAATATGATGAGCGGGGAGATAAAATACTAAACTGTGAGGTATCGCACCTCTGGGCCCTTGTCCGGACACGTAATTTGTTAAGCTGCTCGCAGTTTTCAGCTACTTATCGTTATGAGTCCCTATGGAATCCTGGAGAGTTAACCTTATTTCCGTTTGGTTCGGGTGCTTTTTTACCGGACTGGCGATCAGCCAAATCCTGCCTTTTTTACCGCTCTATGTTTCCCAGCTCGGGGTGACCTCGCATGAAGCGCTGTCGATGTGGTCCGGGTTAACGTTTAGCGTCACCTTTCTGATTTCCGCCATTGTTTCGCCGATGTGGGGCAGTTTAGCCGATCGTAAAGGGCGTAAGCTGATGCTGCTGCGCGCCTCGCTGGGGATGGCGATTGCGATTTTATTGCAGGCCTTTGCCACGAATGTCTGGCAGCTTTTCCTGCTGCGTGGTGTGATGGGATTAACGTCGGGATACATCCCCAATGCGATGGCGTTAGTGGCGTCGCAGGTTCCGCGTGAGCGCAGCGGTTGGGCGCTAAGTACGCTCTCTACGGCACAGATTAGCGGGGTGATTGGTGGGCCGCTGATGGGCGGTTTTATTGCCGACCACGTGGGCTTGCGCGCGGTATTTTGTATTACCGCCGGGCTGCTGGTGGTCAGTTTCATGGTCACGCTATTCTTCATTAAAGAGGGTGTGCGCCCAACGATTAAAAAAAGTGAACGCTTAAGCGGCAAGGCAGTGTTCGCCTCGCTGCCTTATCCGGCGCTGGTGATCAGCCTGTTTTTTACTACCCTGGTTATCCAGTTGTGCAACGGATCAATCGGTCCCATTCTGGCACTGTTTATTAAATCGATGGTGCCAGACAGCGGCAATATTGCCTTTCTCAGCGGGCTGATTGCCTCGGTGCCTGGCATATCGGCGCTGATTTCAGCCCCCCGGCTGGGCAAATTAGGCGATCGGGTGGGAACTGAACGGATCCTCATGGCGACGCTTATCTTTGCCGTGGTGCTGTTTTTCGCCATGTCCTGGGTCACAACGCCGTTGCAGTTGGGGGTATTGCGTTTCCTGCTAGGCTTTGCCGATGGCGCAATGCTTCCTGCCGTGCAAACGCTACTGGTGAAATACTCCAGCGACCAGGTAACCGGGCGTATTTTTGGCTATAACCAGTCGTTTATGTATCTGGGCAACGTCGCCGGACCGTTAATGGGAGCCACCGTGTCGGCCATGGCGGGTTTTCGCTGGGTGTTTATCGCGACCGCGAGCATTGTGCTGATCAACATTTGGCAACTGGCTGTCGCGTTACGACGTCGGCGTCGCACGCGCTGAATGGCGAATAAACCCCGTTGGCTGTCAGCGGGGTTTATCCATAAGTTTGTATTATATTACTGGGTGATTATTAAGCTTCTCACCCTTTTATATTGAATAATTCTGTCATAATTCCCAATTCATCTTATTTTGCGGTGTGATTGTTTTCGCAAAACGTTTTATTTCTGCTAAAAATACAACTTTCATCCCCTAGGCAGTTGGGAGCCATAATGCTACCGTGACCCATATTTTGTTAAGGGAATACACAAATGAAAAATCTCGTCACTGAGTTGTTACTTAAGCTCGCCCAAAAAGAAGAAGAGTCACAGGACCTCGCCGCTCAGGTAGAAACCTTAGAGCGCGTTATCATGGAAATGCTGCATACGATGGCGACGCATGAGCAGCAAACACTGATTCGTCATATTGAGGGCGCACTGGCAGGCGTAAGCCGCATGCCAGCCTGTTTAACAACCTTGCATGACGTCGGCGAGAGGGTACCCAAAGCGTATTGAGGTTTGCGTAGCGCCTCACGACGTTGAATCATCATAAAAGTGTCACATCAAATACTTATAGTCGCTTTGTTTTAATTTTACCGTATTTATACATGGAGAAAATAAAGTGAAACAAAGCGCACTCGCTATTGCCCTGTTACCTTTGCTGTTTACCCCGGTTATTTATGCAGAATCATCTGCTGTGCCGGTTATGGATAATCGCGCCGCTCAGGGGGATATCACCACGCCGGGTGGCGCTCGCCGATTAGCCGGCGATCAAACGGCCGCTCTGCGTGATTCACTGATTAATAAACCGGCTAAAAATATTATTTTGCTGATCGGCGATGGTATGGGTGACTCAGAAATTACTGCAGCGCGAAATTATGCCGAAGGCGCGGGCGGCTTTTTTAAAGGGATTGATGCGCTACCCCTGACTGGACAATACACCCACTATTCGCTGGATAAGAAAACGGGTAAACCCGATTACGTGACAGATTCAGCGGCTTCGGCAACGGCGTGGACCACCGGGGTGAAATCCTATAATGGTGCGCTGGGCGTTGATATCCATGAAAAAGATCACGCCACGATTCTGGAAATGGCAAAAGCCGCAGGTCTGGCTACCGGCAACGTTTCTACTGCTGAATTACAGGATGCCACTCCGGCTGCGCTGGTTGCGCATGTGACGTCACGTAAATGCTACGGTCCGAGCGTGACCCGTGAAAAATGCCCGACTAATGCGCTGGAAAACGGCGGTAAAGGGTCAATCACTGAACAATTGTTGAATGCCCGTGCCGACGTCACGCTGGGGGGCGGGGCAAAAACGTTTGCTGAAACCGCTGCTGCGGGTGAATGGCAGGGCAAGACGCTGCGTGAGCAGGCGCAGATGCGTGGCTATCAGTTGGTGAGCGACGCGACATCGCTTGCGGCAATCACTGACGCCAGTCAGGATAAACCGCTGCTGGGGTTGTTCTCTGAAGGTAATATGCCGGTGCGTTGGGAAGGACCAAAAGCCTCGTATCATGGCAACATTGATAAGCCGGCTGTGACCTGTACGCCAAATGCCAAACGCAACGACACGGTGCCGACGCTGGCACAGATGACGGATAAAGCGATTGAGCTGTTAAGCAAAAATGAAAAAGGCTTCTTCCTGCAGGTGGAAGGCGCGTCAATCGATAAACAGGATCATGCTGCTAACCCGTGCGGGCAGATTGGCGAAACGGTCGATCTGGACGAAGCCGTACAGCGCGCGCTGGCCTTTGCGAAGAAAGACGGTAATACGCTGGTGGTGGTAACCGCCGATCACGCGCATGCCAGCCAGATAGTGGCGCCAGATACCAAAGCGCCGGGCCTGACTCAGGCGCTGAACACCAAAGATGGCGCGGTGATGGTCATCAGTTACGGCAACTCTGAAGAAGAATCTCAGGAGCATACGGGCAGCCAACTGCGTATTGCTGCCTATGGGCCGCATGCGGCGAATGTGGTTGGCCTGACCGACCAGACCGATTTGTTCTACACCATGAAATCGGCCTTAGGGCTGAAATAAGTACACGCCCGGCGGCATTACTTTTGCTGTCGGGTGGTTTTTTTATCGTTAGCAGCCAGACTTATCTGTGTCTCGTCGTTCAGAAAAGGAAGGTGCTATGAAAATATCATTAGTCATGACGTTGCTTTTTGGTCTGCTTTTTTTAGCGACTGTTGGCGCCGCCGAGAAAACGCTAACCCCGCAACAACAACGAATGACCACCTGTAACCAGCAGGCCACAGCGCAGACCTTAAAAGGGGATGCGCGTAAGAGCTATATGAGTGATTGCCTGAAAAACAGTAAATCGGCCCCCGAGGAAAAAAGCCTGACGCCACAGCAACAGAAGATGCGTGAATGTAATGTTCAGGCAACGGAACAGTCGCTGAAAGGTGATGATCGCAATAAATTTATGAGTGCCTGCCTGAAAAAAGCAGCGTAATTGCGTAGTACATAAGGGTGAGCAGCGAAATTCGCTCACCCGAAATATCATACTCCCGCGCACGTCCTCCTTTCTATAATTTGGGAAATTTGTTTCAGAATGTTCCTAAATACGATGAATGATGAAAGTTTCTATCAAAAAAAGGTCGTCCCAAATGAAGCGGTTTTATCGCTTCATCAAAATGACCATCAGCGCTCCGGACTGCGATTTGCCCGACGGATCAGGCTGCCGCGCGCGGTGGGACTGGGCGGGATGTTTTTCCCTATCGCGTCGGTCCTGGTGTCTCAGCCGATCACCGGAGGCTGGTGGCTTTTACTGGTAGGATGGGCTTTTGTCTGGCCGCATCTGGCATGGCAGTTGGCGGGCAAAGCAGATGACCCGATGCATAGCGAATTCACCAACTTAAAAGCCGATGCGATTCTGACCGGAATGTGGATAGGGCTGATGGGGGGAAATCTGCTACCGTCGACGGCCCTACTGATGATTATCTGTATCAACCTGATGGGCGCAGGGGGAATACGGTTATTCATCGCCGGTCTGGTGTTGACGATTGTCTCATGTCTGGTCACCCTGCAACTGACGGACATCCCCGTGGTGTTTAGCAGTACGCAACTGAGTGTGATGCTGTCGCTACCGGTGTTGGTGTTGTATCCGCTGCTGTTTGCGTGGGTGAGCTATAAGACGGTCATCAAACTGGCTGAGCACAAACGTCGGTTGCAGGTGATGAGCACGCGAGATGGTATGACCGGTGTGTATAACCGACGTCATTGGGAGCTTTTGCTGCGCAATGAATTTGATAACTGCCGCCGTTATCAGCGCGACGCCACGTTACTGATTATCGATATCGACCACTTCAAAAGTATTAACGATACCTGGGGCCATGACGTTGGCGATGAGGCTATTGTCGCGCTAACGCGTCAGTTGCAGATGACGCTGCGCGGCAGCGATGTCATAGGGCGTTTTGGTGGCGATGAATTTGCTGTGATTATGTGCGGTACCCCGGCGAGCAGCGCCATCGCCGCCATGTCTCGTGTCCACGAACGACTCAGCCTATTGCGATTGTCCTGTGCTCCGCAGGTTGCTCTGCGTATCAGCGTCGGCGTCGCACCGCTGACTTCAGAAACGGAACACTATCGAGAATGGTTGAAATCGGCGGATATGGCGCTTTATAAAGCAAAGAATTCCGGACGTAACCGCACTGAAGCGGCGGCCTGACGTCCGGTTGCCCACTCAGGATTTGCTTAGTTTTTCCGACTGTTCCATGCACTTAACCATCGCTTCAATGACTGAAGAACGGAAACCACGGGCCTCCAGAACGCGCACGGCCTCAATGGTTGTTCCACCTGGTGAGCACACCATATCCTTCAGTTCTCCAGGATGTTTTCCTGTTTCGAGAACCATTTTTGCTGACCCCATCACCGCCTGTGCGGCGAATTTATACGCCTGCGCACGGGGCATGCCGCCCTGGACGGCCGCATCAGCCATTGCTTCAATAAACATAAACACGTAGGCCGGCGCGGAACCGCTGACGCCGACGACCGGGTGAATCATCGATTCCGCAATCACTTCAGCTTCGCCAAAGCAGCGGAAAATATTTAATACGTCAGCCGTATCTTCCGGCGTCACCAGCGCGTTTGGCGTTACGGAGGTCATGCCCGCATTAACCAGCGACGGTGTATTGGGCATCGCGCGGATAATTTTACGGTCATGACCCAGCGCGCGGGCAAGCTGATCGAGCGTGACGCCAGCGGCAATAGAGACGACCAGTGAATCTTTGTTCAGGCTGGAGGTGATTTCGCTCAGCACTTTAACCATGATGCCGGGCTTCACAGCACCAAAGACAATATCGGCAATTTGGGCGACTTCCTGTGCCGACTGCGCGGCGTTGATGCCGTACTGGTCGTGTAATGCGGCGACTTTATCAGGAGAGGGGGTATAGACCCAGATTTGTCCGGGGAGAACCTGACCGCTGGCGATCATGCCTCCAAGAATGGCTTTGCCCATATTGCCGCAGCCGATAAAACCAATTTTCTTGTCCATCTTGTCACTCCCTATGCGTGATATTCATTGTTTTATACCCGTCATACTTTTGAATTACTTAGGGTATACCTGGGAAAGTTAAGCTTAGCGCGGAATGGATATGTTCAGAAGGAGAAACAGCACTTTGCCGGAAAGTAAAAGCACGAGACAATGTGCGATTGCACAGGAACCAGGAGGTGTTATGACAATATGGGTGGATGCGGATGCGTGTCCGAATGTGATTAAAGATATTTTGTACCGGGCTTCAGAGCGTATGCAGATGCCGCTGATTTTGGTCGCCAACCAGAGTTTGCGCGTGCCGCCTTCGCGTTTTATCCGTACATTACGTGTTCCTGCCGGGTTTGATGTTGCCGATAACGAGATTGTGCGCCAGTGTAGCGCAGGCGATTTGGTGGTAACGGCGGATATACCGCTGGCTTCTGAAGTGATTGAAAAAGGGGCTGCGGCGCTGAATCCTCGTGGCGAACGCTATACCGAAGCCACCATCCGTGAACGTCTGATGATGCGTGATTTTATGGACACACTCCGTGCCAGTGGGATCCAGACCGGAGGCCCGGACACGCTTTCACCGCGCGACCGACAGCATTTTGCTGCTGAACTGGATAAGTGGTGGCTGGAAGTTCAGCGTAGAAAATAACGACTGTAATTTATTTTTTACACTTTCATCATTGTGAAATCTTGTTATAGTGAGAGTTAATGGGCTATTTAGTCTGTGGTGGAACTTATTCTTTACATTTTGGTGATGTACTAGTTTGATGGTATGATTATAACTTTAACAGCATCAGATCCCGCTTCTAGGCGGCTCTCTGGGGAATTTCTTCGATGACGCAACCTCTTTTTCTTGTTGGCCCGCGGGGGTGTGGTAAGACGACAACCGGTATGGCGCTGGCGAAAGCTATCGACTTCCAGTTTGTTGATACCGATCGCTGGTTGCAATCACATGTGCAAATGACCGTTGCCGAAATCGTTGAAAGAGAGGGGTGGGAAGGATTTCGCGCTCAGGAGACGACCGCTTTGCAGGCCGTGACCGGCCCCTCAACGGTTATTGCGACCGGTGGCGGCATTATTCTTACCGAATATAACCGTCACTACATGCGAAATAACGGCATGGTCATTTATTTAAGCGCGCCGGTCTCGGTACTGGTGAGTCGCCTGGAAGCCGCGCCTGAAGAAGGATTGCGCCCAACCTTAACCGGTAAACCGCTGACCGAAGAGGTGCAGGAAGTGCTTGAGCAACGCGACGAGCTGTATCGCCAGGCGGCGCACTTTGTTGTTGATGCAACGCACGAACCCTCTCAGGTTGTGGCTGATATCCTGGCGATGATGTCCCAGGCTGCGCCGCGGTTGCAGGGTGGGGTCTATACTTAACGCTTATCCATTCAAAAGGAAGCGCTATGCCGACAAACCCCCCTTATCCACGTAAAGCGACGATTGTTACTGTTGAAAAAGGTACGCCAGGCCAGACGGTCACCTGGTATCAACTCCGCGCTGACCACCCGAAGCCGAATTCGTTGATTAGCGAACATCCGTCCGCGCAGGAAGCAATGGATGCCAAAAAACGCTATGAGGATCCGCAGAAAACCTGAGGTCGGACGCTGTCTGTGTCACATTTTTCGCACGTCTCTGGAGAGTGCGAAAAATGAAAAGTAAACGATAACAATAAATTATTAGAATGATTTGGAATCTTTACACAATGTATTGCTTATCTGCTGCTACGCTTTTGAACATTTGTAGCGCAGGTCAGTGCCCGGCATTTATCCGGGAATTCACAGCAAAGTAAGAAGACGGTGGAGCAACACATGAGTACGTCGTTGGCTATCCTCACGATTGGCGTTGTGCCGATGTGTGAGGTATTACCGCTCCTGACGGAATATATCGATGAGCAACATATTACCCACCATAGTTTGCTAGGGCAGATGCGGCGGGAAGAGGTGATGGTCGAGTACGCCATCTCGCCGGGCGACGATGTGTTATTAACGCTGCTCAGTGACCAACAGTTGGCGCACGTTTCGCGCCAGAAAGTGGAACGCGCGCTGCAAGGTATCGTTGAGGTGCTGGATAATCAGGGCTTTGACGTCATTTTACTGATGAGTACTGCGGTCATTACCCGTCTGACAATCCGAAACGGCATCCTGCTGGAGCCCTTACGTATTATTCCCCCTCTGGTGGCGTCGATTGTCGACGGGCATCAGGTTGGTGTGATTGTACCCGTCACTGAATTACTCGCCGCCCAGACGCAGAAATGGCAGGTGCTACAAACGCCGCCAGTCTATGCCGTGGCCAATCCCATTGATGGCACCGAACAACAACTGATTGATGCTGGAAAGCAACTTCTTGAGCAAGGTGCCGACGTGATTATGCTCGACTGCCTGGGGTTTAATCAGCGTCATCGTGATGTACTGCAAAAATCACTCGACGTTCCGGTACTGTTGTCGAATGTGCTGATAGCCCGTCTGGCTTCGGAACTTCTGGCGTAATTTTGCGTGACAGAGGGAACGTCAGGCCCCTATATTGGTTGTTAACTTAATAACGAGATAGGGCCAGCGGTATGCTTCAAAGTAATGAATACTTTTCCGGCAAAGTAAAATCGATTGGTTTTACCAGCAGCAGTACTGGCCGCGCCAGCGTGGGTGTGATGGTGGAAGGCGAGTACACCTTTGGCACGGCGGCACCTGAAGAGATGACGGTGGTGAGCGGGGCATTGAATGTGTTGCTGCCGGGCGAAACTGAGTGGAAAGTGTATGCTGCAGGGCAGGTGTTTAACGTGCCCGGGCACAGTGAATTTCATCTGCAGGTCGCTGAGCCTACATCCTATCTTTGCCGTTACCTGTAATGGTGGAGTGCCGGATAAGCCGCTTGCGGCGCTATCCGGCACTACGGAATAGCTTAGCGCTGCGCTTCGCCGCCTAAACCTTCCACCAGGCTTTTAATCAACGCCGCCAGTTCACCGGTCATCAGGATGAAATCGGCATCAAAACGCTGACCGTAATCTTCTCTGTCGATATCTTCGTTCTGGTCGCGCAGCTCATCGCAGAACTTCAGACGCTTAATCGAGCCATCGTCACACATCAAAAACTGAATGCGCTGCTGCCAGTCGAGAGCCAGCTTGGTGACGACTTTTCCGGCTTCAATGTGCACGGCGATCTCATCACTCACCAGGTCCTGTTTCTTAGCCCGGATCACACCACCGTCTTCCAGCATGGCTTTCAGTTCGGCTTCATCCAGCAACTGGAATCCCTGCGCCGTGGTGCCGGAACGGACCCATTCGGTGAGCGTGAGCTCTATCGGGTTTTCCAGGGTCAGCGGGACTACCGGCAGTGAGCCCAGGCTTTTACGCAGCAGTGCCAGCGTATCTTCCGCTTTCTTGGCGCTCGCACAGTCGACGATGATCAAATCATTAACGGTGTCTATCCACATCATTGTCTGGCTAAAGCGGCTAAAGGCACGCGGCAGCAAGGAGTGCAACACTTCATCTTTCAGCGAGTCTTTCTCGGTCTTCTTGAGTTTGCGACCCTGCTCAGCTTCCAACTTGAAGATTTTGGCTTCCAGCGCCTGCTTGATCACCGGCGACGGCAGAATTTTTTCTTCTTTGCGGGCGCAGATAATAATTTGGCCATTGTTGGAATGCGTCAATGCGTCGCTGTGCGATCCCATCGGCGGAACCCAGCCCATTTTTGCCATATCCTGGCTACCACAAGGGGTAAACGTCATTGAGGCAAGCTGTTTTTCCATCTCTTCGGCGCGCAAAGAAACATCGCGGCTAAGACGGTAAACCATTAAATTTTTGAACCACAGCATGATAATTTCCACGGCCTTGTCGTTAAATTCAGCGGGCATAATAACGAATTGTCGGCGGGCGTGCATTGCCTAACGCCATGCTCGCCTCTACTCTGTTGATATTCCCAAAAAATGAGGACCAGCGTGTGCGTATAGGAATCGATTTAGGTGGTACCAAAACAGAGGTTATCGCGCTGAGTGATGCGGGGGAGCAACTTTTTCGTCATCGCCTGCCCACGCCACGTGATGATTATCGGCAAACTATAGAAACCATTGCTGCACTGGTGGAGATGGCGGAAAAAGCCACCGGACAGACCGGAACCGTTGGTATGGGGATCCCCGGATCGATTTCCCCCTACACCGGCGTGGTGAAGAATGCCAACTCGACCTGGCTCAATGGGCAGCCTTTTGACAAAGACTTAAGCGTGCGTTTGAGCCGGGAAGTTCGTCTGGCCAACGACGCCAACTGCCTGGCTGTCTCTGAAGCGGTAGACGGCGCTGCGGCGGGCGCGCAAACGGTGTTCGCGGTGATTATCGGCACCGGCTGTGGTTCCGGGGTGGCGTTCAATGGTCGGGCACATGCGGGCGGTAACGGTACCGCGGGTGAGTGGGGACATAACCCGCTGCCGTGGATGGATGAAGATGAGTTGCGTTACCGGCAGGAAGTACCTTGCTATTGCGGAAAGCAAGGCTGCATTGAAACCTTCATCTCCGGGACCGGGTTCGCCACGGATTATCATCGCCTGAGCGGTAATAAACTGAAAGGTAGCGATATTATTCGGCTGGTGAGCGAAGGTGATGCGCTGGCGGAGCAGGCGTTACGCCGCTATGAATTGCGCCTGGCAAAATCGTTGGCTCATGTGGTGAATATCCTTGACCCGGACGTCATCGTGCTGGGGGGCGGGATGAGTAATGTCGACAGGTTGTATCAGACCGTTCCGTCATTGATTAAACAGTTCGTCTTTGGCAGTGAGTGTGAAACGCCTTTACGCAAGGCGTTGCACGGTGATTCCAGTGGGGTTCGCGGTGCGGCCTGGCTGTGGCCGCAGGGGTAATTTTGCTATGCCGGATGGCGCTTATCCGGCATACAATTTATGCCCGTAGGGCGGTTCAGACGCCCATACAGCAGCAGCGATGACATGGCGGAAAACGACAGCAGGGCCGCAGGGAGGGTTACGTAGTTGTAGGCAAAACCCAGCGTCAGCATCATGCCGCCGCAGTATGCGCCAACCGCGCTACCGAGGTTAAAGGCCATTTGCCCACCGGCGGCACCCAGCAGTTCGCCGCCTTTCGCATTTTGCAGCAGCAAAATTTGTAGCGGGGCCGATAGCGCAAACAGGCCCGCGCAGCAAATAAAGGCGAAGGTCAGCGACGCAGCTTTCATATCGCCGACGAAAAACAGCATCACCAGGGCCAGCACAATCACAAAGTCGGTCACCACCGCAATGCGCAGCGGCGTATAGCGGCCCGAAATCCGCCCACTCAGCAGATTGCCCAGCACCATGCCTAATCCAGCCAGCATCATGATGAAGGTCATCAGCGCTTCAGAAAAACCGGAGATATACATCATGTATGGCTTCACATAGCTAAACCAGGCGAACACGCCGGCGTTGCCAAACATCGTAGCGGAGAAAATAAGCCACGGTGCCGGGCTTTTCAGAAAGTGAAATTGCTCTCGCAGTTTGCCTTTGGCTTCGTCACTGATGTTGGGCACCCAGAAGGCAATCGACGCAATGACTGCAATGTTAAACACGGCGATCAGCAAAAAGGTGTAGCGCCAGCTAAATGCCTGACTCAGCCAGGTACCGACGGGAATGCCAATCAGGTTGGCGACGGTCATCCCACTGACCATGCCAGCGACGGCGGCGGTGACTTTCCCCGGGCGTGCGAGTTTAGTCAGAATTATGGCCCCGACGCCAAAGAATGCACCGTGCGGAAAACCGGAAACCAGCCTGCCGACCGCCAGCATAAAATAGGATGAGGAGAGGGTGAAGATGGTGTTACCTATTACACACAACGTGACCAGAAACAGCAGAATATGTTTCAGCGAAAAGCGGTTGGAAAAGATCGCAATAATCGGCGCACCCAGCACCACGCCGAAGGCGTAAAACGAAATCATGTGGCCCGCCGCAGGAATGGAAATGCCCACATCTCGCGCCAGCTCGGTTAACACACCCATGATGCCAAACTCGGCCATGCCCAGCCCAAACGTCCCGAGGGCTAAAGAGAAAATCACTTTTTTCATACGACCTGCCAGCAATATCAGCGCAGATGTGCGCCACAGCGGCGAACGTTCGCCGCCAATAAGAGCATAGCTTGCGGATAAGTGAAATGAAATGCCATTTCATATCCGTCTCTGAGTATGCAATATTATGCTACATATTGTGCCGGATGGCGCTAACGCTTATCCGGCCTGTGAAGCCGCACCCGTCTGTCGACTACTCCACCGCAAACATCTTGTCGAGTTTGCTATAACCCAGTCCGTTGATTTTCTTCACCTTGATTTGCACCGGAATGCGCTCTTTCATGGCCTCGACGTGGCTTATGACGCCAATGGTTTTGCCGGTGGCATTTAGCGCATCCAGTGCGTCCAACGCGGTATCCAGCGTTTCGCTGTCCAGCGTGCCAAAACCTTCATCAAGGAACAGGGAGTCAATGCGCGTTTTGTGGCTGACCAGATCGGACAGTGCCAGTGCCAGGGCCAGACTTACCAGGAAGCTTTCACCGCCGGACAGCGTGCGGGTATCGCGAACGGCGTCGGCTTGCCAGGTATCAACCACTTCCAGCTCCAGCGCTTCGCTGGCTTTTCGCTGTAGCAGATAGCGACCGTGCAGGCGGGTCAGTTGATTGTTAGCCAACCACACCAGGTTATCCAGCGTCAGACCTTGGGCAAACTTGCGGAATTTATCCCCTTCTTTCGAGCCAATCAGCGCATTTAGATAGCCCCAGTCTTCGACCTGGCTGGCCGCCTCTTTAATCTGCTGCATTAATGCCTGCTGACGCTGGCGGTTATCGCTGTCCTGCTTAAGCTGCTGGCGTAACTCCCCCTGTTGGGTGGTGTTCTCTCGCAGTTGTTGCGCCAGTTGTTGCAGCCGGGCTTGCAGGGTTTGTGCGTCGGCGTCCAGCCCGTCCGGGCGCAGCGCCTGATGCGCCTGCAGTTGTTGACTGGCTTGCCCGGACAGCGCCGTTGCCTGCTGCGATTGATTTTCCAGCGTCTGTTTTAACTGCTCAAGGCGGCGGACGGTATCGTCATCCAGCAGCGCGGCAAGGAACGCCTCTTGATCGGCAAAGCAACTGGCCGCCAGGGCGGCGGTAAATTGCGTCTGTGACTGTTGCAAGCGTTCGCTTTCCAGCGTTTCCTGCTGTTGCTGTGCAGCAAGCTGGCTTTGCAGCGACACGCAGTCGTCGTGAATTTCGCGCCAGTTTTCAGGGATAACCGTTTCGGCTTCTGCGGTGTCCGTTGCCGGAAGCGTGTCGAGCAGCGGCTTCAGGGCGTGAATGCGTTCCTGAATCACGCCATGCTGCGTCTGTTTCTCCTGCCACTGCGCGAATTCGGTTTCGCGGGCGCTTAACCAGGCGGCCTCTGTGCCGTCTTCCGGTGCAATCAGTGACAGCGCGGACAAGGCGCTTTCCAGCCCCTGATGCGTCGTCGCCAGCTGTTGTTGATACTGGCGTTCCTGTTGTTGCTGATCGTGTAACTGGTTTTCCAGCGTCAGGCGCTGGCTGAGCAGATAAAGCTGGCGCTCGTAGTGCTCCTGTTCGCCCATCCAACCGGTAATATCCTCCTGAATATTCAGCGTAATATTCAGAGCGGTGCAAACGTCCTGCCACTCTTTAGTGAGTGCTTGCTCTTCCTGAGAGAGCGTCTGTATCTCTTCTGTCTCACGCTGGATTTGCTGTGTCAGGGCATTGACCTGCCCCAGAACCAGCAGACCTTCCTCTTTCAGTGCTGCGACTTCTTTGGCTAACTGGTCGCGACGCCGCTGGTTTGCACTCAGTTCCAGCGCCTGATACTCCGAGACCGCAGGATGTGCAGTAGAGCCGCATAACGGGCAGGGCTGTCCGGCCTGCAAAAGCGCGCGCTCTGCCTCCAGACTTTTGATTTTTTCTTCCTGTTTGCAGAGCGTTTCAACGTCCAGGTAGTGCTGATTTTTTTCTTTATATTGCTGTCGGCGTAGCGCGAGCGTTTCATTGAGCGCGGCCTGCTGCGCCTGCGCTTTTTGCACGCTTTCACCGTTCTGACGCAGACGTTTTTGCAACGGCTGATAGCGAGCATGAAGTGAGGTCAGACGCTGACGGAAAGTCCGTGATTGCGCTTGCTGTTCCATCGCGACCGCAACCTCATCCGCGGTGAGCGTCAGGGCATTTTCCGGCAACGCCGCCAGTTTCTGGCGTAACTCAGCGATACGGGCAGCGAGCGCCGTAAGCTGATGCTTATCGCGACTACGCTGAGAAAAAAGTGCGCGCCAGCCCGCAATCTCCTGGCCCCATAAGCGGAATCGATCATGCTCCGCCAACCACTGCGCCAGTGCGGTAAGTTCGGTCTGAAGTTGCTCGTGGCTGCGCAGTGCACCGTTGCGGATGCGCGCGCGCTGCGAGGTTTTAGCGTGTAAGCGAGTATTTACTTCAATGATCCGCTGCTTTGTTTGCGCCAGGCGTGCAGTCTGCTCCTGCTGGCGATCCCACAGTGGACGAAGCTGGTTGGCAGGCTGAGCGAGCTGGAGTCTTGCCAGCTCAGGCGTGGCGTCCGCAAGCGCCTGTTGGGCCTGCTGCGCTAAGCTAGCCACGCGCTGCTGTTCACGAACCAGTTCGTCGCTGCGCGTAACCCATTGAAAATCTTTCTGCTGATGTTGCTGCTGCGCCAGCAAAATTTTTTCTTCGTCAGTAAGTACCTGCAAACTTTGCTGCAACTGCTGTTGTTGCTCTTCGCTTAACAGTACGACACCCGCCGCCTGCGCTTCGCATATTTCGAGCGTATTGCGCGCCGCTTTGTGTTTTTCAAACACCATTGCCGAAATTTGTCCGTAGATTTCGGTGCCGGTCAGTTCTTCCAGCAGCTCGGCGCGCTCCTTGGGTTTGGCGTTAAGGAAGGCGGCAAATTGCCCCTGCGACAGCAGCATCGAACGCGTAAACCGTCCGTAATCCAGCCCGGTGAGCGTGGCGGTCATGTCCAGTTTATCTTTGATTTTATCGGCGAGGATTTTTCCGTCGGCGCAGCGGGCAAGTTCCACGCGCGGGACCTGCAGATTGCCGTCAGGCTGATTGCGCGCCCGATTCTGGCTCCAGAACGCGCGGTAGGCTTCGCCTTTAACTTCGAACTCGACCTCTGCCAGACACTCGGCGGTGTCGCGGGTCATCAGGTCGTTTTGCGACTGTGATACGGTATTCAGGCGCGGTGTTTCGTGGTACAGCGCGAGACAAATCGCATCGAGCAAGGTGGTTTTTCCGGCCCCTGTAGGCCCGGTGATGGCAAACAGACCGTTGCTGGCAAAAGGCTCTGCCGTGAAGTCGACTTTCCATTCCCCTTTCAGGGAGTTGAGGTTTTTCAGGCGCAGGCTAAGAATTTTCATGCGTCAGCCTCCCCGGCAAGCGTCTGTAACGTGTCATTAAACAGCTGATTAAGACGTTCCCGCCTCGGCGCTTCCAGTTCCTCCAGTGCCAGACGGCGGTCAAAGACTTCCGTCACGCTCAGTTCGCTCAGCGTTTCACGCCGCTCATTGGCCATAATACGCTCGCGCTGCTCCCGACTGCGGCGCACCAGCAGAACCTCTACCGGCAGGTCTTCCGTCAACGCCTGAATTTTGCGCTGCATGTCGTGCAGGTAATCGTCGGTGGTGATTTCAATATCTAACCAGACGGGCGTTTGCAGCTCTACGTCGCGCCATTGCTCAAGCTGGGCGGTAATGGCGGCTAAATCGCCTTTCAATACTGCCAGCGGCTGCGTGACCGGCACGGTGAGATTGTCGACGGTATGTAGCTTGCCGTCTTTGAAGCTCACCAGATGCACGCCTTTGCTTTTGCCACATTCGTCAAAACTGAGGGCAATCGGCGAGCCACAGTAGCGAATATGTTCTGTTCCGCCGATGACCTGCGCCCGGTGAATATGTCCCAACGCGATGTAATCTGCTGGCGGGAAATTCTGCGCTGGAAAGGCATCCAGTGTGCCAATATAAATGTCACGTACCGCGTCACTTTTGCTGGCACCGACGGTCGTCAGGTGCCCGGTTGCAATGATCGGCAGGTTGCGTTCACCGCGCAGTTTACAGGCGTCCTGGTACTGCTGCTGGTAATAGTCGGTAATTGCCCCCAGCAAATGCTGTTGTTTTTCGCTGCCGGTGAGTCCCGCCTGGCTGGTGATGATGTCGCGTGGGCGTAAAAAGGGAATCGGGCACAGCACGGCGCCTGGCGTGCCGTCGCGGCGTTTCAGTATTTGCGGTCCATGGCCTGCGCTGGCGACCACCGTGGTGTTCAGAAATGCCAAAATATCGCGTGATTCATTAAGCGTGGCGACCGAGTCATGGTTGCCTGCCAGCACCACCAGATGGCAGCCTGTTTGCTGCAAATTGACGACAAAGCGGTTGTAAATCTCGCGGGCATAGCTCGGCGGTGAGCCGGTATCAAAAATATCGCCTGCCACAATAATGGCATCCACCTGATGGGATTGTGCGGTCTCCAGCAGCCAGTCAAGAAAGGCCTGATGCTCGGCGGCGCGGCTCTTGCTGTAGAAGTTTTGGCCCAGATGCCAGTCTGAGGTATGAAGGATGCGCATACGAGTTCCATGACGAAAAAGCAATGAGGGGGATTATACCCTTGCAATGGCGTGAATATCTTGTTTCCGGGCTGTCATAATTCAACAACATTGGTTAAGCCTGGACTATCTTTTTCATAAATCTGTCATAAATCTGACGCATAATGGCGGCGTATAGAGGGTATGAACGATTAAATTAAAACAGGGCAAATCATGGCGAGACGTATTCTGGTCGTAGAAGATGAAGCTCCAATTCGTGAAATGGTCTGCTTCGTGCTCGAGCAAAACGGGTTCCAACCTGTAGAAGCCGAAGACTATGACAGTGCGGTGAATCAACTCAATGAACCCTGGCCGGATCTGATCCTGCTTGACTGGATGCTTCCCGGTGGCTCGGGGTTACAGTTCATTAAACACCTCAAACGTGAAGCGATGACGCGGGACATCCCGGTGATGATGCTGACGGCAAGAGGTGATGAAGAAGATCGCGTGCGTGGGCTGGAAACCGGTGCGGATGACTATATCACCAAGCCGTTTTCGCCGAAGGAGCTGGTGGCGCGCATTAAAGCCGTACTGCGTCGTATTTCACCAATGGCGGTTGAAGAAGTTATTGAGATGCAGGGGCTGAGCCTTGATCCCACCTCGCATCGTGTAATGACCGGCGAAGAACCGCTGGATATGGGGCCAACTGAGTTCAAACTGCTGCATTTCTTTATGACTCATCCTGAGCGCGTCTACAGCCGCGAACAACTACTTAATCATGTCTGGGGCACCAACGTGTACGTAGAAGACCGGACGGTTGACGTGCATATCCGCCGCTTGCGTAAGGCGCTGGAGCACAGCGGCCACGATCGCATGGTGCAGACGGTACGCGGAACGGGATACCGTTTTTCCACCCGCTTCTGACCTGCACGGAAAATAGCCCATTAGATCAAGTTGTATAGGGAGTGCGACGTTTGCTGGAACGATTGTCATGGAAAAGGCTGGTACTGGAGCTGATACTTTGCTGCATTCCGGCTTTTATCCTTAGTGCTTTTTTCGGTTATCTGCCGTGGTTTTTACTGGCATCGGTAACGGGTCTGCTTATCTGGCATTTCTGGAATTTACTGCGTTTGTCCTGGTGGCTGTGGGTCGACAGGAGTATGACGCCTCCGCCGGGGCGGGGCAGTTGGGAACCGCTGCTTTACGGCCTGCATCAAATGCAACTGCGTAACAAAAAACGCCGCCGCGAACTGGGTAATCTGATTAAACGTTTTCGCAGCGGGGCTGAATCGCTGCCTGATGCGGTGGTACTGACCACCGAAGAGGGTGGGATTTTCTGGTGTAACGGCCTGGCACAGCAGGTTCTGGGACTGCGTTGGCCGGACGATAGTGGGCAAAATATTCTTAACCTGCTTCGCTACCCGGAATTTACCTCATACCTGAAAACGCGCGACTTTAGTCGGCCAATTAATTTGGTACTTAATACCGGGCGGCATCTGGAAATTAGGGTGATGCCGTATACCGACAAGCAGTTGCTGATGGTGGCGCGCGATGTCACGCAGATGCACCAACTGGAAGGCGCGAGGCGTAATTTCTTTGCCAACGCCAGCCACGAGTTGCGTACGCCGCTGACGGTGCTGCAAGGTTATCTGGAGATGATGCAGGAGCATCCCCTGGAAGGGGCAACGCGAGAGAAAGCGCTGGATACCATGCGTGAGCAAACGCAGCGTATGGAAGGGCTGGTGAAGCAGCTGCTGACGCTATCGAAAATAGAAGCCGCACCGACACTGCCGCAGAATGAAAAAGTGGATGTGCCGATGATACTGCGCGTGGCTGAGCACGAAGCACAAACGCTGAGCCAGAATAAACACACGTTTACCTTCGACGTGGATAATCGCCTGAGCGTGATGGGTAACGAGGAGCAACTGCGTAGTGCAATCTCGAATCTTATCTATAACGCGGTGAACCACACGCCGGCGGGAACGCACATCACCGTGCGCTGGCAGCGGGCGACGGCGGGAGCCGAGTTCAGCGTCGAAGATAATGGGCCAGGAATTGCGCCTGAGCACATTCCTCGTTTGACCGAGCGTTTCTACCGCGTGGATAAAGCGCGATCGCGGCAAACGGGCGGTAGCGGGCTGGGGCTGGCTATTGTGAAGCATGCTTTAAATCATCACGACAGCCGATTGAATATCGAGAGTACGCCGGGCAAAGGGACGCGGTTTAGCTTTGTGCTGGCGGAACGTTTACTTGCCAAAAGTAACGATTGAGGCGTATCCGTAAGATTATCTTTCCAAAAGCCAGCGAAAGCTGGCTTTTTTACGCGGGTCAATACAGTCATCCTGAATTTTACGACGTCTGATTGTTTTTTGTTCGCATTATTACCCATACCTTTTTCCCGGAAATGGTGTTTTGTTCTAACTGGATTTTTCATATCGCTATATTGTTCTGGTTTTTAGATCCCACCTTGCTTTAAAACGTTATAAGCGTTTAAATTGCGCACCATGTGCTGTCATACCGACTGCATTTACGCGGTAAATCGAAAAACTATTCTTCGCCGCGCCCGGCTGGGAGAATTTCCCGCTGGAATTGATTAAAAATGCCGCTGTATCGTCCCAAAAGGGAAGGGCAAAAATTTAACCTTTACAACACCACATTCACATCCACAGGCTGTAAGACTTTATGACCCATCAGTTAAAATCGCGCGATATCATCGCACTGGGATTTATGACATTTGCACTGTTTGTAGGTGCAGGTAACATTATTTTCCCCCCAATGGTTGGTTTGCAAGCCGGCGAACACGTCTGGACTGCGGCTTTTGGCTTTCTGATTACCGCTGTTGGCCTGCCGGTGCTCACCGTTGTGGCGCTGGCGAAAGTCGGCGGTGGTGTAGACAGCCTCAGCACTCCGATCGGCAAAGTGGCCGGTTTAGTACTGGCTACCGTCTGTTATCTGGCCGTTGGGCCGTTATTTGCAACGCCGCGTACCGCAACGGTCTCCTTTGAAGTGGGGATTGCCCCGCTGACTGGTGACTCCGCGCTGCCGCTGTTTATCTACAGCGTGGTCTATTTCGCGATTGTCATCCTGGTATCGCTCTATCCGGGCAAACTGCTGGATACCGTGGGGAATTTCCTCGCGCCGCTGAAAATTCTGGCGCTGGTTGTACTGTCTGTTGCTGCGATTATCTGGCCTGCCGGTCCGATCAGCAATGCCATGGAAGCCTATCAAACTGCGGCGTTTTCCAACGGCTTCGTGAACGGCTATCTGACGATGGATACGCTGGGCGCGATGGTCTTTGGTATTGTTATCGTGAACGCCGCGCGTTCGCGTGGCGTCACCGAAGCACGTCTACTGACGCGCTATACCGTTTGGGCGGGTTTGATGGCCGGTGTCGGCTTAACGCTGCTGTACCTCGCGTTGTTCCGTCTGGGTTCAGACAGTGCGGTTCTGGTCGATCAGTCTGCTAACGGCGCGGCAATTCTGCATGCGTATGTTCAGCACACCTTCGGCGGTGCAGGTAGCCTGCTGCTGGCCGCGTTGATTTTCATCGCTTGCCTGGTGACGGCGGTTGGTCTGACCTGCGCGTGTGCTGAGTTCTTTGCGCAGTACGTTCCGCTGTCTTACCGTACGCTGGTGTTTATCCTCGGCGGCTTCTCGATGGTGGTGTCAAACTTGGGTCTGAGCCACCTGATTCAGATCTCGATTCCGGTTCTGACGGCTATCTATCCGCCCTGTATCGCACTGGTTGTATTAAGCTTTACCCGCTCATGGTGGCATAATTCTTCCCGCGTCATTGCACCTGCGATGTTTATCAGCCTGATTTTTGGTATCCTTGATGGCATTAAAGCTTCTGCAATTGGCGACGTGTTACCGGCCTGGACCCAGCGTTTACCGCTGGCAGAGCAAGGTCTGGCGTGGTTGATGCCAACAGTCGTGATGGTGGTCCTGGCCGTAATTTGGGACCGCGCAGCAGGTCGACAAGTGACCTCCAGCGCACACTAATATCACTGACAATAAGTTTTAACCACGGGGCTATTAATATGGCCCCGTGGTTTTTTTATTGTGTTAACAGGTTAGGAATCGATGGAAAGTAATAACAAGCTAAAGCGTGGGCTGAGCACCCGGCACATCCGCTTTATGGCATTAGGTTCGGCAATTGGTACCGGGCTGTTCTATGGCTCAGCCGATGCCATCAAAATGGCAGGGCCGAGCGTGTTGTTGGCCTATATTATCGGCGGCGCGGCGGCGTACATTATCATGCGCGCGCTGGGCGAAATGTCCGTTCATAACCCGGCAGCCAGCTCGTTTTCGCGCTATGCGCAGGAAAACCTCGGGCCGTTGGCTGGCTACATTACCGGCTGGACCTACTGTTTTGAAATCCTGATTGTCGCCATTGCCGACGTGACTGCCTTCGGGATTTACATGGGCGTCTGGTTCCCGGCGGTTCCGCACTGGATTTGGGTCCTGAGCGTAGTGTTGATCATCTGCGCCATCAACCTGATGAGCGTGAAGGTGTTCGGTGAACTGGAATTCTGGTTCTCCTTCTTCAAGGTTGCCACCATCATCATTATGATTGTCGCCGGTTTCGGCATCATCATTTGGGGGATCGGCAACGGTGGGCAACCAACCGGCATCCATAACTTGTGGAGCAACGGTGGGTTCTTCAGTAACGGCTGGCTGGGCATGATCATGTCGCTGCAAATGGTGATGTTTGCCTATGGTGGCATTGAAATCATCGGTATTACTGCCGGTGAAGCGAAGAATCCGCAGGAGTCCATCCCGCGCGCGATTAACTCCGTGCCGATGCGAATCCTCGTCTTTTACGTGGGCACGCTGTTTGTCATTATGTCTATTTACCCGTGGAATCAGGTGGGCACCGACGGTAGCCCGTTCGTCCTGACGTTCCAGCATATGGGTATTACCTTTGCTGCGGGTATTCTTAACTTTGTGGTGCTGACCGCCTCGCTGTCGGCGATCAACTCTGACGTATTTGGCGTAGGCCGTATGCTGCATGGCATGGCGGAGCAGGGAAGTGCACCGAAAATGTTCGCCAAAACCTCGCGTCGCGGCGTGCCGTGGGTGACGGTGATGGTGATGACCATTGCCCTGCTATTTGCGGTGTATCTCAACTACATCATGCCGGAGAATATCTTCCTGGTCATCGCCTCACTGGCAACGTTTGCTACGGTGTGGGTGTGGATTATGATCCTGCTGTCGCAGATTGCTTTCCGCCGCCGTCTGCCGCCGGAAGAGGTTAAAGCCCTGACCTTTAAAGTGCCGGGCGGCGTGGTCACGACGGTGATTGGCCTGATTTTCCTGGTCTTTATCATCGCGCTTATTGGCTACCATCCGGATACCCGTATTTCACTGTACGTTGGTTTTGCGTGGATTGCTCTGTTGCTGTTGGGGTGGGTGTTCAAACGCCGCCGCGAGCGTCAACTGGCTGAAGCACAGTAATTTTTTTGCCGGGTAAGGCTTGCGCCTCCCGGCATTTTCTCCTCCCCCGAACTCCTCCCCCAATAAACGTTAAGATGATGAGTGATCCTTAACTTTCCTATGGCAAGGTGGCTTCATTTTCATCAAAGGGGATACGTGATGTTGAACGCCTGGCACCTTCCGGTTGCCCCATTTGTTAAGCAAAACAACGATAAACTGACGATTACGCTCTGGCTGTCAGGGGACAATCCACCCCAGCGGGTCACGTTACGCGCAGAAAATGATAACGAAGAGATCTCGCTTTGCATGCATAAGCAGCGCAGCCAGCCGCAGCCTGGCGTGACCGCGTGGCGCGCGGCAATCGATCTCTCCTGCGGCCAGCCTCGTCGACGCTATAGCTTTAAGCTGCTGTGGCTCGATCGCCAGCTGTGGTTTACCCCGCAAGGGTTCAGTCGATTTCCGCCCGCGCGGCTGGAACAGTTTGCTGTGGATGTGCCAGACAATAGTCCGCAATGGGTGGCCGACCAGGTTTTCTATCAGATTTTCCCGGACCGCTTTGCCCGCGGTCAGTCGCGCGATACAGAACAGGATAACGTCTATTACCACCACGCGGCCGGGCACGATATTGTGCAGCGCGACTGGGACGAACCGCTGAACGCACAGGCCGGAGGCTCGACGTTCTATGGTGGTGATTTGGACGGGATCAGCGAGAAGCTGCCGTACCTGAAAAGCTTAGGGGTAACAGCACTGTATCTGAACCCGGTGTTTACCGCACCGAGCGTGCATAAATACGATACCGAAGATTATCGCCATGTTGACCCCCGGTTTGGTGGCGACAGGGCGCTATTACGCCTGCGGCATAACACGCAGCAACAGGGAATGCGCCTGGTGTTGGACGGCGTATTCAATCACAGTGGCGATTCGCACGCTTGGTTCGACAGGCATCATCAGGGAACAGACGGGGCGTGCCATAACCCGGACTCGCCCTGGCGCGACTGGTACCATTTCTCTGACGACGGCGTCGCATTGGACTGGCTGGGTTACGCCAGCCTGCCGAAGCTGGACTTTGCCTCGGAAAGTCTGGTGAATGAAATTTATCGCGGCGAGGACAGCATTGTCCGTCACTGGTTAAAAGCGCCGTGGAGCATGGACGGCTGGCGGCTTGATGTTGTGCACATGCTGGGAGAAGCCGGTGGAGCGCGCAATAACCTGCAGCATGTGGCCGGGATCACCCAGGCGGCGAAAGAAACGCAGCCAGAAGCCTATGTGGTCGGTGAACACTTTGGCGATGCGCGCCAGTGGCTGCAGGCCGATGCCGAAGATGCTGCCATGAACTACCGTGGTTTTACCTTCCCGCTCTGGGGATTTCTCGCCAACACCGACATCTCTTACGATCCGCAATCTATTGATGCTCAAACGTGCATGGCGTGGATGGATAACTACCGTGCGGGATTATCGCATCAGCAGCAGTTGCGTATGTTCAACCAGCTCGACAGCCACGATACCGCTCGTTTTAAATCTTTACTGGGCAAAGATGTTGCGCGCCTGCCTCTGGCGGTGGTGTGGCTGTTTACGTGGCCTGGCGTGCCGTGTATTTACTACGGTGATGAAGTGGGGTTGGATGGAAATAACGATCCGTTCTGTCGTAAACCGTTCCCGTGGCAGAAGGATCAACAGGACGGCGAACTGTTGGCGCTGTACCAGCGGTTGGCGAAATTACGTCATCGTAGCAAGGCGCTACGCCACGGCGGCTGTCAGGTAATTTACGCCGAAGATAACGTGGTGGTTTTTGTCCGGGTACTTAACCAGCAGCGCGTACTGGTGGCGATTAACCGGGGACACGCCTGTGAAGTGGTGCTGCCGTCGTCGCCGTTGCTCAATGTCGCGCAGTGGCGGCACGAAGAGGGCAAAGGGCAGGTCATGGGCGATGTACTGACGTTGCCTGCAATCTCAGCGTCGGTGTGGTCGGGTCATTGAGATAAAAAAGGCCCGCATTTGCGGGCCTTGTTCAATTCATGCCAATTACAGGCTGGAGACGTTTTCGGTCAGGTATTTTGCCACGCCGTCCGGAGACGCGTTCATACCTTCTTTACCTTTTTCCCACTGTGCAGGGCAAACGTCGCCGTGCTCTTCGTGGAACTGCAGCGCGTCAACCATACGCAGCATTTCGTCGATGTTACGACCCAGCGGCAGATCGTTAACCACCTGGTGGCGAACAACGCCGTTCGCGTCGATCAGGAAAGAGCCGCGCAGAGCAACGCCCGCTTCCGGGTGCTCGATGCCGTAAGCTTTCTGGATTTCGCGCTTGATGTCAGCAACCATTGCGTATTTCACTGCACCGATGCCGCCTTTGTCGACAGGGGTGTTACGCCATGCGTTATGGACAAATTCAGAGTCAAAAGAAACGCCAACCACTTCAACGCCGCGCTTCTGGAATTCTTCGTAACGTTTGTCGAACGCGATCAGTTCAGACGGGCAAACGAAGGTGAAGTCCATCGGCCAGAAGAACAGAACGGTGGTTTTACCGTTGGTATGCTGTTTGAAGTTGAAGTTATCAACAATCTCACCGCTACCCAGTACCGCAGCTGCTGTGAAATCCGGAGCCTGACGAGTTACCAGTACCATATAATTCTCCTGCAAAGTTAAGGGTTTTTTGGAACGCAACGCGGGCCAGTATAGAGAGTGTTCGGGAATAAGACAAAGAGGCGCTGACAATCAATGAGACAGGTTTTGGCTATCAATGTTTTGCCGGATGGTGGCGTCACCTTATCCGGCCCAGTGCTGTCGGGCGATCAAAGTGCTTTACGGCGGGCCTGTTCCATCATCTGCGGATAAAAACGCCAGAAGCGTTCTTCCAGCGCGTCGTAATGTCTGTCCAGGTCATACCACGAGTCGCGCAGGGCATCGAGACGCGGGCGGCGGCTGGCCATGCCATTGAGCACATCCTGGATAAAATCCATATCCTGATAGCGCTCCAGCCATTTCTCTGACCACATATAATTGTTCAGATTGACAAAGCGCGGCGGCGATTCAGGCAAGATTGTGGCAACCTGAGTATGGGCGTAGCGGACAAAGGCTGCTAATGGGAAGTCGGGCGAGATTTCTGCCCAGTGGCGCGATAAAAAGTGATCCCACATCACGTCGAGCGTAATCGGGGCGACGCGGCGCGTTTCGCTGCGAAACCACTCTTTAGCCTCACGGACTTCCGGCAGGTTGTCGGTCATGACGTCGATTCGACGATGCATGAAAATGCCGTCCACCACCTCAGGCGCAAAACTGGATGCCGGGTTTCCGCGAACAAAATCCGCCAGCAGGTTGCCGGAGAGTGAACTGTCGGCTAAATGCGCCAGATGTAAATGTGCAAGAAAATTCATTATCGATTATCTGTCCAAAAGCGGGGTAAAGGTTGCAGGGAAAGCGCCCCGGCACTAGACTACCCGCCTCTTATTTTAGTCTGAGTCAGTGTCATGCGCGTTACCGATTTCACCTTTGAACTTCCTGAATCCCTGATTGCCCACTATCCGCAAGCAGAGCGCAGTAGCTGCCGCTTGCTGTCACTGGATGGGCCAACGGGCGCGCTGACGCACGGTACTTTCACCGATTTGCTCGACAAGCTCAACCCCGGAGATCTTCTGGTCTTTAACAATACCCGCGTGATCCCGGCCCGCCTGTTTGGGCGTAAAGCCAGCGGCGGCAAGATTGAAGTGCTGGTTGAGCGCATGCTCGATGACAAACGTATTCTGGCTCATATTCGCGCATCCAAAGCGCCGAAGCCGGGTGCTGAGCTGTTGCTGGGTGATGATGAAAGCATTAAAGCGACGATGGTTGCGCGCCATGATGCGCTGTTTGAAGTGGCGTTTGACGACGAACGCAGCGTACTGGATATCCTCAACGCCATCGGCCATATGCCGCTGCCGCCGTATATCGACCGCCCGGATGAAGACGCCGACCGCGAACTGTACCAGACCGTATACAGCGAAAAACCTGGCGCCGTGGCGGCACCGACAGCGGGTCTGCACTTTGACGATCCGTTACTGGCAAAACTGCGTGAAAAGGGCATCGAGATGGCGTTTGTGACGCTGCACGTTGGGGCGGGGACGTTCCAGCCGGTGCGCGTAGACACCATTGAAGATCACATCATGCATTCCGAATATGCGGAAGTTCCGCAGGACGTGGTCGACGCGGTACTGGCGGCGAAAGCGCGCGGTAATCGCGTGATCGCGGTAGGGACGACCTCAGTTCGTTCGCTGGAAAGCGCGGCTCAGGCGGCGAAAAATGATCTGATTGAACCGTTCTTCGGGGATACGCAAATCTTTATCTACCCGGGCTATCAGTACAACGTCATCGATGCGCTGGTAACCAACTTCCATCTCCCTGAATCGACATTGATTATGTTGGTTTCGGCGTTTGCAGGTTATAAAAACACCATGAACGCCTATCATGAAGCGGTTAAAGCGGAATATCGCTTTTTTAGTTACGGTGATGCGATGTTTATCACGTACAATCCGCAGGCTATTTCTGAGCGTGTCGGGGAGTAAGTTCCCGGCATGAGTATTTTACGTCGGACTGTTTTTCTGACGCAGGAGTTAAGATGAAATTTGAACTGGATACCACAGACGGTCGCGCTCGCCGCGGACGCCTTGTTTTTGATCGTGGCGTAGTGGAAACGCCTGCTTTTATGCCTGTCGGTACCTACGGTACGGTGAAAGGTATGACGCCGGAAGAAGTTGAAGCGACCGGCGCACAAATTATTCTCGGCAACACGTTCCACCTGTGGCTGCGCCCAGGGCAGGAAATCATGAAGCTGCATGGCGATTTGCATGACTTCATGCAGTGGAAAGGACCGATCCTCACCGATTCCGGCGGTTTCCAGGTATTCAGCCTGGGCGATATTCGTAAGATTACCGAGCAGGGTGTACATTTCCGCAACCCGATCAACGGCGATCCGATTTTCCTCGATCCTGAGAAATCGATGGAGATTCAATACGATCTCGGTTCCGATATCGTGATGATTTTCGACGAATGTACACCGTACCCGGCTGACTGGGACTATGCTAAACGCTCGATGGAGATGTCATTGCGTTGGGCACAGCGTAGCCGTGACCGTTTTGATAGCCTCGGCAACAAAAATGCGCTTTTTGGCATCATTCAGGGCAGCGTTTACGAAGATTTACGTGATATCTCTGTTAAAGGTCTGGTAGATATAGGCTTTGATGGCTACGCTGTCGGCGGTTTGGCTGTGGGTGAACCGAAAGAAGACATGCACCGTATTCTGGAACATGTTTGCCCACAAATTCCGGCAGATAAACCTCGTTACCTGATGGGCGTCGGCAAACCAGAAGATCTGGTTGAAGGCGTGCGTCGTGGTATCGATATGTTTGACTGTGTGATGCCAACGCGAAATGCCCGTAATGGCCATTTGTTTGTGACTGACGGCGTGGTAAAAATTCGTAACGCGAAACATAAAAGCGACACCAGTCCACTCGACGCTGAGTGCGATTGTTACACCTGTCGCAATTATTCACGCGCTTACTTGCATCATCTTGACCGTTGCAACGAAATATTGGGCGCGCGACTCAATACCATTCATAACCTTCGCTACTACCAGCGCTTGATGGCGGGTTTACGCAAGGCTATTGAAGAGGGTAAATTAGAGAGCTTCGTAACCGATTTTTACCAACGTCAGGGTCGACCTGTTCCACCTGTGAACGTTGATTAATTTTAATAATGAGGGAATTTGAATGAGCTTTTTTATTTCTGATGCGGTAGCGGCAACAGGTGCTCCGGCGCAGGGCAGCCCGATGTCTCTGATTCTGATGCTGGTGGTGTTTGGTCTGATTTTCTACTTCATGATCCTGCGTCCACAGCAAAAGCGTACCAAAGAGCATAAAAATCTGATGAGCTCCATTGCCAAAGGTGATGAAGTCCTGACGAACGGTGGCCTGGTCGGTCGTGTGACCAAAGTAGCGGAAACTGGCTACATCTCTATCGCACTGAACGACACCACTGAAGTGGTTATCAAACGTGACTTCGTAGCTGCCGTTCTGCCGAAAGGCACCATGAAGGCGCTGTAATATTCCGTTTTCCCAAAGGGAACTGCCGTGTTAAACCGTTATCCTTTGTGGAAGTACATCATGCTGGTCGTCGTGATTATCGTCGGCCTGCTTTACGCACTTCCCAACCTGTATGGTGAGGATCCGGCTGTTCAAATCACTGGCGTGCGCGGTGCCGCCGCCAGTGAGCAAACGCTGATCCAGGTCCAGAAAACGTTACAAGAAGAAAAAATCACACCTAAGTCTGTGGCTCTGGAAGAGGGCGCTATTCTTGCGCGCTTCGACTCCACCGATACCCAATTGCGCGCACGTGAAGTGCTGCTGGGCGTGCTGGGTGATCAATACGTCGTGGCGCTTAACCTTGCTCCGGCAACCCCTCGCTGGCTGGCTGCTATTCACGCGGAACCGATGAAACTCGGTCTTGATCTGCGTGGTGGCGTTCACTTCCTGATGGAAGTGGATATGGACACCGCGCTGGGTAAACTGCAGGAACAAAATATCGATAGCCTGCGCAGCGATCTGCGTGAAAAAGGCATTCCTTATACTACCGTTCGTAAAGAAGATAACTACGGTCTGAGCATCACCTTCCGTGATGGCAAGGCGCGTGACGACGCGATCTCTTATCTGAGCAAGCGTCATCAGGATCTGGTTATTTCCAGCCAGGGCAGCAATGCGCTGCGTGCAGTGATGACCGATGCACGTTTGAGTGAAGCCCGTGAGTACGCGGTACAGCAGAACATCAATATTCTGCGTAATCGTGTTAACCAACTGGGTGTTGCTGAGCCGGTTGTTCAACGCCAGGGCGCCGACCGCATCGTGGTCGAACTGCCGGGTATTCAGGACACCGCGCGTGCGAAAGAGATTCTGGGCGCAACGGCGACGCTGGAGTTCCGTCTGGTAAACACCAACGTGGACCAGTCTGCTGCGGCATCCGGGCGCGTACCGGGTGACTCGGAAGTGAAACAGTCTCGTGAAGGACAGCCGGTTGTGCTGTATAAACGCGTGATCCTGACCGGTGACCATATCACCGATTCCACTTCCAGCCAGGACGAATACAATCAGCCGCAGGTTAACATCTCGCTGGATAGCGCGGGTGGTAACATCATGTCTAACTTCACCAAGGATAATATCGGTAAGCCGATGGCGACCCTGTTCGTGGAGTACAAAGACAGCGGTAAAAAAGATGCGAATGGTCGTTCAGTGCTGGTGAAACAGGAAGAGGTGATTAACATCGCCAACATCCAGTCTCGCTTGGGCAACAGCTTCCGTATCACCGGTATCAACAACCCGAATGAAGCGCGTCAGCTTTCGCTGCTGCTACGTGCCGGTGCGTTGATTGCGCCGATTCAGATTGTTGAAGAGCGCACTATCGGCCCGACTCTGGGTATGCAGAACATCAAGCAGGGTCTGGAAGCGTGTCTGGCTGGTCTGGCTGTTTCTATTCTGTTTATGATCTTCTTCTACAAGAAGTTTGGTCTGATTGCGACCAGCGCGCTGATTGCGAACCTGGTACTGATTGTCGGTATCATGTCGCTGCTGCCGGGCGCTACGCTAAGTATGCCGGGTATCGCGGGGATCGTCTTAACCCTTGCCGTAGCGGTCGATGCGAACGTACTGATCAACGAACGTATCAAAGAAGAGTTGAGTAACGGACGTTCGATTCAGCAGGCGATCAACGAAGGTTATGCGGGCGCATTCAGTTCCATCTTCGATGCGAACATCACGACGCTGATTAAAGTTCTGATCCTGTATGCAGTCGGTACCGGGGCAATTAAAGGGTTCGCGATTACTACCGGTATTGGTGTGGCGACGTCGATGTTTACCGCGATCGTCGGGACACGTGCCATCGTAAACCTGTTGTATGGCGGCAAGCGCGTCAAAAAGCTGTCAATCTGAGGAGTGCGAAGTGGCACAGGAATATACTGTTGAACAATTGAACCACGGCCGTAAAGTCATCGACTTTATGCGCTGGGACTACTGGGCTTTCGGCATCTCTGGTTTCCTGCTGATTGCGGCCATCGTGGTGATGGGCGTACGTGGCTTTAACTGGGGGCTCGATTTCACCGGTGGTACGGTAATTGAAATCACGCTGGAAAAACCGGCGGAAATGGACGTGATGCGCGATGCGCTGGAGAAAGCGGGCTTCGTTGAGCCGCTGCTGCAGAACTTCGGTAGCAGCCACGACATTATGGTACGTATGCCGCCAACCGAAGGTGAAAACGGTGGGCAAGTGCTGGGTAGCAAGGTGCTGAGCGTCATTAATGAAGCCACCAACCAGCATGCAGCGGTGAAGCGTATCGAATTCGTCGGGCCTAGCGTCGGTGCCGATCTGGCACAAAACGGTGCGATGGCGCTGATCGTGGCGCTGATCTCCATCCTCGTGTACGTCGGTTTCCGCTTTGAGTGGCGACTGGCGGCGGGCGTGGTTATCTCGCTGGCGCACGACGTGATCATCACGCTTGGGATCCTGTCGTTGTTCCATATCGAGATTGACCTGACTATCGTCGCATCGTTGATGTCGGTTATCGGTTACTCGCTAAACGACAGCATCGTGGTTTCTGACCGTATTCGTGAGAACTTCCGCAAAATCCGTCGCGGGACGCCTTATGAAATCTTTAACGTGTCGTTGACCCAGACGCTGCACCGTACGTTGATTACCTCCGGTACAACGTTAGTGGTTATTCTGATGCTGTACCTCTTTGGTGGTCCGGTACTGGAAGGCTTCTCGCTGACTATGCTTATCGGTGTGTCCATCGGTACCGCGTCGTCTATCTACGTGGCATCGGCGCTGGCGCTGAAGCTGGGTATGAAGCGTGAGCACATGCTGCAGCAGAAGGTTGAGAAAGAAGGGGCGGATCAGCCGTCTATTCTGCCGTAACCGACGCAGAGCGTTACACTGGAATCCCGATCGCAAGGTCGGGATTTTTTTGTCTGAAGAAAGCCTACAAATTGGCTATGGGTTTTCTTTAGACAAAAAAAACCAGCAATTAAGCTGGCTTTTGTATACCTGGGCCGGATAAGCATGGCGCCATCCGGCGACAACCAACCTCAATTTAGAAGTTGTAACCTACAACAAAGTAACCACCCCAACCGGTAGATTTCGCACTGAAGTCGCCTTCGCCCCAGTTCAGAGTATCTCCACCTTTCCACTGGCCGCCGTTATGGAAGTAACGAGCCACTACGGAGTAGTGCCAGTGATCGTAGTTCAGCGCCAGAACGTGGCTGGAGGCGATAGAGTTGCTGGTGCGGTTCGGGTCATCGCCCAGATCTGAGCCCCAGTCGAAGTTGGTGAAGCCGATGTAGGTCAACTGACCGCCCCAAACCTGGGTGATCGGCACAAAATATTTCACTTTAAAACGGTAGCCATCCCATTCGTTTTCGTTGGATGCGCCATAGTTCTGCCACTGGTATTTGGCATAGACGTTCAGAGACAGGCCCATCGGCAGACCGGTGTCGATATCGGTACCCAGACCCATGTACCAGGTGCTCTGGCGGCTGGCTTTGTTATCACCCATGTCGTAGATGTAGTTGTTGGCGAAGTACCACTCTTTGAACGGACCAAAGCTCAGGTCAGCACCGGTCAGTTTGTCGATGGAGAAACGCGGTTCGATTTCCATAAACAGCGGGGAACCGTCAGACCAGATACCTTTATCGTTGCCGTTACCCCAATCAAAGGTCTTAGGAATATCGATGTAGCCATAGAAATCAAACCAGTCTTTTTTGGCAAACGCTTCGTATTCCAGGTAAACGTCGTTGTTCAGTTTCGGAGAGAAACGGGTGTGGTAGCTGCCGACAACGTTAACGCTCTGGTGCCACCAGTCGGACAGGTATTCCGGTTTGTTGTTTTCTGCTGCATTAGCAGTGAAAGACGAGGAGAGCGCCAGCACTGCACCGGCTGCAAGTAATGTTTTTTTCATATGTATGCCACTGTTTGAAATCCCTTTCGGGAGTGAAAAAGGCGCAATTTGCGTTTCTAAATATTTCGTAATTCTTCGGAGCCTATTATAAAAATCATTGTTCACAAAAATATGTCTTGTTTCACAGTTCTATCATTTACGTAATCGATTGCGTTCACGTTTGCGTACTTTAGGCGGCGAATTGTACTGACTCCCATGAATGTTGCCAAGTTTTACTAAAAATATCGGTGATGTCAGCGGAGTAACAAAATGACTGGGATGGGTGTTGCGGAACGCACAAAACGCTCCGCAAAAAAGTTTATTGGGTCACAGGCTGGATGTCATGGATGCGTACAAAGCCGAGTTGGTCAAGCGACAGGCCATTGAGCTGTAGCGGAATGTCTACGTCACTGGGGGCAAGAAGGCTTGCCGGAGCGTTGATCAATTCATTCTTAACGTTCACTTCCTGATAGTTGTCCGTGGTGCCCTGGATTTGCCCGTACTCTACGGTGGCGCTAAATGCCGGTAACGGTGTGTTGGATTCTCCCTGAATGCGCAGCGTCAGGTGCGTACCGTCCGCATTCGGTGCAATATTGACCAGTGACATGCGGAGCGTACCAATCTGGCTGTTCAGGCGGGCGGGGGTTTTCGAACCCGGTAATAAATAGACGCCGCGGGTGGATTTCGCATTCAACCTGTTTTGTTGCGTTATTTTTACCGTTTCCTGATTGAGCTGGGTCATCTCTTTGCTCAAGGTACTTACGCTTTGATGCATCTGTCGTACTTCGGCTTGCTGTGCGCAGGCATTAAGACTAAAGAGGCTTCCCACCAGGAGAATTCTTAGGTAACGTCTTGTCATTATGATTACTTCCTACATTGTCGCGATAGCATAATGGTAGTGTGCTCAGAGCACGAAGGCATCGATCCTTTGTCTCAAAAGCGCTCTGCCTTTGTTGTCGCGCCAGTTCAGGGTAAAATAGATCTCTATGAACCACTGAGGTACAGGACGCCGTATGCATTGCCCATTCTGTTTCGCCGTAGACACTAAGGTAATTGACTCTCGTCTTGTCGGCGAGGGCTCTTCAGTACGCCGCCGTCGGCAGTGTCTGGTCTGTAACGAACGTTTTACCACTTTTGAAGTGGCAGAACTGGTTATGCCACGCGTTGTAAAAAGTAACGACGTGCGCGAGCCTTTTAATGAAGAGAAGCTGCGCAGCGGCATGCTGAGAGCGCTTGAGAAACGGCCGGTCAGCGCAGATGACGTCGAAATGGCGTTAAACCATATAAAATCACAGTTGCGTGGGACGGGCGAGCGCGAGGTGCCGAGTAAAATGATCGGTAATCTGGTGATGGAGCAACTGAAAAAGCTCGATAAAGTGGCCTACATCCGTTTTGCTTCGGTTTACCGGAGCTTTGAAGATATCAAAGAATTTGGCGAAGAGATTGCTCGCCTACAGGATTAAGCCATGCAGGATGAGTTGTACATGGCGCGAGCGCTGAAGCTGGCCGCGCGTGGACGTTTCACGACCCACCCTAATCCCAACGTGGGCTGTGTCATTGTTAAAGACGGGGAAATCGTCGGTGAAGGATATCATCATCGCGCGGGCGAACCCCATGCCGAGGTCCATGCGCTGCGTATGGCCGGTGTTAAAGCGCAGGGGGCAACCGCCTACGTCACGCTCGAACCGTGCAGTCATCACGGGCGTACGCCGCCGTGCTGCGATGCGCTGATTGCTGCGGGCGTGACGCGTGTTGTTGCCGCGATGCAGGATCCTAACCCGCAGGTGGCGGGGCGTGGACTTTACCGCTTGCAGCAGGCCGGTATTGATGTCAGCCACGGCATGATGATGAACGACGTCGAACAGCTGAATAAAGGTTTTCTCAAGCGGATGCGCACCGGATTTCCGTATGTTCAGCTTAAGCTCGGCGCATCGCTTGACGGCCGTACGGCGATGGCCAGCGGCGAAAGCCAGTGGATAACATCACCACAGGCACGTCGCGACGTTCAGCGCCTGCGTGCGCAAAGCCATGCTATTTTAACCAGCAGCGCTACGGTGCTGGCTGACGACCCACAGCTTACCGTCCGTTGGTCGGAGCTTGATGAATCGACCCAGGCGCTGTATCCGCAGGAAAACCTGCGTCAGCCAATCCGCATTGTTCTCGATCGTCAAAACCAGGTCACACCTGAACATCGTATTGTGCAGCAGCCGGGAGAAACCTGGATTGCGCGCAGCAGCGACGATTCGCGTATCTGGCCGGAGAGTGTTCGCACGCTGAATGTGCCGGAGCATAACGGGAATCTGGATCTGGTGGTGTTGATGATGCAACTGGGCAAGCAGCAAATTAACAGCATTTGGGTTGAGGCTGGCCCAACGCTTGCAGGCGCATTATTGCAGGCTGGAGTGGTGGATGAGCTAATCGTCTATGTTGCGCCTAAACTGTTAGGCAGTGACGCGCGAGGATTATGTGTGCTGCCAGGCCTTGAGAAACTGGCCGATGCCCCCCATTTCAAATTCAACGAGATACGCCATGTAGGTCCGGACGTTTGCCTGCATTTAGTGAGCGCATGATCTCCCGGTTCGAAAGGGAAGCAGCGCACAGATTATTATGATAAAATCCGCCCCCCTGCGGGGTCTAGTGAATCCGAAGGAAGAATATGAACATTATTGAAGCTAACGTTGCTACTCCGGACGCTCGCGTCGCCATCACCATTGCGCGTTTCAACAACTTTATCAATGACAGCCTGCTGGAAGGTGCTATCGACGCCCTGAAGCGTATTGGCCAGGTTAAAGATGAAAACATTACCGTCGTTTGGGTTCCAGGCGCGTATGAGCTGCCGCTGGCAGCTGATGCACTGGCGAAAACCGGTAAATATGACGCGGTGATTGCGCTGGGTACAGTTATCCGTGGCGGTACCGCACACTTCGAATATGTGGCTGGCGGTGCAAGCAATGGCCTGGCGCACGTCGCTCAGGACAGCGGTATTCCGGTAGCCTTCGGTGTTCTGACCACCGAAAGTATTGAACAAGCCATCGAACGTGCTGGCACGAAAGCCGGTAATAAAGGCGCAGAAGCTGCACTGACCGCGCTTGAAATGATTAATGTATTGAAAGCCATTAAGGCCTGATTTTTGTAAGGGGAAATCCGTGAAACCTGCTGCTCGTCGCCGCGCCCGTGAGTGTGCCGTCCAGGCGCTCTACTCCTGGCAGTTGTCCCAGAACGACATCTCTGATGTTGAATACCAGTTCCTGGCGGAACAGGACGTGAAAGATGTCGACGTCCTGTATTTTCGTGAACTGCTGTCCGGGGTGGCGACTAACAGCGCGTACCTGGATGGCCTGATGAAGCCTTACCTGTCTCGTCTGCTGGAAGAGCTGGGTCAGGTAGAGAAAGCCGTACTGCGTATTGCACTGTTTGAACTGTCTAAACGTAGTGATGTGCCGTATAAAGTGGCCATCAACGAAGCGATTGAACTGGCGAAAACCTTCGGTGCCGAAGATAGCCACAAGTTCGTCAACGGCGTACTGGATAAAGCAGCACCTGCGATTCGCCCCAACAAAAAGTGATCGCCAGGCCGGCAGGATGGTGGAATCGATTTCCGCTGTCGCCGGCCTTTTCTTTTTTCCTGCTGAGGCATAACGTATGGCATGTGGCGAATTCTCCCTGATTGCCCGTTATTTTGACCGTGTTAGAAGCTCTCGTCTTGACGTCGAAACCGGCATTGGTGACGATTGCGCACTCCTGAACATCCCTGAAAAACAAACGCTGGCGATCAGCACCGACACGCTGGTGGCAGGCAATCACTTCCTTCCCGATATTGATCCAACGGACCTGGCCTGGAAAGCGCTGGCGGTTAATTTAAGCGATCTGGCGGCGATGGGAGCTGACCCGGCATGGCTGACGCTGGCGCTCACGTTACCTGACGTTGATGAATCCTGGCTCGAAGCCTTCAGTGACAGCCTGTTTGAACTCCTTAATTACTATGATATGCAGCTGATTGGCGGTGATACCACGCGTGGGCCACTGTCGATGACGTTGGGTATCCATGGCTACGTCCCGGTCGGGCGAGCCTTAAAACGCTCGGGTGCGAAGCCGGGTGACTGGATTTACGTTACCGGTACGCCGGGCGACAGCGCTGCCGGTTTGGCTATTCTGCAAAACCGATTGCAGGTAACAGATGCCAAAGACGCGGAGTATCTGCTTAAACGTCACCTGCGTCCCACGCCGAGAATTTTACAGGGGCAGGCCCTGCGCGACCTGGCCAGTGCGGCTATCGATCTTTCCGACGGTCTGATTTCCGATCTCGGACATATCGTTAATGCCAGCGGCTGCGGCGCACGCGTTAATGTCGATGCGTTACCGTATTCCACGGCATTTTCCCAGCACGTTGAGCCGGAGCAGGCGCTGCGCTGGGCGCTCTCAGGTGGTGAAGATTATGAGTTATGCTTTACCGTACCGGAAATAAACCGTGGTGCACTGGACGTCGCGCTGGGGCATCTTGGCGTATCATTTACCTGCATTGGGCAGATGAGTGCGGACGTGGAAGGGATGCACTTTACGCGTGACGGTAAGCCTGTCACGTTTGACTGGAAAGGATATGACCATTTTGCTGCGCCTTAAAAAAGATGTCGCAAAAAGCCGTTTGAGTATGCGTAATCCGTGGCACCTGTTGGCCACCGGATTCGGCAGCGGATTAAGTCCAATTATACCCGGTACCATGGGATCGCTGGCGGCGATCCCATTTTGGTATTTGATGACGTTTCTGCCGTGGCAGCTGTATTCACTGGTCGTCATGCTGGCTATTTGTATCGGTGTCTATCTGTGCCATCAAACGGCGAAAGATATGGGTGTACACGATCACGGCAGTATCGTCTGGGATGAGTTTGTCGGGATGTGGATAACCCTGATGGCTCTGCCGACACTCGACTGGCAGTGGGTCGCCGCCGGATTTGTGATTTTCCGCATTCTGGATATGTGGAAGCCCTGGCCGATCCGCTGGTTCGATCGTAACGTGCATGGCGGTACGGGGATTATGATCGACGATATTGTGGCGGGGATACTTTCCGCAGGGATCCTCTATTTTATCGGGCATCACTGGCCGCTTGGCATTATTTAACCCTTCCCTGGGTTATGTTGTAGGCCCGATAAGCGCAGCGCCATCGGGCAATACCAGATTATTTAAATCCCACCACTGGATGCTGTTTGTACGGCATTTCCAGCTCGGCAATCTGTTCCGGTTTTAGCGTTAAATCGACCGCGTTGAGCAACTCATCCAGCTGTTCTTCGCGCGAGGCGCCAATTATGGGCGCAGCGACGCCAGGTTTGCTCAGCAGCCACGCCAGCGCTACCTGCGCGCGCGAAGCGCCGATTTCCTCACTCACCCCGGTTAACCGTTCCGCTATTCTCGCGTCGTTTTCATCACTCTCGCGGTACAGATTTTTTCCGACTTCATCCGACACGACACGCGCGGTCGTTTCTCCCCAGGGGCGCGTCAGACGTCCCCGTGCCAGTGGGCTCCACGGGATCACCGCCACACCTTCCTGGTAGCACAGGGGCAGCATGTCGCGTTCTTCTTCACGGTAGATAAGGTTGTAGTGATCCTGCATGCTGATAAATTGCGCCCAGGCGTGTTGTTTCTGCAAGGCCAGCGCTTGCGCAAACTGGGAGGCGTGCATCGAAGAGGCGCCGATATAGCGTGCTTTGCCGGACTTCACCACGTCGTTGAGCGCTTCCAGGGTTTCTTCGATAGGCGTGTTGTAATCCCAGCGGTGAATTTGCAGGATATCGACATAGTCCATGCCAAGGCGAGTCAGGCTGTCGTCGATAGAACGCAGGATTTGCGCCCGGGATAACCCTTCCGCTAAATCATCTACCTGGTGAAATACTTTTGTGGCGACCACCACCTCGTCGCGGCGGGCGAAGTCACGCAGGGCGCGACCGACAATTTCTTCGCTGCTGCCAGCGGAGTAACTATTGGCAGTATCAAAAAAGTTAATACCGCCTTCAAGAGCATATTTGATAATTGGGCGACTGCTTTCTTCCGGCAGCGTCCAGGCGTGGTTGCCGCGATTGGGCTCGCCAAACGTCATGCAGCCCAGACAAAGGCGAGAAACCCGAAGGTCAGTTTTTCCTAAGAGGTTGTATTGCATATTCCGCTCCTGCTTAGCGTGTTAATCATTAAGCATAGCAGGAGCGGGGAGGGGATTATGCCAGCCAGGCCTTGATTTTGGCCTCAATGCCGGCGGCATCAAGACCGAGATCGGCGCGCGCTTCGTCCTGTGTCCCCTGTGGGATGAAGAAGTCAGGCAGACCAATGTTAAGCACTGGAACCGGCTTACGATGCGCCATCAGCACTTCGTTTACGCCGCTGCCCGCGCCGCCCATAATGGCGTTTTCTTCCAGCGTAACCAGCACCTCGTGGCGGGCTGCCATCTCCAGAATCAACGTTTCGTCCAGCGGTTTGACAAAGCGCATATCGACCAACGTGGCGTTCAGCGATTCCGCAACCTGAGCGGCTTCTGGCATCAGGGTGCCGAAGTTAAGGATTGCCACTTTTGTCCCGTGACGCTTCACGATGCCTTTACCAATAGATAATTTTTCCAGCGGGGTCAGCTCAACACCAACCGCATTACCGCGCGGGTAGCGCACCACGGCCGGGCCGTTAGTGTAGTGATAACCGGTAAACAGCATCTGGCGGCATTCGTTTTCATCGCTCGGGGTCATAATGACCATCTCCGGGATGCAGCGCAGGAAAGAAAGATCGAACGCGCCCTGGTGGGTTTGTCCATCTGCGCCCACGATCCCCGCGCGATCCACGGCGAACAGGACCGGCAGTTTCTGAATGGCGACATCATGCAGCACCTGATCGTAAGCGCGTTGCAGGAAGGTGGAATAAATCGCGACCACCGGCTTATAGCCGCCAATTGCCAGTCCGGCAGCAAAGGTGACCGCGTGCTGCTCGGCAATCGCCACGTCGAAGTAGCGGTCCGGGAATTTACGTGAAAACTCCACCATACCGGAGCCTTCGCGCATGGCCGGGGTGATCGCCATCAGCTTGTTGTCTTTGGCCGCCGTTTCACATAACCAGTCGCCGAAGATTTTGGAGTAGCTCGGCAGGCCGCCGCTGCTTTTCGGCAGACATCCGCTGGACGGATCGAATTTGGGTACCGCATGGAACGTGATTGGGTCTTTTTCTGCAGGCTCATAGCCACGACCTTTTTTGGTCATGATGTGCAGGAACTGCGGGCCTTTCAGGTCGCGCATGTTCTTCAGCGTGGTGATCAGTCCCAGCACGTCGTGACCGTCTACCGGGCCGATGTAGTTAAAGCCCAATTCTTCAAACAGCGTACCCGGCACCACCATGCCTTTAATGTGTTCTTCGGTACGTTTAAGTAGCTCTTTTATCGGCGGCACGCCGGAGAAGACTTTCTTCCCGCCTTCACGCAATGAGGAATACAGTTTGCCGGAGAGCAGTTGTGCCAGGTGGTTGTTCAGCGCGCCGACGTTTTCTGAAATCGACATTTCGTTGTCGTTCAGGATAACCAGCATGTCGGGCTTAATATCGCCCGCGTGGTTCATGGCTTCAAACGCCATGCCGGCAGTGATGGCACCGTCGCCAATCACGCAAACGGTACGGCGCTCTTTGCCTTCTTTCTCGGCGGCAACCGCAATGCCAATACCGGCGCTGATGGAGGTGGAGGAGTGTCCGACGCTTAAAACGTCATACTCGCTCTCGCCACGCCAGGGGAACGGATGCAGGCCACCTTTTTGGCGGATAGTGCCGATTTTATCGCGGCGCCCCGTCAGAATTTTGTGCGGGTACGCCTGATGTCCCACATCCCAGATTAACTGGTCAAACGGGGTGTTGTAGACGTAGTGCAGCGCGACGGTCAGCTCCACCGTGCCCAGACCGGAGGCAAAATGCCCGCTGGAACGGCTCACGCTGTCGAGCAAATAGCGGCGCAGTTCGTCGCAAAGCTTGGGCAGGCTCTCTTTTGGCAGCAGGCGTAACTCCTGGGTGGAGTCGACCAGCGCCAGGGTCGGGTATTTGGCTATATCAAAACTCATCGCAAGCTCATCGGATATGTTGGTTTATTTATCACGCTGGATTATGTAGTCCGCTAGCGCTTCCAGTGCCGAGGTATCGAGTGACTGTGCGGCCAGCAGACTGAGCGACTGGCGGGCATCCTCGATTAAATCCCGGGCTTTATTCCGGGCTTGCTCAAGACCCAGAAGAGCAGGATAGGTACTTTTGCCAAGCTGCTGGTCGGCACCCTGACGTTTACCCAATGTTGCAGTATCGCCTACCACATCCAGTATGTCATCCTGAACCTGGAACGCCAGACCGATGCTTTCGGCGTACTTGTCGAGTATCGGCAGGACCTTTCGGCCCTGGTCTCCGGCACTTAATGCCCCCAGACGCACGGCGGCGCGAATCAAGGCCCCGGTTTTATGGCGATGGATTTTCTCCAGCGCCTCCAGCTCAACCTGGAGGCCTTCAGCCGCCAGATCCAGCGCCTGACCGCCGCACATGCCGGCAATACCGCTGGCCTGAGCCAGTTCAGAGATCATGGCGATGCGGTCACGGTCGGCGACCTCCGGCATGGGGGCGTCGCTGATAATGGAAAACGCCAGCGTTTGCAGCGCATCACCCGCTAAAATCGCATTCGCCTCGCCAAACTTAACGTGGCAGGTTGGCAGGCCGCGTCGCAGATCGTCGTCGTCCATCGCGGGTAAATCATCGTGCATCAGAGAATAAGCATGGATGCACTCAACCGCCGCGGCGGGAGCGTCGAGCGTACTCAGGCTGACGCCAAACATCTGACCGGTTGCGTATACCAGGAACGGGCGCAGACGTTTACCGCCTAATAATGCGCCATACTGCATGGTCTCGACCACGGGAGTGTTCTGAAAGGGCAATGGCGCGATAAAACGGCTCAGTGCCTGGTTGGCCTGCTCAACGCAAGCCTGTAGCTGCTGCGTAAAATCCATTTACTCATTATCCGGTGTAAAAGGCGTGAGGGCGGCATCTTCCGTCTCAGACAGCAGGATTTGCACGCGCTGTTCAGCCTGTTGCAACTTAACCTGTCCCTGACGCGCCAGCTGTACGCCACGTTCGAATTCGTTCAGCGCCTCTTCCAGCGGCAGGTCGCCGCTTTCCAGACGGGTAACAATCTGTTCCAGCTCGCTCAGCGCTGTTTCAAAGCTGGCGGGCGCTTCATTTTTCTTCGGCATAATGAATGTCTGACTCTCAATATTTTCAGCCCAAGCCATGGTAACGGACTTCGGGCAATTATCAAATAATGCGCAATGTGCACAGGAAGCTCGCGTAGTGGTATACTTCCGCGCCTGGATGCAGCCGCAGGTATGGGCTGCTGTATTATTCCCCAATACAAGCCTTTGATGCTTGCCAAAGAACCATTGCCGCCATGAAGTTTATCATTAAATTGTTCCCAGAAATCACCATCAAAAGCCAATCTGTGCGTTTGCGCTTTATAAAAATTCTGACAGGGAACATCCGTAACGTTTTAAAACACTATGATGAAGACCTTGCTGTCGTCCGCCACTGGGACCATGTTGAGGTTCGCGCCAAAGATGAAACCCAGCGTCTGGATATTCGTGACGCGCTGACCCGCATTCCGGGTATCCACCATATTCTCGAAGTGGAAGACGTGCCGTTTACCGATATGCACGATATCTTCGAGAAAGCGCTGGTGCAGTACCGTGATCAACTGGAAGGCAAAACCTTCTGCGTGCGCGTGAAGCGCCGTGGTAAGCATGAGTTTAGCTCCATTGAAGTGGAACGTTATGTTGGCGGTGGGCTGAATCAACATATTGAATCCGCGCGCGTGAAGCTGACCAAGCCTGATGTGACCGTCAATCTTGAAATCGAAAACGACCGACTGCTGCTGGTGAAAGGTCGCTACGAAGGTATTGGCGGCTATCCGATTGGCACCCAGGAAGACGTACTGTCGCTGATTTCCGGCGGTTTTGACTCTGGCGTTTCCAGCTATATGCTGATGCGTCGCGGCTGTCGCGTGCACTACTGCTTCTTTAACCTCGGTGGTGCGGCGCACGAAATCGGCGTTCGTCAGGTGGCGCATTACCTGTGGAACCGCTTCGGGAGTTCGCATCGCGTACGTTTTGTCGCCATCAACTTTGAACCGGTGGTGGGTGAGATCCTCGAGAAAGTTGACGATGGCCAGATGGGCGTGGTCCTCAAGCGTATGATGGTTCGCGCGGCGTCTAAAGTGGCCGAGCGCTACGGCGTCCAGGCGCTGGTGACCGGTGAAGCGCTTGGGCAGGTATCCAGCCAGACGCTGACTAACCTGCGTTTGATCGACAACGTCTCCGACACGCTGATCCTGCGTCCGCTGATCTCGCACGATAAAGAACACATCATTAATCTGGCGCGTGAAATTGGTACCGAAGACTTTGCTCGTACCATGCCGGAATACTGCGGTGTGATCTCAAAAAGCCCGACGGTAAAAGCCATTAAAGCGAAGATTGAAGCCGAAGAAGAAAACTTCGATTTTGCCATCCTCGATAAAGTAGTGGAAGAAGCCAATAATATCGATATCCGCGATATCGCCCAGCAGACCGAGCAGGCCGTGGTGGAAGTTGAAACCGTGAGCGGTTTTGGCCCCAACGACGTGATTCTGGATATCCGCTCTGTGGATGAACAGGATGATAAGCCGCTGAAAGTGGAAGGCGTGGACGTGGTTTCGCTGCCGTTCTACAAGCTGAGTACCCACTTTGGCGATTTGGACCAGAATAAAACCTGGCTGCTGTGGTGTGAACGCGGTGTGATGAGCCGCCTGCAGGCGCTGTATCTGCGCGAGCAGGGTTTTGCAAACGTGAAGGTGTATCGCCCGTAGTGACTTCTGCCTGATGGCGCTGCGCTTATCAGGCCTACAAACTGTACGTCTTTGTAGGCCTGATAAGGTGTTTACACCGCCATCCGGCAATATCACGATATTATTCAAAACGCACGGGAAGCGTCTTCCTGTTCGATTCCCAGATACCCTGATAGACACCGTCTTTCAATTCCAGCGTCATCTTCTCTTGCGCCTGTTCTGCGTCAGAGGTCTTCAGTTCATAATATTGATTGTTGGCGGTGTCGCACTTGCCGGTTAATTCAATCGGTGCGCCAAATTTCTGGTAGAAGTAAGCCCCTTCAAAATAATCACCGTATTTGCAGTCCACCTTCAACACAATACGCAGGCTTTTTCCCAGCGTGCCGTACATCACCTTGCCGTCGATGCCGGGCGCGGGCTCAACCGGTGTTGTACCCTTTGCGCCAGTCAGATACTGGCCGTATGGCGTGAACTGATTATGCAGATCTGCGGTCGGGATTTTTGTTGTGAAATCGCCCAGTTCATCACCCGCGCGGTTGGCGTGGTTGCTACAGCGTCCGTTCAGGAAAGCCAGATGATCTTTTTGCAGGGAGAATTTGTCGATGTAGTACAACCCGTCGGTGTAGGTGGCGCATGAGGCGTAGAAGTCGTCATAGCCCAAATCTTCACCGTCTTCCTCTTTTATTGGCTCCGACTTTTGTGATTTCTGTGCGGCAACAAAGACATCGATTTGGCTGCGGATATCTTTTCTGATACGCGTGTTTAATTCAGCCATCGTGGCGCGGGAAAAGAGATCGTTGAGGGTAATTGCTGCGCCGTTGGCTAAATCGAAGCTTATTGGCACATTGTACGACTCGCAATAGGCCCCGCAGCCTTCGATAAACATGTTAAGGGTCAGAACCTTGGCATCGCGATACTCAACCGTATAGTCAAGGTTTGCGGTGGCATTCATCTCTGATTTCGCAAACTTATTCACTGTCGCCTGCGGATTATTACCCGGTAACTGATTAATGAAGCTTGCGAAAATATAATCGTTAATGCGTTTTGCAACCTGCGGGTTATCCGTTGAGGAAAACCATGGCACGCGATACTGCATTTCAGTGCTATTGGGATAACGGTACTCAAGGCTCTTAATTTCAAGCTGGGTTGCGGCGGTGGTGCTGGAAAGGAGCAGTAAAACCACTCCGCTCAGATATCCTTTCATAACGGTTCCTTTTAGAGGGAGTGGCCTAAGTGTTACTCGTAGTAGTTATAAATGCCTGCGGGCATCACCAGTTGTGACGCCACTTCATGAGCCTTTTCGCGACTGACCAGCAGATCAATGATTTTTAAGCCAAAATCAATCGATGTTCCTGGCCCCTGGCTGGTCAGCAGGTTGACGCGCGGATCCCAGACGACGCGTTTGTCCTGCCATTGTTCAGCGGGGATTTTGTCTTTCAGCGCCGGGAAGCCGGTCATATTGCCGATGGGGAAAATGTCATGCGGAACCAGCACGGTGGCGGCTGCGGCACATATCGCTGCCACAATACGCCCGGAGCGATGAAACTGTTTAACGGTTTCAATCAGCAGCGGGCTGTCGCGAAAACATTCTGCGCCTTTAATGCCGCCGGGCAGCACGATAATGTCGTAATCGCCGTCGGCGACTTCAACCAGCGGTGCATCCGCCAGCAACTTGACGCCGCGCGAGCAGACAATCGTCAGGTCGCCATCGCTGGCTACGCTGGCGGTTGTCACCTGGATCCCGCCTCGAACCAGCAGATCGATAGTGGTGACCGCTTCGGTCTCTTCACTACCAGGGGCGAGACATACCAGTGCTTGAGCGCTCATATTCACTTTCCTTTCGCTTTACCATTTCAAACAGGTGGGCATTTTCCGGGACGGCGATGCCGTGCGCACGCGCGCGTTTCAACAAATAACCGGTAATGTAGTCAATCTCCGTATGGCGCAGAGCACGAATGTCCTGCAGCATGGATGAGATATTTTCTGCCGTACTGTCAATTACTTGCTCAACATAATAGCGTAAATCATCCACGGATGTATGGTGGCCTTCGCGTTCGATAACCGCCGCCACTTCCTCGCATATCTGCGCTATTTTTTCAGGATGCTGGCGTAACTCACCGTTTTGGCAGTTCCACAGCGCGGTGAGTGGGTTAATGACGCAATTCACTGCCAGCTTGCGCCACAGTTCCGCGCGGATGTTGTCGTGCCAGGCAACGTCAGGCAGCACCTCTTGCAGGATCTCAGCCAGATAACTGAAATCGCCATCCTGTTCACGCGCCGGGCCGATGCGCGTTGTTCCTTTCGCCACATGGATTATGACGTTGCCATCACGGCGAGCGGCCTGCGTGGTGGTGCCTATCAACAGTGGTTGCGTAATGCTTTGCAGCTCATCAATGGTGCCCATTCCGTTGTGAATCAACAGAATTGGGGTGGTCTTTGGCAGAATAGTTGCCAGGCTTTTTACCGCATCAGAAACCTGCCAGGCTTTCAGCGTCACCAGTAACAGATCGCTTTTTGCCAAAAAGTCGGGATCGTTTGCCGTCAGGGATTCATTAAAAACTGACCCATCCGTGTCAATCAAATTCACGCTGCAATAAGGTTGTGGCACGCGTAGCCACCCTTGAACCTCATGTCCATGTTTGCATAGCGCGGTAAGCCAAAGCTGCCCTAAGGCTCCGCATCCCAGTACGGTAATTCTCATTCATCCTCCTCACCTGCAACAGCACCAGGTGCTAATCCATATCGTCTGCATCCCATTATTGTTCGCCGCTACCATTGGCACGTACAATTAGGGGATACAGCCTAGTATAGCGCTGTCTGTTGAGTAACTTTGCAGGTATTATGCTTCGCATCAAAAACGAAGGGAGAGGAAAAGATGCCATCTTTCGATATTGTCTCTGAAGTTGATCTTCAGGAAGCGCGTAACGCGGTCGATAACGCGAGCCGCGAAGTGGAGTCACGCTTCGATTTTCGTGGCGTTGAAGCCACTTTTGAGCTGAACGAAGCCAATAAGACCATTAAGGTGCTGAGCGAGTCTGATTTCCAGGTTAATCAGTTGCTGGATATTTTGCGCGCCAAGCTGCTGAAGCGCGGGATTGAAGGGACGTCACTGGACGTACCGGAAACCTTTACCCACAGCGGAAAAACCTGGTTTGTGGAAGCGAAGCTGAAGCAGGGCATTGAAAGCGCGGTACAGAAGAAAATCGTCAAGCTGATTAAAGACAGCAAACTGAAGGTGCAGGCGCAGATTCAGGGCGAAGAAATTCGTGTGACCGGCAAAGCGCGTGACGATCTGCAATCCGTCATGGCGTTGGTGCGTGGCGGCGATCTCGGCCAGCCGTTCCAGTTCAAGAACTTCCGCGACTAAGCCGTTCTGCCTGATGGCGCTACGCTTATCAGGCCTACCGATCGCACACGCTATTTGTAGGCCGGATAAGGCGATAGTCGCCATCCGGCAATCCTCACGCCTGGCTTATCGCCTGCTCAATTTCAAATCGATTGGTCACTTTGCTGTCGATTTTCACATAGGCAGAATGCTCTTTTGCCACAATTAACACCTCACTCACGCCTTCTTTTGCCTGCAGTCGCTGTTTTAGGGTGTCATCTGCGGCGATCTCAGGGGGGATCTCCACGCGCAGGCTGCTGACATACGGCGGCTCTTTCATTGTACTTGCCACCAATAACCACACTGCCGCCAGAAGCGCACCGGCCAGAAATACCGCCTGACCATCAAACATTTCGACTACCCAACCGCCGAGCGAACCGCCAATCGCCACGCCGAGGAACTGGCTGGTGGAGTAAACGCCCATCGCCGTTCCTTTATAACCCGCCGGTGATTCTTTGCTGATGAGCGAGGGGAGAAGTGCTTCCATCAGGTTAAAGGCGAGGAAGAAGAGCTGAACACCTGCAATCAGCCCCCAGAAACGAATGTTAGCGCTCCACAGGACAATCTCAGCAGCCAGGATCAGCACCACACACGACAGGAATACCCGCTTCATCCGGCGTTTTACTTCGGCATAGATGATGAACGGCACCACGGAAACAAAGGACAGCAGCATCGTCACCAGATAAATCTTCCAGTGTTCGGCGGCGGGAAAGCCCGCTTTTGCCAGCTGGCCTGGCAGGGCGACGAAAGTGGACATCAGTAAAATATGCAGGCACATGATGCCAAAATTGAGCTTCAGCAGTTTAGGCTCCGCCAGGACTTTACTGAAGCTGCCTTTGACCATACCCGATTCGCGGTTCAGCACGTGGGTGGTGCTATTGGGAACCACCCAAATGGTCAGCACGATGCCGGTGGTTGCCAGTGCGGCAATCATCCAGAACAGCGCGTGTAATCCCAGCGCGTGGGTAACGATCGGCCCAAGCACCATTGCAATGGCGAAGGTGATACCAAAGCTAACGCCAATAAACGCCATCGCTTTTGTGCGGTTCTGTTCGCGGGTTAAGTCAGACAGCAGCGCCATCACCGCGGCGGCAATCGCCCCGGAACCCTGCAGTGCACGTCCGAGTATAATTCCCCAGATAGAGTCCGAGAGCGCGGCAATCACGCTACCGAAAACGAATATCGCCAGCCCACCGACGATAAGCGGTTTACGACCGATGCGGTCGGAAAGCAAGCCGAAGGGGATCTGGAAAATGGCTTGCGCCAGACCATATATGCCGATGGCAAGCCCGATCAGCGCTTCGCTGGCGCCCTGCAGCGCCATACCATAGGTGGTCAGAACCGGCAGGACCATAAACATGCCAAGCATGCGCAACGAGAATACGGTCCCTAAACCCCAGGTGGCGCGCAACTCACCGGGCGTCATTTTATAATCGTTCATTCCCACCTCTGTTTTAATTTCGCGCCTAGTGTAAAGCGGGGAGAGGATGGGGTAAACCACTACAATATGTGGAGCCGTGAAGAGGTGTAAAAAGCGTTGTTACGATAGCAACTAATTTACATGCAATAATTTCAAGTGTACATTTTTTGTGGTCTTTTTTTACGGAATAAGGAACAGGGAAAATGGCGATTCCGGGCAATATGTGGATGTATGACGATGGCGGCGCGCTGATCAAAGGCGGGTGCGACGTGAAGGGACGAGAAAACAGTATTGAATTTAAGGGGGTTCATCATACTAATGACTATTGCTAATGATGTGCTTTTGATGTTCAGGGAAGAAATACCTGGGTTTTTGGATGAAAACTGGAAGGAGGTTCCCTTAGAACTCGACTCAGAATTGTTTGACGCCCCCGGTGATGATCTCCACAGTGCTCTGGATAGATATGAGAAAGAGTTCAAAGTCGATTTATCATGTGTGAACTGGAAACCTTATTATCCATGGCACAATCTGCCACTATTCACGAGATGGTTCAAAGCTAAGCGGGAAGAAGTGGAAGCAACACGTTTACCGTTAACTGTAAGGATGTTTGCTGAGTCGGCTGAAGCGGGGAAATGGCTGTTTGAAATCTGGACGAATAATAAACTGGAAGATGCCTGATGGGGTTACGTTTATCCGGCCTACAAGCAATGTGCTTTTTGTAGGCCGGATAAGGCGTTAGCCGCCATCCGGCATAGAAGATGTGACGATTAGCTTACCAGACGTAAGTCAGCAGGTTCTGCGAGTTTGGCACCATAAAGTCGACGGACATCATCACGGAAAGCGCGGTGATGGCAATGATGGAGAAACCGAACAGCTTGCGCGCCCAGACTCTGTCATCTTCCACTTTGTACCCACGCAGCGCCATGCCTAACCACCAGACGCTGACCGCAGCCGCCACAACCAGATATTTGTAGCCGGCGTAACCGCCCAGAGACAGCATCAGCGTGGCGATAGCAAAGGCGATGATATACAGCGTGATATGGTTCTTCGCCACCGAAATGCCTTTCACCACCGGCAGTACCGGAATGTTGGCAGCCTGATAATCCTTAAAGCGGAAAATCGCGATTGCGTAAGAGTGCGGCATCTGCCACAGGCTGAAAATCGCCAGCAGAATCAGTGCACCGCTGTCAAAGCTCCCCGTCACGGCGCAGTAGCCAATCACCGGCGGCGCAGCGCCGGAGAGTGAGCCAATCAGCGTACCGTAGACCGAGTGGCGTTTCATGTACAGGCTGTACACGCCAACATAGACCACGAAGCCCATCACCCCCAGCCAGCAGGCCAGAGGGTTCGCGCCAAACCACAGCAGCATAAAGCCAGCAATACCCAGCAAGGTGGCGTATACCAGCGAGACCGCAGGAGAAATCAGACCTTTAACCAGCACACGGTTTTTGGTCCTCTCCATCTTCCTGTCGATATCCCTGTCGATGTAGTTGTTAAATACACAACCCGACGCCACAACCAGTGACACCCCAACCAACGTGTAGATAAACAGGGGATAATCAATGCTGCCTTTAGAGGCCAGCAGGAATCCACCAATCACCGAGATCAGGTTGCCAAAGATGATGCCTGGTTTCGTTACTTGCAGGTATTGCTTAAACATCATAATCGCCGCTCTTAGTGCATCATCATGTTGTAGTTCAGGTTCCACATAATCCAGATGGAGCCCACAACCAGAATGGCGATGATTAGCACAGTAAAGACAAAGGCCGTCATGTTCCAACCTTCATCAGATTTGCTATTCATGTGCAGGAAGCACACCAGGTGAACCAGTATCTGTACCACTGCCATAATGAGGATAGTCCCCAGAATAACGGCAGGAGAGGCAGAACCTGTCATCACCATCCAGAACGGAATGACCGTCAGGATGATAGACAGGATAAAACCTGTCATGTAGGTTTTTACGCTGCCATGGGATGCGCCGCCGCTCACGTTTGAATGACTCATTACATCGCCCCCATCAGATAAACAACAGTGAACACGCAGATCCACACCACATCCAGGAAGTGCCAGAACAGGCTCAGGCACATGATGCGGGTACGGTTAGTGCTGGTCAGGCCGCGACGGGCAACTTGCACCATCAGCACCGCCATCCAGATAAGACCGGAAGTGACGTGCAAACCGTGCGTACCAACCAGCGCGAAGAACGCCGACAGGAAACCGCTACGATCCGGGCCCATATCGTTAACAATCAGGTGGTGGAATTCATAGATTTCCATCCCGATGAATCCGGCACCGAACAAGAAGGTCAACGCCAGCCAGGAAATCACCTGGCTCTTGTTGTTCTTGTACATGGCGATCGCCGCCATGCCGTAAGTAATGGAGCTGAATAACAGCAGGAAGGTCTCTACCAGGACGAACGGCAGCTCAAAAATGTCCTTACCTGTTGGGCCACCTGCGGTGCCGTTCACCAGAACGGCATAGGTTGCAAACAGAATAGAGAACAGAATGCAGTCGCTCATCAGGTAGACCCAAAATCCGAAGATTTTGTTCTGACCTGCATCGTGGTGCCCGTGTTCGTGCGCGTGGGCATTCGCGTGCGCTAAAGTATCAGTTGCCATTTTTCAGCCCTGCCTTAGTAATCTCATCGAAATGCTGATTTTCCAGTTTTTCGACTTCCGGGACCGGCACGTAGTAATCCACGTCTTCATCAAAGCTTTTCACGATCCAGCTGATAATCATGCCTGCGAAGCTTGCAATTGCCAGCCACCAGATATGCCAGATCATGGCGAAACCAAACAGTGTTGCGAAGGCGGTAATGACGATACCGGCGCCGCTGTTCTTCGGCATATGAATCTCTTCATAGTGCGTAGGTTGCTTATACGCTTCGCCTTTTTCTTTCATTTCCCAGAAGGCATCACGCTCGTGAACGTGTGGCACAACGGCAAAGTTGTAGAACGGAGGCGGGGAAGAGGTTGCCCACTCCAGCGTACGACCACCCCACGGGTCACCGGTCAGGTCACGGTTCTGCTCGCGGTCGCGAATAGACACGTAGATCTGAATCAGCTGGCACAGGATACCCAGTGCAATCAGCGCGGCACCGCAGGCGGCAACGACCAGCATCGGATGGAACTGCGGGTCAATCTGCTGGCTGAGACGACGGGTCATACCCATAAAGCCCAGCACATACAGCGGCATAAATGCCACGAAGAAGCCGATGATCCACAACCAGAATGCGCGTTTGCCCCAGGTTTCGTTCAGCGTGTAGCCAAACGCTTTTGGCCACCAGTAGGTCATACCGGCGAAGCAACCAAATACCACGCCGCCGATGATAACGTTGTGGAAGTGCGCAATCAGGAACAGGCTGTTGTGCAGTACGAAGTCCGCACCCGGAACCGCCAGCAGTACGCCGGTCATACCGCCGACTGAGAAGGTCACGATGAAGCCAATCGTCCACAGCATCGCTGAGTGGAATACGATACGGCCTTGATACATGGTGAACAGCCAGTTGAAGATCTTCACCCCGGTCGGGATGGCGATAATCATGGTGGTAATACCGAAGAAGGCGTTAACGTTAGCGCCTGCACCCATGGTGAAGAAGTGGTGCAGCCAAACAACGAACGACAGAACGGTGATACACACGGTTGCCCACACCAGCGAGGTGTAGCCAAACAGGCGTTTACGCGAGAAGGTCGCTGCGATTTCGGAGAACACCCCGAAGACCGGCAGAATCAGAATGTACACTTCCGGATGGCCCCAGGCCCAAATCAGGTTGATGTACATCATCATGTTGCCGCCCATATCGTTGGTAAAGAAATGGGTGCCCAGATAGCGATCCAGGGTTAGCAACGCGACGGTGACCGTCAAGATTGGGAAGGAGGCGATAATCAGGATGTTGGCGCACAGAGATGCCCAGGTAAATACCGGCATCTTGAACATCGTCATACCCGGTGCACGCATCTTGATGATGGTCACAAAGAAGTTGATACCGGTTAAGGTTGTACCGATACCGGACAACTGCACCGCCCATATCCAATAATCAACCCCGACGCTTGGACTGTACTCTATTCCCGAGAGCGGCGGATAGGCCAGCCAGCCGGTCTGTGCGAATTCACCTACGCCCAGAGACAGGTTAACCAGGATAACGCCGACAACGGTGAACCAGAAGCTCAGGTTGTTCAGGAAGGGGAAGGCAACGTCACGTGCGCCGATCTGCAGCGGAACCACCAGGTTCATCAGACCGATAACAAATGGCATGGCGACGAAGAAGATCATGATCACGCCGTGAGCCGTGAAGATCTGGTCGTAGTGGTGAGGTGGCAGGAAGCCCGCTTCACCTGCAGACGCCAGCGCCTGCTGACTACGCATCATGATGGCGTCAGCAAAGCCACGAATCAACATGACGATGGCGACGATGACATACATGATGCCAAGGCGTTTGTGGTCAACCGAAGTCAGCCACTCTTTCCACAGGTAGGTCCACTTACCGAAGTAAGTAATGAGGCCCAGTAAGGCCGCCCCACCGATGATAATGGCAGCGATCGTAACCATGACGATTGGTTCATGGAACGGGACTGCATCCAGTGTCAATTTTCCGAACATCGTATTCTTCCTCAGCCCCTTGAGTTCGCGGATTCCGCGTGGCTCATGTCCATGCCTTCCATTCCTTCGTGTGCGCTGTGCTCACCTTCTGGTTTGGCCATGTCCATGCTCTTACCGTGAGCCATAAATTTGTTAATAACGTCTTTAAACAAATCCGGTTTCACGTTGGAGAAATATTCCACCTGGTTGTATTCGCTTGGTACAGCCACTTTCTCGAACGCTGCCATGTCACTCATGGTGTTCGTGGACTGTTTAGCTTTAGCAACCCATTGGTCGAATTCGGCGCGGTCCTTTGTTGCGATAGCCTTGAACTTCATACCGGAGAAGCCTGGTCCGCTGTAGCTTGCGGAGATACCATCATAAGTACCGGCTTCGTTGGCGATCAGATGCAGTCGAGTCTGCATACCGGCCATGGCATAAATCTGGCTACCCAGACGCGGGATGAAGAAGGAGTTCATCACGGAGTTGGATGTCACTTTGAATTCAACCGGAGTGTTCGCCGGGAAAGCGATTTCATTCACGGTAGCGATACCCTGTTCCGGATAGATGAAGAACCATTTCCAGTCCATGGAAACCACTTCGATGGTAATGGGCTTCTCGTCATGCGCCAGCGGTTTGCTTGGCTCAAGCGCGTGCGTGGTTTTCCAGGTCAGTACGGCAAGGAAAATGATGATTAAGATAGGCACCGTCCAGACCACAGCTTCCACTTTATTGGAGTGTGACCAGTTCGGGCTGTACTTCGCATCTTTATTGCTTGCACGGTACTTCCAGGCAAAACCAACAGCCATCAAGATGGCAGGAATAACGACGATCAACATCAGGCCAAATGCCGTCAGTATCAGTGAACGTTGTTCCAGACCAATCTGTCCTTTAGGGTCAAGCAGCGCAGAATTACAGCCACTGAGTAATGCAGTGCCTGCAATTAATGACAACCATCCCAAACTTTTATTGTATTTCCTGAGTCTCATTTAACGACCTCAATTCCACGGGACCGGGTGGCGTTTAAAGTGTGAGGGCATTTTACGGGAAGGTTACATTACTGTAAACATCATTGGATCTGTGTTACCGGGTTCTGCCGTGCATGTCACATATGTTGCAATATATACCGCGTTGACTTTAAGAACCTGTTGCAACATCACGTTATAACGAAAGCAGGCACGCGGGGGCAGTGCGAAGGGCAATTGGTATAACCAATGCAAAAATAAAACAATTAATTAACAATCGATTATCAATAAAAGGACAATTAGAGAACAAAAAATAGAATGGCGTTGGCTGAATCGAGTAAGGAAAATAGAATTTATAAAAGGCGTCAATAATTTCCAAAATCTATGGCGCACAAAACAACAAATAATATTTTTATTAAGTGTTGTTTATTTAGCCGTTATAATTACGCAGGGTTATTACAACGGCCAAATATGCTCGTCATACTTCAAGCTACGGGTGTGTTGGCAATAACTCGGCCCATCCTGGGCCTCACCCTTACGGGCGCTGTGAACAGCGTTCAAATTCGTTCCCGACGAATTTGTCCTCGCTCACCCCAGTCACTTACTTATGTAAGCTCCTGGGGATTTGCTGCGTCGCCGCGTGATTCGGCCTTTCGGCCTCTCCCCTACGGGGCCAGCGCAAGCGCTGTTCAAAACGCTCACGCCTTTTGTCCCGTAACTCGAATTATTTAGAGCATAAATATGCAACATCACGCCAGACGCGTTTTACGCAGCGCCAGATAATCCAGCAATCCACCGAATACCACACCGCAGACTGCGACCACGACCGCAACTTCAAGCAGTTCCGGCAGGAAGGAGAAGTTAGTGTAGTCCAGGGCGTTCATTGTCAGCAGTAACAGCCAGACCACCAGCAAACAACAGCCCGCCACCAGCGTCATCAATGCCAGGTTGTACGCGCTACGAAACTCCGTGCGCGGGATAAAACTTTCGTTTTGCCAGCTATGTTCCAGCGTCTGGCGACAGACCAGCAACAGAATAAGGCCTGGGATCGCGGCAAAGACGGAGAACAGATAAAACGTGGGCCAACCGTGTGCTTCGACAAACCAACCTGCGACCGGGCCGACATAAACGCGCCCCACAGCGGAAAGCGCGGAGAGCAGGGCAAACTGCGTTGCGGAGAAGGATTTATTGCACAACGTCATCAGCAGAGCGACAAAGGCTGCTGTTCCCATCCCACCGCACAGGTTTTCGAAGAATACTGCCGCACCCATGCTAAACATATGTTTGTCGGTAATGGAGAGCAACCAGTAACCCGCGTTCGATGCGCCCTGCAAAATGCCAAAAATCAGCAATGCGCGAAACAGCGACAGGCGTTGCATCAGGATCCCGCCGTACAGTGCGCCAACAATTGTCGCCAGCAGCCCCAGCGTTTTATTGACCACCCCAACTTCACCGGCGTCAAATCCGACGCCGCGGATTAAAAAGGTGGTGGTCAGGCTCATGGCGAAGGCATCGCCAAGCTTATACAGCACAATCAGCAGCAGGATTAACCAGGCGTTGTTACGGCCAAAGAAATCGCGCAGCGGCGCGGCAACAGCTTGTTCCAGAGTTTTAGGGACCGGAATCGCATCTGTGGGTTCGGGGGCTAACAGGGTGGCGATAATACACGGTATCAGCAGGACCGCCATCAGCCAGTACATGCCCTGCCAGCCAAGCCAGCGATCGGCCATCCACAGCGCCAGGCCACCGGAAACCAGCATCCCTAAGCGGTAGCCGAGCACGCTGATGGCAGCGCCGGTGCCGCGTTCTTCGGCGGGTAAAACATCCGTTTTCCAGGCATCAAAGACGATATCCTGCGACGCTGAGCAAAAGGCGATGACTACCGCCAGTGCTGCCATCCATCGCAACTGCGTGCCGGGCTCCAGAAAACCCATTGCAGCAATAGATATCAGCAGCAAAATCTGTGTGGTCAGCAGCCAGCCGCGACGTCGACCCAAAAACGGCGGCGTGTAGCGGTCCATCACAGGGGACCAGAGAAACTTAAAGACGTAGGCCTGACCGACCAGAGAAAAGAAGCCGATAGTTTTAAGATCGATGTTCTCGACCGTCATCCACGCCTGAAGCGTACCGGAGGTCAGCGCGAGCGGTAAACCGGAAGCAAAACCCAGCATCAGCAGAATTGCTGACTTAGGTTGCTGAAAAATACGTAAGTAGTGACTGGACATGGCGTCTTTAGGCCCGACGTGCGCCGGGCCATAAGGGCAGAAATTAACGTGCGTTCTGCTTGATGAAATCGTGAACGCTGGTGTCCTGAGACATATCAGCGATGGTATCGGTCAGGACGCTGTTAACGGCATCAGCAATATTTTTGTTAGAGGCCTGCAACGCGCCTTCAACAGAATAGCTTGCGCGGTAGTTTTTGGTCATCTTGTTGCCGTTGGCTGCGGTCGCAATAATGGCGATGTCTGCCTTGGTGGCGATGTTATAACGCACGCTACCCTGAGACACGTCGGCGTACAGCTGGCTCACGATGATTTGCAGGTTAACTGCACCGTTTGGACCAATCATATAACCGCGCGCGGTCATCTGTTTTTCCAGCACTTCTTGCAGCAGGAAACGCAGATCGCGGGATGCAGTCAGCGTTACCAGTTGATTGTCGCGGGTGACTTTGGCCAGAGCCTGATCCTGACGCTGATCGGCCCCATTAATGCTGAGGGTCACACCCATCAGGCTAGGGTCCTGCTGCGGCAGGGTAATTTTTGGCGAAACGTCAATGGTGGTCGGTGGCGTTGCGCATCCAGCTAACATAAACAGCGCGACTAACGGAAAGAGGATTTTTTTAAACATGCCAGGGGTTCTCAGTGGATCTACATTTTATGGTTAGAGAAAATTCCCGCCATCATAACATTGCCAGAGACGAGGGGAAGTGGGTAACGCATGTAAATTCATTGCGTTGTCCGTTTATCTACTTTGATGAGACCATAAATGGACTTTTTGCAATAAACCGAACAGTTGAATCAGTGAACTTCATTCGTTTGGCTGAGAAAATCAGATAAACGCTAATTTTTTGTTGCTAAGGTGTAATGGAAACGGTAAAAGCGGCTAGTATTTAAAGGGATGGGTGACATCTCAGCGTTGTCGGAGGAAAAATTTCATGATGATTCGTGAGCAAATAGAAGAAAAATTAAGGGCAGCGTTCCAACCCGTGTTCCTCGAAGTTGTGGATGAAAGCTATCGTCACAATGTTCCGGCAGGTTCTGAAAGCCACTTTAAGGTTGTGCTGGTCAGCGATCGCTTTACAGGTGAACGTTTTCTTAATCGTCATCGGATGATTTACAGTACGTTAACGGCGGAACTCTCCACAACCGTACATGCGTTAGCCCTGCATACCTACACCACCAAGGAGTGGGAAGCGTTGCAGGACACGATTTTTGCATCGCCTCCCTGTCGTGGAGCGGGAAGCATCGCGTAGAAAAACGGATTTGCAACAACCGGCGCTTTTCCAGTATGTTGCTACAGATTATGTGAAAACGGCCTACGGGCCGTTTTGTTTTGTCTGAATTCTGAGTCAGTCGTACAGTATTCAGACAAAAATTAGCCGGGAATTGTGAAAAAAGCCGCAGCAACGCGCGATAACCGTTCTCGACTCATAAAAGTGATGCCGCTATAATGCGCGTCTTATTTTTCGGAATGTCTTCGGGATGATTCTGACGACAGGGAATGTGATTGATTTTGAGAACATCCCGGTTCCGCGAAGCCAACAACCTGTGCTTGCGGAGAAGAGTTGACCGAGCACTGTGATTTTTTGAGGTAACAAGATGCAAGTTTCAGTTGAAACCACTCAAGGCCTTGGCCGCCGTGTAACGATTACTATCGCTGCTGACAGCATCGAAAACGCTGTGAAAAGCGAGCTGGTCAACGTAGCGAAGAAAGTGCGTATTGACGGCTTTCGCAAGGGAAAAGTACCGATGAATGTTGTTGCTCAGCGTTATGGCGCTTCTGTTCGCCAGGACGTTCTGGGCGACCTGATGAGCCGTCACTTCGTTGATGCAATCATCAAAGAAAAAATTAATCCGGCTGGCTCTCCGAACTACGTTCCGGGCGAATACAAACTGGGTGAAGATTTTACTTACGCGGTAGAGTTTGAAGTTTACCCGGAAGTTGAGCTGAAGGGTCTGGACGCAATCGAAGTTGAAAAACCGGTTGTTGAAGTCACCGACGCTGACGTTGACGTCATGCTGGACACCCTGCGTAAGCAGCAGGCGACCTGGAAAGACAAAGACGGCGCTGCTGATGCAGAAGACCGTGTCACCATCGACTTCACCGGTTCTGTAGACGGCGAAGAGTTCGAAGGCGGCAAAGCGTCAGACTTCGTACTGGCAATGGGTCAGGGTCGTATGATCCCAGGCTTCGAAGAAGGCGTTAAAGGTCACAAAGCTGGCGAAGAGTTCACTATCGAAGTGACCTTCCCGGAAGACTACCACGCTGAAAACCTGAAAGGTAAAGCGGCTAAATTCGTTATCAACCTGAAGAAAGTTGAAGAACGTGAACTGCCGGAACTGACTGAAGAATTCATCAAGCGTTTCGGCGTGGAAGATGGTTCTGTTGCCGGTCTGCGTGCTGAAGTGCGTAAAAACATGGAACGCGAGCTGAAAGGCGCCGTGCGTAACCGCGTTAAGTCTCAGGCGATCGAAGGTCTGGTAAAAGCGAATGACATCGACGTTCCTGTTGCCATGATTGACAACGAAATCGACGTTCTGCGTCGTCAGGCTGCGCAGCGTTTCGGTGGCAACGAGAAACAAGCTCTGGAACTGCCGCGTGAACTGTTCGAAGAACAGGCTAAGCGTCGCGTTGTTGTTGGCCTGCTGCTGGGCGAAGTTATTCGTACCAACGAGCTGAAAGCTGACGAAGAACGCGTAAAAGGCCTGATCGAAGAGATGGCTTCTGCTTACGAAGATCCGAAAGAAGTGGTTGAATTCTACAGCAAGAACAAAGAGCTGATGGAAAACATGCGTAACGTCGCTCTGGAAGAGCAGGCTGTTGAAGCGGTTCTGGCGAAGGCAAAAGTGACTGAAAAGGCCACTACCTTCAACGAACTGATGAACCAGCAGGCGTAATTCGTCGCGTTTTTAGCACGAAATTCGCACATAAGCCCGTCACCTTCCGGTGGCGGGTTTTTTTTTGTCACGCATTTTGCATGGGAAGGGTGCGAAAGCAGCGTTTCAGTGTTAGCGTAACAACAAAAGATTGTTATGCTTGAATTATGGCGATGTCGTACCCATTACTGAGGGACTAGCTGATAATCCGTCCATAAGGTTACAATCAGCACAGCAGGTTTTTTCAAATTTTATCCAGGAGACGGAAATGTCATACAGCGGCGAACGAGATAACTTTGCACCCCATATGGCGCTGGTGCCGATGGTCATTGAACAGACCTCACGTGGCGAGCGCTCTTTTGATATCTATTCTCGTCTACTTAAGGAACGCGTCATTTTTCTGACCGGCCAGGTCGAAGACCATATGGCTAACCTGATCGTGGCGCAGATGCTGTTCCTGGAAGCGGAAAACCCAGAAAAAGATATCTACCTGTACATCAACTCCCCGGGTGGGGTAATTACCGCAGGGATGTCTATCTATGACACCATGCAGTTTATTAAGCCGGACGTTAGCACCATTTGTATGGGCCAGGCGTGCTCAATGGGCGCGTTCCTGTTGACTGCAGGGGCAAAAGATAAACGCTTCTGCCTGCCTAACTCTCGCGTCATGATCCACCAGCCTCTGGGCGGTTACCAGGGCCAGGCAACGGATATTGAAATTCATGCCCGTGAAATCCTTAAAGTGAAAGGGCGCATGAATGAACTTATGGCGCATCATACGGGTCAATCGCTTGAGCAGATTGAACGTGACACCGAGCGCGATCGCTTCCTCTCTGCTTCTGAAGCAGTAGAGTACGGTCTGGTCGACTCGATTTTGACCCATCGTAATTGATGCCCAGGACGCAAGTGTGTCGCTATACACTTCATCCTTCACGCTACCTCTTTGTTGGCTGCCAGCGCTCCCCCCAGTTACTTACTTATGTAAGCGCCTGGGGAGTCGCTTAGTTGCCGCCTCGATGTAGCTCGAATGATTTTGTGTATATACTAATGAAGGGCGGCACAACGCTGACAAGCGGCTTGCGCCTGAGAATGGCATTTGCGTCGTCGTGTGCGGCACAAAGAACAAAGAAGAGGTTTTGACTCATGACAGATAAACGCAAAGATGGCTCGGGCAAATTGTTGTACTGCTCTTTTTGCGGCAAAAGCCAGCATGAAGTGCGCAAGCTGATTGCCGGACCATCCGTGTATATCTGCGACGAATGTGTTGATTTATGTAATGACATCATTCGCGAAGAGATTAAGGAAGTCGCACCGCATCGTGAACGCAGTGCGCTGCCGACGCCGCATGAAATTCGCAACCACCTGGACGATTACGTTATCGGTCAGGAGCAGGCGAAGAAAGTGCTGGCGGTCGCGGTATACAACCATTACAAACGTCTGCGCAACGGCGACACCAGCAATGGCGTCGAGTTGGGCAAAAGTAACATCCTGCTGATCGGCCCGACGGGTTCCGGTAAAACGCTGCTGGCTGAAACGCTGGCGCGCTTGCTGGACGTTCCGTTCACTATGGCCGACGCCACCACCCTGACCGAAGCAGGTTATGTGGGTGAGGACGTTGAAAATATCATTCAGAAATTGTTGCAGAAGTGCGATTACGACGTGCAGAAAGCGCAGCGCGGTATTGTCTATATCGATGAGATCGACAAGATTTCGCGTAAATCAGACAACCCGTCCATCACGCGTGATGTTTCCGGCGAAGGCGTACAGCAAGCGCTGTTGAAACTGATCGAAGGTACGGTTGCTGCTGTGCCTCCGCAGGGCGGACGTAAACATCCGCAGCAGGAGTTCTTGCAGGTTGATACCTCTAAGATCCTGTTTATCTGTGGCGGCGCATTTGCCGGTCTGGATAAGGTGATTGCTAACCGTGTTGAAACCGGCTCCGGCATTGGTTTTGGCGCGACGGTAAAAGCCCAGTCTGATAAAGCCAGCGAAGGTGAACTGCTGTCGCAGGTTGAGCCGGAAGATCTGATCAAATTTGGTCTGATCCCTGAGTTCATCGGACGTCTGCCGGTGGTGGCAACGTTGACCGAGCTGAGCGAAGATGCGCTGATCCAAATCCTGAAAGAGCCGAAAAACGCCCTGACCAAGCAGTATCAGGCGTTGTTCAATCTTGAAGGCGTGGATCTGGAATTCCGTGACGAAGCGCTGGATGCTATCGCCAAGAAAGCGATGGCGCGTAAAACCGGTGCTCGTGGTCTGCGTTCTATCGTTGAAGCTGCACTGCTCGACACCATGTACGATCTGCCTTCTATGGAAGACGTCGAAAAAGTGGTTATCGACGAGTCCGTTATCGGTGGTCAGAGCAAGCCATTACTGATTTACGGTAAGCCGGAAGCGCAGCAGGCATCTGGCGAATAATTAACCATTTTATACAATCGGTTAATCAAAAAGGGGGGATTTTATCTCCCCTTTTATTTTTCCGTAAACATGGCGTTGAATGTGTGGGAAACATCCCCATATACTGACATACATGTTAAAGGTGGTAATAAGAAGCACAGCAATGCCACCTGATTACCTGGCGGACACTAAACTAAGAGAGAGCTCTATGAATCCTGAGCGTTCTGAACGCATTGAAATCCCCGTATTGCCGTTGCGCGATGTGGTGGTTTATCCGCACATGGTCATACCCTTATTTGTAGGGCGGGAAAAATCTATCCGTTGTCTGGAAGCGGCCATGGACCATGATAAAAAAATCATGCTGGTCGCACAGAAAGAAGCATCAACGGATGAGCCGGGTGTAAACGATCTTTTCACCGTCGGGACCGTGGCCTCTATTTTGCAGATGCTGAAACTGCCTGACGGCACCGTAAAGGTGCTGGTCGAGGGGTTACAGCGCGCGCGTATTTCTGCGCTGTCTGATAACGGCGAGCATTTCTCTGCGAAAGCGGAGTACCTTGATTCGCCGGCCATTGATGAGCGCGAACAGGAAGTGCTGGTGCGTACCGCAATCAGCCAGTTCGAAGGCTATATCAAGCTGAACAAGAAAATCCCACCAGAAGTGCTGACGTCGCTTAATAGCATTGACGATCCTGCACGTCTGGCGGACACCATCGCTGCGCACATGCCACTAAAACTGGCGGATAAGCAGTCCGTGCTGGAGATGTCAGACGTTAACGAACGTCTGGAATATCTGATGGCAATGATGGAATCTGAAATCGATCTGCTGCAAGTTGAGAAGCGTATTCGCAACCGCGTGAAAAAGCAGATGGAGAAGTCCCAGCGTGAGTACTATCTGAACGAGCAAATGAAAGCCATTCAGAAAGAACTCGGCGAGATGGACGACGCGCCGGATGAAAACGAAGCGCTGAAACGTAAAATCGACGCGGCGAAAATGCCGAAAGAGGCAAAAGAGAAAGCGGAAGCAGAACTGCAGAAGCTGAAAATGATGTCTCCGATGTCGGCAGAAGCGACCGTGGTTCGCGGCTACATCGACTGGATGGTGCAGGTACCGTGGAACGCGCGTAGCAAGGTCAAAAAAGACCTGCGTCAGGCGCAGGAGATCCTCGATACCGATCATTATGGTCTGGAGCGCGTGAAAGACCGCATCCTTGAGTATCTTGCGGTTCAAAGCCGAGTCAACAAAATCAAGGGGCCGATCCTGTGCCTGGTAGGGCCGCCGGGGGTGGGTAAAACCTCTCTGGGGCAGTCCATTGCTAAAGCGACCGGGCGTAAATACATCCGTATGGCGCTGGGTGGCGTGCGTGACGAAGCGGAAATCCGCGGTCACCGCCGGACCTATATCGGTTCAATGCCGGGCAAACTGATCCAGAAAATGGCCAAGGTGGGCGTTAAAAACCCGCTGTTCCTGCTCGATGAGATCGACAAAATGTCTTCCGACATGCGTGGCGATCCGGCTTCCGCACTGCTTGAAGTGCTGGATCCCGAACAGAACGTGGCGTTCAGCGATCACTACCTGGAAGTGGACTACGATCTCAGCGACGTGATGTTTGTTGCGACCTCTAACTCCATGAACATTCCGGCACCGTTGCTGGATCGTATGGAAGTGATCCGTCTGTCCGGTTATACCGAAGACGAGAAGCTGAATATTGCTAAACGCCACCTGCTGCCGAAGCAGATTGAGCGTAACGCGCTGAAAAAAGGTGAACTGACGGTCGACGATAGCGCCATTGTGGGCATTATTCGTTACTACACCCGTGAAGCGGGCGTGCGTAGTCTGGAGCGTGAAATCTCCAAACTGTGCCGCAAAGCGGTGAAACAACTATTGCTTGATAAGTCACTGAAACATATCGAGATCAATGGCGATAACCTGCACGACTACCTGGGTGTGCAGCGCTTTGATTACGGTCGTGCGGACAACGAAAACCGCGTAGGTCAGGTCACTGGTCTGGCGTGGACTGAAGTGGGTGGCGATCTGCTGACCATCGAAACCGCCTGTGTGCCGGGTAAAGGCAAGCTGACCTACACCGGTTCTCTGGGCGAAGTGATGCAGGAATCCATTCAGGCAGCGCTGACCGTGGTACGCGCACGTGCGGAGAAACTGGGTATTAACCCGGACTTCTACGAAAAGCGTGATATTCACGTTCACGTCCCTGAAGGGGCAACGCCGAAAGACGGTCCAAGCGCAGGTATTGCTATGTGTACCGCACTGGTATCGTGCCTGACCGGTAACCCGGTTCGTGCGGATGTTGCCATGACCGGCGAGATCACCCTGCGTGGTCAGGTTTTGCCGATCGGTGGTTTGAAAGAAAAACTGCTGGCAGCACACCGTGGTGGTATCAAAACGGTCTTAATTCCTGATGAAAACAAACGTGACCTGGAAGAGATTCCGGACAACGTTCTCGCCGATCTGGACATCCATCCGGTGAAGCGCATTGAGGAAGTTCTGACTCTGGCACTGCAAAACGAACCTTCAGGTATGCAGGTTGTGACGGCAAAATAGTGACCTCGCGCAAAGAGCGTCAATAAAAACAGGGCTGGCAGGTCATTTCGGGCTTGCCAGCCTTTTTTTGTATAGCTAATTTAGATGACGGATTAGGCTTGCCATCATTAACGGGTGTTGTAAGGGCATGGCAGGCCTGATATAACTGCTGCGCGTTCGCACTTTGAAGGATTCAGGTGCGATATAAATTATAAAGAGGAAGAGAAGAGTGAATAAATCTCAACTGATCGACAAAATTGCTGCAGGGGCTGATATCTCTAAAGCTGCGGCTGGACGTGCGTTAGATGCAATTATTGCTTCTGTTACCGAATCCCTGAAAGAAGGTGATGACGTAGCGCTGGTAGGTTTTGGTACTTTTGCCGTTAAAGAGCGTGCTGCCCGTACTGGTCGCAACCCGCAAACTGGTAAAGAGATCACTATCGCCGCGGCTAAAGTACCGGGTTTCCGTGCAGGTAAAGCACTGAAAGACGCGGTAAACTAAGTGATTCCCCCTTTGGGGATGTGACTAAGTACAAGGGCGCATCAACAGATGTGCCTTTTTTATTTGTGATTCCGGGACTTTCTACGTGTTGTGGGCTGACAATCGCCCCTGTTTCTTGTCACAATAGACCTTTCCACGCAGCGTTCAGAAAACGCTATGCTGCGTGAGGTATACAGTCACCTACAGCGGAGTGTGGTTACACCATGATGGACAGCTTACGCACGGCTGCTAACAGTCTCGTGCTCAAGATTATTTTCGGTATCATTATCGTGTCGTTCATTTTGACCGGCGTGAGTGGTTACCTGATTGGCGGAAGCAACAACTACGCCGCAAAAGTGAATGGCCAGGAAATTAGCCGCGGGCAGTTTGAGAATGCGTTTAACAGTGAACGTAATCGCATGCAGCAGCAGCTGGGCGATCAGTTCTCTGAGCTGGCGGCGAATGAAGGCTACATGAAAACGCTGCGTCAGCAGGTGCTGAATCGTCTGGTAGACGAAGCGCTGCTGGACCAATACTCTCGCGAACTGAAGCTCAGCATCAGCGATGAGCAGGTTAAACAGGCTATCCTCTCAACGCCTGCTTTCCAGGTTGACGGTAAATTTGATAACAACCGCTATAACGCAATTGTAAATCAGATGGGGATGACCGCAGACCAGTATGCTCAGGCGCTGCGTAATCAGCTCACCACCCAGCAGTTGATCAACGGCGTAGCCGGGACAGAGTTCATGCTGAAGGGTGAAACGGACGAACTGGCGGCGCTGGTTGCACAGCAGCGTATCGTGCGTGAAGCGACTATTGACGTCAACGCACTTGCAGCGAAACAGTCGGTGACCGAGCAGGAGGTTGCCAGCTACTACGAGCAGAATAAAAACCACTTTATGATGCCGGAGCAGTTCCGTGTGAGCTACATCAAGCTGGATGCTGCAGCTATGCAGGAAACAGCCAGCGATGCGGATATTCAGTCTTATTATGACCAGCATCAGGATCAGTTCACTCAACCGCAGCGTAATCGCTACAGCATCATCCAGACCAAAACGGAAGATGAAGCCAAAGCGGTACTGGATGCGTTGAACAAAGGTGGTGATTTTGCCGCCCTGGCGAAGGAAAAATCCGCCGACATTATCTCTGCCCGTAACGGCGGTGATATGGGATGGCTGGAAGAATCCACCACGCCAGAAGAGCTGAAGAATGCGGGTCTGAAAGAAAAAGGCCAGCTGTCAGGCGTGATCAAGTCTTCTGTGGGTTTCCTGGTTGCTCGTCTTGATGATGTCCAGCCAGCGCAGGTTAAACCGCTGAGCGAAGCACGTGACGAGATTGCGGCGAAAGTGAAGCAGGAAAAAGCGCTGGATGCCTACTATGCGCTGCAGCAGAAAGTCAGCGATGCGGCAAGCAACGATAACGAATCCCTCGCGGGGGCTGAGCAGGCAGCGGGTATGAAAGCCGTTGAAACGGGCTGGTTTAGCCGTGACAGCCTGCCTGAAGAGCTGAATTTCAAACCGGTTTCAGACATCATTTTCAATGGTGGTCTGGTGGGTGAGAATGGCACTCCGGGCAGCAACTCTGACATCATCACCGTGGATGGCGATCGCGCGTTTGTGCTGCGTATTGCAGAGCACAAAGCGGAAGCTGTTAAGCCGCTGGCTGAAGTGAAAGATCAGGTAACCGCGCTTGTTAAGCATAACAAAGCAGAGCAGCAAGCGAAGCTGGATGCCGACAAACTGCTGGCTGCGCTGAAAGCCGGTAAAGGCGATGAAGCAATGAAAGCGGCAGGTCTGAGTTTTGGTGAAGCGAAAACCCTGAGCCGTACAGGTCAGGATCCTCTGAGCCAGGCGGCGTTTGGTCTGGCGCTGCCAGCGAATGACAAGCCGAGCTACGGCGTAGCGAACGATATGCAGGGCAACGTTGTTCTGCTGGCGCTCGACGCGGTGAAAGCGGGTTCAATGCCAGAAGAGCAGAAGAAAGCAATGGTTCAGGGGATTACTCAGAACAACGCGCAGATTGTCTTCGAAGCGCTGATGAGTAACCTGCGTAAAGCGGCAAAAATTAAAGTCGGTGACGCGCTGGAACAGCAGCAATAATCGAGACGCTTCGCAAAAAATTGCAAAAAGTTGTATACACCAAAGGCCGCTTTCGCGGCCTTTTCCATTTCTGAATTTTGCCATTTGTCTGCCGTTCTCCACCTCGCTATCGTGATTCCACTGTTAACAAACAAGGAGAAAACAGTATGAAACATGGAATCAAAGCACTGCTTATCACCCTTTCATTAACCTGTGCTGGCGTGAGCCAAAGTACCCTGGCCGCGGAACCGGTCGCTAAAAGCCAGGCAGTCCAGACCAAAGCAGAGGGGGCGGGTGCGGCGCATAGCAAAGCGACGGTACCGACGAAAGCGAGCGATGATGAAGGCACCAGGGTAAGCATCAATACCGCGTCGGCGGAGGATTTAGCGCGGGTCATGAATGGTGTCGGGCTAAAGAAAGCGCAGGCGATTGTCAGCTATCGGGAGGAGTACGGGCCGTTTAAAACGGTTGATGACTTAAAACAGGTGCCGGGGATGGGCAGTTCACTGGTGGAGCGTAACCTGGCTGTTTTAACACTTTAATAACTTGCAGAGCGCTGAAAATTTGCCAGACTGTAGAGGTCATACCAGTTATGGCCTCCTTATCCTCAAGTCTATTCCTATAAAAACAAATTAGGGTTCCTGCGCTATGCAAACACAAATCAAAGTTCGTGGTTTTCATCTCGATGTCTATCAACATGTTAACAATGCCCGCTACCTTGAGTTTCTGGAAGAAGCCCGCTGGGACGGTCTGGAAAACAGTGACAGCTTTCAGTGGATGACCGCGCACAATATCGCTTTTGTGGTGGTTAACATTAATATCAACTACCGGCGCCCCGCCGTGCTGAGCGATCTGCTGACCGTCACCAGTCAGGTACAACAGTTAAATGGCAAAAGCGGTGTGTTAAACCAGACCATCACGTTAGAGCCGGAAGGGCAGGTAGTGGCCGATGCGTTGATTACCTTCGTCTGTATCGATTTAAAAACGCAGAAAGCGCTGCCGCTGGAAGGGGAGTTGCGCGAAAAGCTGGAGCAGATGGTGAAGTAAGGGAAGATTGCCGGGCCTGCAAACATCAGGCCTGCAAATGATACCGATTTGTAGGCCGGATAAGACGCATTAGCGTCGCCATCCGGCATTATCATCGCGATAAATTACTTTAACCCGGTTTTCTGCTTCATGGCCGCCATCACTGCCGGTTTATCCGCCAGATAATGGTTCAGGCCGTTGGCACGCAGGTTACAGGCGGCACACTGGCCGCAACCGTCGCCCTTAACGCCGTTATAGCAAGTCAGCGTCTCTTCACGCACCAGATCCAGCTTGCTCCAGTAGTCGGCCAGTGCCCAGGTTTCGGCTTTATCAAGCCACATCAACGGGGTTTCAAAGCGGATATCTTTTGCCATGCCCAGACTTACGGCATGATTCAGTGCTTTGACAAACTCATCGCGACAATCAGGATAGCCGGAGAAATCGGTCTCGCAAACGCCAGTAATGACCGCTTCCGCTTGCACTTGATATGCATAAATCGCCGTCAGCGTTAAGAACAAAATATTACGTCCGGGCACAAAGGTGTTGGGAATGCCGTTGGCTTCAGGTTCGTAATCCGGTACCGGAATGTTATCGCGGGTCAAGCTACTGACCGCCAGTTCGCTAAGCAGCGTGACGTCGAGAACTTTGTGTGCGCGAGCGCCGAGTTTTAAGGCCAGGTCACGTGCGACATCAATCTCAGCGCGATGGCGCTGACCATAATCAAAGGTCACACAGTGCACTTCATCATACTGATGCAGCGCCTGCGCCAGACAGGTGGTGGAGTCCTGACCTCCACTAAATACGACAACGGCACGTTTCATGGTTTTTCCTGACAAATAACGAAAACCCTATGGTAGCGCCTGGGCGCGGCGTCGACCAGCTTCTTCACGATGAAGGCGGCGGCAGCCAAGCCTCGGTGAATTCAAACCAGCCTCTGGGGTTGAGCCGCACGCCGTTGACGCCCGGTGGGGCGCTAATGCGGTAATGGTAATTAAACAGCGGCGTTAGCGTGGCGTCATTCATCAGGTTAGTGAAAACCTGCTGTAACGCCGCGTGACGATGATCCTCATTAGCCTGGGTTTGCAGCGCATCCAGCGTGGCCTGTAGATGAGAGAATGCCGGGGCATCCAGAACATGCGGCCAGAGCTGATCGCAGCGTAGCCACTGTTCAAGTGTATATTCTGGCGCTTCGCCAATCAGCCGGTCGCCCATCATCAGGTCGGCCTGGGCCAGAGGATGGTCACCGTCCCAGTTCTTGGCATTGTGAAAAATCAGCGTTAACTCGCAGCCCAGCGTTGCCAGTACCTGGCGAAGCTGTTCGGCCATGGCGTGCAACTCTACTGGCAGGTGATATACCAGTGTCAGTTTTTCCGGCAGGGCCACTTCATCCAACTGATCCCATTGCGGAATGGTCCACCCTGGCAGCAGCGCGTTGCTTGGGGTAATCAGATTCTCTTCCACCTCAAGCGTCTGCAACAGGGAAGAGTGGTGGATGATATTGACCAGCCGACGCGCCTGAAGCACGTTCAGCCGTGCGCTTTTCCTGAGGGTTAAATAACAAAATCCGAGGCTGATCCCGCTACTAACCTGGCTAAGCATCGGCAGTTCCTCAGGCTTGCCAATGGCAATTTGCACCGGATGGCGGCAGCTGGTACCCAGATCCTGGTCGAAAAGCTGCGGTGTTATCCAAAATTCAATGGCTTTCAGCAACGGGTGGCTGAGGTGATAGTGGTCATGGCTCTCGATACGGACCAGTTCCGGTGTAAACAGCGTCAGCCTAAACGGACCGGTGCCGACGAGCGGCTGTTCCGGGTGCGCCAGATGACTGCTGTAGCTGGCCAGACGGTGTGCCAGCCAGAAGTCGGGGCGATGTAAAATAAACGTCAGGCATTGAGGGTGAGTCACCTCAATACACTTCACGCTGATAAATAATTTATTGAGCGCGGGCAGCTCCAGCAGCTGTTGCAGGCGTTGATGTAGCTGCGAGGTGCTGAGCACGTCACCGTTATGCCAGTGCAGCGTGGAGCGAATATAGAAATCCCAGCGCAGGCCGTCGGCGGAGATATCCCAGTGGTGGGCCAAATCACCGCAGGGGCGCTGGGTCGTACTGTCAAAACGGGTCAGTCCGGAGAAGACTTGCCCGGCAAGATGTTGTTCGGCACGACCGGGGAGAAAGCCGGGGCGGAGGGGATCAAGTGGGCGATAGTAGGGAATACGCAGGGTTGGCGTATCGTTATGCCACTGGCCGCCCATAAACGGCTGCAGCAGCGTTCTTAATTCTCCGGGAGCCAGCTGCGCCAGCTCCAGCACGCTACGCTGTTCTCCCTTTTGCAACGCCTGCTCCATCATCGTATTGCGCAGCGAGTCGGGCGTGACCAAAAAGCGCAATTGTCCCCGTTTTCCGCGTCCTGAGCGTGCTTCCCATGCCAGCCAGCCCGCCTCCTGTGCCTGGCGTAGCAGCGTACGGACATGGCGCTCGCTGCAAAAACAGCGTTCAGCCAGTTCGCCGACGGTGACCGACTGCGGCTCTCCGTTTGAGGGCTGCCAGAGGCGTTGGTACTGATTCAATCGATTCAAAAGTCGCATTTGCACTTCATCCTTCGGGCAACATAAACCCGGAACAATTCGTTTTATCTATTCACTATTACTTCCGTATATCTCAGGTGATACTGAACCACAAGTTAACCGCGTCACAGTGTGGAGAAAGAAATGGCTCGTCTGGCTGCATTTGATATGGATGGCACCCTGCTGATGCCGAATCACCATTTAGGTGACGAAACACTCTCGACGCTGGCGCGCCTGCGTGAACGCGACATCACCCTGACGTTTGCCACTGGCCGCCATGTGCTGGAGATGCGTCATATCTTAGGGACCCTCTCACTGGACGCATTTTTGATAACGGGTAACGGGACGCGTATTCATTCGCTGGAAGGGGACGTACTGCATCGTCAGGATCTGGCACCCGAGGCAGCAGATATCGTCCTGCACCAGAAGTGGGATACCCAGGCCAGCATGCATGTCTTCAATGACAATGGCTGGTTCACCGGGCAGGAGATCCCGTCGATCCTCAAGGCGCATGTGTACAGCGGATTCCGTTATCAGATCGTGGATGTGAAACGTATCCCCGCGCATCAGGTGACGAAGATTTGCTTCTGCGGCGATCATGACGACCTGATACGCCTGCGCATTCAATTGAATGAGGCGCTGGGTGAGCAGGCAAATCTCTGTTTTTCCGCCGTAGACTGTCTTGAAGTGCTGCCGCTGGGCTGTAACAAAGGCTCCGCGCTGGCGGTACTGAGCGACCATTTAGGTTTTTCTATGGCCGAGTGCATAGCATTTGGTGACGCGATGAACGATCGCGAGATGCTGGGCAGCGTAGGGCGAGGTTTGATTATGGGCAACGCCATGCCGCAATTAATTGCTGAGCTTCCTGATTTACCGGTGATTGGACATTGTCGCAATCAGGCGGTATCGCACTTTTTAACACATTGGCTGGATAATCCGCATCTACCTTATTCCCCCGAATGAGAGATCCCTTCCAGCAAGCCAGACCATTAGGTCTGGCTTTTTTTTGCCGGTTTACTGGGTATTCAGCAGTTGGGCGATTTCCGCTTTCCATGGTGTCAAATCGCCAATATGCGCATTAACCCACTCTGGGTTGTAGTAGGTCTCAAGATAACGTTCGCCGCTGTCGCACAGTAACGTTACCAGTGAACCTGTTTCTCCAGCCTCACGCATGCGGGCGGCAAGTTGCAGCGTACCCCACATATTGGTCCCGGTTGAAGCACCGACTTTGCGGCCCAACTGCGTTTCCAGCCAGTGCGCGGTAGCGACGCTGGCGGCATCCGGCACGCGCAGCATTTCATCAACCACGTCCGGAATGAAAGAGGGCTCGACGCGCGGGCGACCGATACCTTCGATTTTACTGCCCACCGGGCTGCGTAATGTGGCGTCACGCGCCTGCCAGTATGGCAGAAAAACAGAGTTTTCCGGATCGACCACCATCAGCCTGGTGTCGTAACCCTGGCAGCGAATGTAGCGCCCAATGGTTGCTGACGTGCCGCCGGTTCCGGCGCTCATCACAATGTGGCGGGGAACGGGATGTGGCTCGCATGACATCTGGCGGAAGATACTGTCGGCAATATTGTTATTGCCGCGCCAGTCGGTAGCGCGCTCGGCGTAGGTGAACTGATCCATATAATGGCCGTTGAGTTCACGGGCCAGCTGTTCAGACGCGGCATAAATTTCGCAGGCGCTTTCCACGAAATGGCAGCGACCGCCGTAAAACTCAATCTGCTCAACTTTGCGTTTTGCCGTGCAGGACGGCATGACGGCGATAAACGGTAGCCCCAGCAGGCGGGCGAAATAGGCTTCAGAAACCGCCGTGGAGCCGGAAGACGACTCAATAATGGTGGTGCCTTCTTTGATCCAACCATTGCACAGTCCGTACAGGAACAGTGAACGCGCCAGTCGATGTTTCAGGCTACCGGTCGGATGGGTACTTTCATCTTTCAGGTACAGCTGAATCCCCGGGAACGCCGGAAGTGACAGGCGGATAAGATGAGTATCTGCGGAGCGTTGATAATCCGCATTGATTTCATTGATGGCGTTTTTAACCCAGGAGCTATTCATCATTAATATCCATTTGTCATTTTGTGCCTAGAGTAACGAAAAGCACGGAAAAAATTGTTGCCATTTAGCCTTTAAAATAGAATGTAGGGAGAAAATTCTTCTCTGTGGGGTGGATATGTTAGACAAAATTGACCGCAAGCTGCTCAGCTTGCTGCAACAGGATTGCACCCTTTCTTTGCAGGCACTCGCAGATGCCGTTAATCTGACAACCACCCCCTGCTGGAAACGACTCAAGCGACTTGAGGATGACGGCGTTCTGCTTGGCAAAGTCGCGCTGCTGGATCCCGAAAAGCTGGGACTTGGGTTAACGGCCTTTGTGTTGATCAAAACGCAGCATCACAGCAGTGAATGGTACTGTCGCTTTGTGACCGAAGTGACCGGGATGCCAGAGGTACTGGGATTCTGGCGCATGGCCGGGGAGTATGACTACCTGATGCGTGTGCAGGTCGCCGACATGAAACGCTATGATGACTTCTACAAACGGCTGGTGAACAGCGTGCCGGGGTTGTCGGACGTTACCTCAAGCTTTGCGATGGAACAGATTAAATACACAACTGCTCTACCTATTGAATAATTCTCCCGGCGCTCATTGTCGGAAATCATGTCAGGACATAACGCGTGCGATTATTTGCTCAATTAAGCTGGTACTTTCGCCGGGAGTGGCGTCGCTACCTCGGGGCAGTGGCCCTGCTTATCATCATCGCTATCCTTCAACTTATTCCGCCTAAAGTGGTCGGAATTATTGTTGATGGCGTGACGGCTCAACGCTTCACGACCGAACGCCTGCTAATGTGGGTTGGCACAATTGCGCTGATTGCGGTGGTGGTCTATTTGCTGCGCTACGTCTGGCGCGTGCTGCTGTTTGGGGCATCCTACCAGCTGGCAGTTGAACTGCGCGAAGATTATTACCGTCAGTTGAGCCGTCAACATCCTGAATTTTATCTGCGCCATCGCACGGGCGATCTGATGGCGCGCGCCACCAACGATGTTGACCGGGTGGTGTTCGCCGCCGGAGAAGGTGTGCTGACGTTGGTCGACTCGCTGGTGATGGGCTGTGCGGTGCTTATCGTCATGTCTACGCAAATAAGCTGGGAGTTGACGCTATTTGCCTTGCTACCTATGCCGGTGATGGCGCTGATGATTAAGCGTTACGGCGATCGGCTTCATAACCGCTTTAAGCAGGCGCAGGCGGCATTCTCCAGTCTCAACGATCGTACTCAGGAGAGCCTGACCAGCATTCGCATGATTAAAGCCTTTGGTCTGGAGGACCGGCAGTCGGCCTTATTTGCCGCAGATGCGCAGGATACCGGTAAGAAAAATATGCGCGTCGCGCGCATCGACGCCCGCTTCGATCCCACCATTTATATCGCTATTGGTATGGCGAACCTGCTGGCAATTGGCGGTGGAAGCTGGATGGTGGTTCACGGTTCGCTGACGCTCGGTCAGCTGACCAGCTTTATGATGTATCTCGGTCTGATGATTTGGCCGATGCTGGCGTTGGCGTGGATGTTTAATATCGTCGAGCGCGGTAGCGCCGCCTACAGCCGTATTCGCGCCATGTTGGCGGAAGCTCCCGTGGTTAATGATGGCACGGAACCCGTGCCGGAAGGGCGCGGGGAACTGGCGGTTGCGATTCGTGAATTCAGCTACCCGCTGATGGCGCGCCCGACGTTGGAAAACGTTAATTTCCAGCTTAAGCCTGGGCAGATGCTGGGTATTTGTGGGCCGACCGGTGCGGGAAAAAGTACCATTCTGTCGCTGATCCAGCGCCACTTTGATATTACCCAGGGCGACGTGCGCTTTCATGACATTCCGCTGACGCGCTTACAGCTTGATAGCTGGCGCAGTCGGCTGGCAGTTGTTAGCCAGACGCCGTTCCTGTTTTCGGACACCGTCGGTAATAACATTGCACTTGGACGCCCGCAGGCGACGCAGGCCGAAATCGAACATGTGGCGCGCCTCGCCAGCGTGCATGAGGATATTTTACGTCTGCCGCAGGGATATGACACCGAAGTGGGCGAGCGGGGCGTGATGCTCTCGGGCGGGCAAAAACAGCGAATTTCTATTGCCCGCGCGCTGCTGCTTAATGCGGAAATTCTGATTCTTGACGATGCGCTGTCGGCGGTAGACGGCCGTACCGAACATCAGATCCTGCATAACCTGCGCCAGTGGGGCGAGGGAAGAACGGTTATTATCAGCGCCCACCGCTTGTCGGCGCTGACGGAAGCCAGCGAGATTATCGTGATGCAGCACGGACATATTGCCCAGCGTGGCGACCATGACACGCTGGTCCAGCAACCCGGTTGGTACCGCGATATGTATCGCTATCAGCAGCTGGAAGCGGCGCTGTCTGATGCCCCTGCGATAAATGAGGAGGCGGCGAATGCGTAGCTTTGGGCAATTATGGCCGACGCTGAAACGGCTGCTGCGCTATGGTTCACCGTGGCGAAAACCGCTGGGCATTGCGGTGGTGATGCTGTGGGTGGCGGCGGCGGCAGAAGTCAGCGGTCCGCTGCTGATAAGCTACTTTATTGATAACATGGTGGCGAAAAACAATTTGCCGTTGGCGATGGTGGCTGGTCTGGTTGCGGCTTATGTCGGTCTGCAACTGCTGGCGGCGGGACTGCACTATGCGCAGTCACTGTTGTTTAACCAGGCTGCCGTCGGTGTGGTGCAACAGCTACGCACGGATGTAATGGATGCTGCGCTGCGCCAACCGTTGAGTGAATTTGACATCCAGCCCGTCGGACAGCTTATCTCTCGTGTAACCAACGATACCGAAGTGATCCGCGACCTGTACGTGACGGTCGTGGCGACGGTACTGCGCAGTGCGGCTCTGATTGGTGCCATGCTGGTGGCGATGTTTAGCCTCGAATGGCGTATGGCACTGGTGGCGATGGCTATATTCCCGGCGGTGATGGTGGTGATGGTGATTTATCAGCGCTACAGCACGCCGATTGTGCGCCGCGTTCGTGCCTATCTGGCCGATATCAACGATGGCTTCAATGAAGTCATTAACGGTATGAGCGTGATCCAACAGTTTCGCCAGCAGGCGCGCTTTGGGGAGCGCATGGGCGAGGCCAGCCGTTCGCACTATATGGCACGCATGCAGACCTTGCGGCTGGACGGTTTTTTACTGCGTCCGTTGCTGAGCCTGTTTTCCGCCCTGATCCTCTGTGGTTTACTGATGTTGTTCAGCGTGACCTCTGGCACGTCCATCGAGGTTGGCGTGCTGTATGCGTTTATCAGCTATCTCGGGCGTCTGAACGAGCCGCTGATTGAGCTGACGACCCAACAATCTATGCTGCAGCAAGCGGTTGTCGCCGGTGAGCGCGTCTTCGAACTGATGGACAGACCGCGTCAGCATTATGGCGATGATGATCAGCCGCTGAAGAGTGGCAACATTGAGGTTGATAACGTGTCATTTGCTTATCGCGATGACAATCTGGTGCTGAAAAATATTAGCCTGTCCGTGCCTTCACGCAGTTTTGTGGCGTTGGTTGGGCATACCGGTAGTGGCAAGAGTACGCTCGCCAGCCTGATGATGGGCTACTATCCGCTGACGCAAGGGGAGATCCGTCTGGACGGGCGCCCCCTCTCCTCGTTGAGTCACGGCGTCTTACGTCAGGGCGTCGCGATGGTGCAGCAGGACCCGGTGGTGATGGCGGACACCTTCCTGGCAAACGTCACGCTGGGCCGCGATATTTCTGAAGATCGAGTGTGGCAGGCGCTGGAGACCGTACAGCTGGCTGAGCTGGCACGCGGTCTGAGTGACGGTATTCACACCCGATTGGGCGAACAGGGCAATAATTTGTCCGTGGGGCAGAAACAGCTGCTGGCATTGGCCCGGGTTCTGGTCGAAACGCCGCAGGTACTGATTCTGGATGAAGCCACCGCCAGTATTGACTCCGGCACGGAGCAGGCCATTCAGCAGGCGCTGGCTGCTGTGCGCGAACACACTACGCTGGTGGTGATTGCCCATCGACTCTCCACGATCGTGGAAGCAGACACCATTCTGGTGCTGCACCGGGGGCAGGCCGTCGAGCGCGGCACACATCAGCAATTACTGGCGGCGCAAGGCCGCTACTGGCAAATGTATCAGCTGCAACTGGCCGGTGAAGAGCTGGCGGCCAGTGCGCATGAGGATTCCATTATTGCCTGATGGCGCAGTGCGTATCAGGCCTACGGCTAAATTGGTTCGAGAAGCATCAACAATCTGGTGCAAAAATGTAACGCACTATGCACCGTTATAGTGCGTTTTTTCTTTTTCCACCCCGGCCGCGCCCTGCGAGCCTGAATCACCCCGCGTTTTTCATTTCTGGCACACCCCTTGCAGTATTCATCCTGTGTATCTGCAGCCACTACTGAATTCTGACTGGAGGGGATCTATGAAGCTGGTTACCGTGGTAATCAAACCGTTCAAACTGGAAGACGTCCGTGAAGCACTGTCTTCTATTGGTATTCAGGGGCTGACCGTCACCGAAGTGAAGGGCTTTGGTCGACAGAAAGGCCATGCCGAGTTGTATCGGGGAGCCGAATACAGCGTCAATTTTTTACCGAAGGTGAAGATTGATGTGGCGATTGCCGACGATCAGCTTGATGAGGTGATCGACGTCATCAGCAAGTCGGCCTACACCGGAAAAATTGGCGACGGCAAAATTTTTGTCGCCGAGCTGCAACGTGTGATTCGTATTCGTACCGGCGAAGCCGACGAAGCCGCACTGTAACTTCTGGCACACAGTGATAGGAAACCAAAAAATGAAGATAGCAACGATGAAAACGGGTATCGCTTCACTGGCACTGCTGCCGGGACTGGCGATGGCAGCGCCAGCCGTCGCGGACAAAGCTGATAACGCCTTTATGATGATATGTACCGCGCTGGTGTTGTTTATGACCATTCCGGGCATCGCGCTGTTTTATGGCGGTTTGATTCGTGGCAAGAACGTTCTGTCGATGCTGACGCAGGTGACGGTGACGTTTGCACTGGTCTGCATTTTATGGGTGGTGTATGGCTACTCGCTGGCCTTTGGCGAGGGGAATAGTTTCTTCGGCAACTTCAACTGGGTGATGCTGAAAAACATTGCCCTGACGGCGGTAACGGGGAGTTTCTACCAGTACATTCACGTTGCGTTCCAGGGCTCATTTGCTTGCATCACCGTTGGACTTATCGTTGGGGCGCTGGCTGAACGCATTCGCTTCTCTGCGGTACTGATTTTTGTGGTGGTATGGCTGACGCTGTCCTACATTCCGATTGCGCATATGGTCTGGGGTGGTGGTCTGTTGGCCTCCCATGGCGCGCTGGATTTTGCGGGCGGGACGGTGGTGCATATCAACGCCGCGATCGCCGGGCTGGTGGGTGCTTATCTGATTGGTAAACGTGTGGGTTTTGGCAAAGAGGCTTTCAAACCGCATAATCTGCCGATGGTCTTTACCGGGACCGCGATTCTCTACATCGGCTGGTTTGGTTTTAACGCAGGTTCTGCGGGGACGGCAAATGAAATCGCTGCGCTGGCCTTTGTGAATACCGTGGTGGCGACCGCTGCTGCCATTCTCGGCTGGATCTTCGGTGAGTGGGCGCTGCGCGGTAAACCGTCGCTGCTGGGCGCATGCTCTGGCGCCATTGCGGGCCTGGTTGGCGTGACCCCTGCTTGTGGTTACATTGGCGTCGGCGGCGCGTTGATCATCGGGGCAATTGCCGGTCTGGCGGGGCTGTGGGGCGTGACGATGCTGAAGCGTTTTCTGCGCGTTGATGACCCGTGCGACGTGTTCGGTGTGCACGGCGTTTGCGGCATTGTCGGCTGTCTTCTGACCGGGGTGTTCGCCGCCAGTTCTCTGGGTGGCGTAGGCTTTGCTGAGGGCGTGACCATGGGGCATCAGGTGCTGGTGCAGCTCGAAAGCGTGGCGATTACCATTGTCTGGTCCGGCGTGGTGGCCTTCATCGGCTATAAGCTGGCGGACATGACGGTCGGGCTGCGCGTACCGGAAGAGCAGGAGCGCGAAGGGCTGGATGTGAACAGCCACGGTGAAAACGCCTATAACGCCTGATATTTCACTCTGCCGGATGGCGCTAAACGCTTATCCGGCCTACGACAGATGTAGTCTGTAGGCCGGATAAGACATCAGTTGCGATTGCGCATCACCCCTTCCTGTACGGTAGAGGCCACCAGCACGCCGTCCTGTGTATAAAATTCCCCGCGCACAAAGCCCCGGGCACCGGAGGCAGAGGTGCTCTCGACGTTATACAGCAACCACTCATTGATATTGAAAGGACGATGGAACCACATCGAATGGTCGATAGTGGCTATCTGAATCCCTTTCTCCAAAAAACCAATTCCGTACGGCTGTAGCGCCACAGGCAGGAAGTTCAGGTCGGAGGCGTAACCCAGCAGATACTGATGCACGCGCAGATCGTCCTGCACCGTACCGTTGGCGCGGATCCACACCTGGCGTGCCGGTTCGGCGACATGGCCTTTGAGCGGGTTATGAAACTCCACCGGACGCACTTCCAGTGGGCGGTCATTGATAAATTTCTCTTTCAACAGCGGCGGCAGCAGATGCGCCACTGAACGGGCAATTTCGGTTTCGGATTTCAGCGCGTCGGGCCCAGGTGCGTGCGGCATGGTTTTTTGATGTTCAAAGCCCTCTTCCGGCGCCTGAAAAGAGGCGGTCATGTAGAAAATGGGCTTTCCGTTCTGGATGGCGGCAATGCGGCGAGCGCTGAAACTGTTACCATCGCGCAGCACTTCGACATCGTAAATTATCGGTTTTTGGCTATCGCCAGGACGTAAAAAGTAGCTGTGAAAGGAGTGCACCAGCCGCTCTTCCGGCACGGTTTCTTTAGCGGCATACAGCGCCTGTCCGACGACCTGCCCGCCAAAAACCTGGCGTAATCCTAAGTCTTCACTTTGGCCGCGAAAGAGTCCTTCTTCAATTTTTTCCAAATTCAACAATGTCAGCAAACTTTTTAGTGCCAGACTCATAGGTGCTCTCCAGGTCATGTCGATGTCGCAGCGAAGTAGGCAGAGTATAACGCAATTTTGAAAGTGGTCCGATGGGTGCAATTGTCTGAATTACCGGTCGATTGCAGGCAAAAATAGCTACTTTGTGCCACACTTAGTCACGTTATGTTTTTGTTAACCACTCTTCTGGCGAGGAAAGTTCTCGCTGGTGCATTGACGATAAGGAGAATTTAATGAAACTCGTGCACATGGTAAGTGGTTTAGCCGTTGCGGTCGCGCTGGCGGCCTGTGCTGATAAAAGTGCAGATATTCAGACACCTGCGCCAAGCCCTACTACGTCAATTGCTGACACACAGTCAAAAATTCAACAGCCGAATGTTTCTGGTACGGTGTGGATCCGCCAGAAAGTTGCGCTGCCACCGGATGCCGTACTGACCGTCACACTGTCGGACGCTTCGCTGGCGGATGCCCCGTCAAAAGTCCTGTCGCAAAAAGCGGTGCGTACTGAAGGGAAGCAGGCGCCATTTAGCTTTGTGCTGCCGTTTAACCCAGCAGATATTCAGCCGAACGCCCGTATTTTGTTGAGTGCAGCCATTATGGTGAACGATAAACTGGTGTTTATTACCGATACCGTGCAGCCGGTTATCAACCAGGGCGGTACCAAGGCCGATCTGACGCTGGTTCCTGTTCAGCATACGGAAGTTCCGGTTCAGGCCAGCGGTGGCGCGGCAACTACGGTGCCGTCAACGTCTCCCACGCAGGTGAATCCGTCTTCAGCCGTCCCTGCACCTACGCAGTACTAAGTCTGGCATGACCCTCTCCGCAGGGGAGGGTTAATACACCCAGCGATAACGTTGTAAATCGATGTGCCCACTTCCTGAAACCACCACCCCTTCAGCTAGCAATGCCTGACGCTGGCGCTGTAGATCCGGCCCGGTCAGCGATATAGCACCATGGCGATTGACGACACGATACCACGGCAGGGTGCTGCCTTCGGGAAGCCGTTTGAGGACGCCGCCGACCTGACGCGCTGCACGCGGCGATCCGGCAAGTCTGGCGACATCACCATAGGTAGTGACGAATCCTTCGGGGATTGCGGCGACAATTTGCCAGACGCGTTGGGGGAAAGAGTCTTGTATATCCATCATTTATTCCTGCGCTAATTCCCCAGCATAATCTGGAATGGCGGGGGAGTGAAGCCGCATTGCACAAGAAAACAGCATCCGGTGCTGGATGGGTTGCAATTACACGGTGCAGCAGTGATAATGCGCCTGCGCGTTGGTTAACAACGCTCTCAATGGGGGCTCTGTTGGTTCTCCCGCAACACTACTCTGTTTACCAGGTCAGGTCCGGAAGGAAGCAGCCAAGGCAGATGACGTGTGTGCCGGGATGTAGCTGGCAGGGCCCCCACCCATTTCTGCTAAGTGCATGATATCCATCATGTAATCCTCTATTTTCGTGCATTGAAACGGCGGTGATACAACTTTTGTGTATCACTTAGGACGCTAATCAATGTCGCATCTGATGCTTTCCCGTCACGGGATCTGGTACTACCGTAGGGTCTACCTGACACCTCGGAAACGCCGTGAAATTCGTATTTCTCTTCGCACACGTTCCAAGCGTGAAGCTTTGCTCCGTGTGGAGAAATATCTCACCTCACGACCTTTCCACTGCGTTCCGCAGTCCATCCCGGCACACACTGCAACCCCGTCTGCTTCCTTCCAACAACCACAACAGAAAAAGCCTTTCAAGAGCCTGAAGAGTGAGCTTGATAAGTACACCAGCGCTAAAACAGGAGAGGTTGGTGAACGGGAAATATTGACGATCAACAGATGCGTAAATGCATATCTGAATTCTACAAAAGAGCCTTTCAGCAAAAGAAGCGCGGCGGCGTTTGTTGATGGCCTTGAAGGTTCAGCATCCACCAGAAACCGTTACATCAAAAAGAACTCGGCGTTTTTCAAATGGCTTGCAACTCGCACGGATGATGACATTCGAAACCCATTTGAGGGGATGGGTGTTAAGGAAACAACCGCACCAATGGATCGCCGTCCAGCATACACGCTCAACGATCTGAAACGATTGTACATTGCTTTACATGGCGTGAAGGATTGGAAGCGGTGGATCATCTTAATCGGTCGTTATTCTGGTATGAGGCAGAATGAGATTTGCCAGCTTTACCACAATGACGTGATGAAAGTTGACGGGGTTTGGTGTTTCCGCGTTGATAACTTGAATCCAAATCAGACGATAAAAACGGACAGCTCGCGGCGGTTCATTCCGATACATTCGCAGCTTCTTACGCTTGGCCTGCTTGATTTCATCACTGACAGAAAAGGGCATTTGTTCCCTGAGCTTACCTTGCATCTCGGCAGTTATGGACACTATTTCAGCCGTTGGTTTACGAGGTTCAGAGGCAAGCATAGCCTGCCTGAATATCATTCACTGCGCCACTATGCCGCCACAATATTTAAACAGAATGGCTTCCCTGAACAGTTCGCTTCGCAGGTGCTCGGACACTCGAACGCAACGATCACGTACAACCGATACGGGAAGGGGATTGCTGTTAGGACGCTCGTCGAGTTAATTGAGGTACTCTAAAAGTTATCCGGATAAGCAAATTCACGATGGTTCCAAAGGGGATAAATACGCTTCGAAAATCTTGAGTGCAAATTATAACCCCTTTAAATATAGAGGTTTTGTGATCCGTGTTGTTTTAGCGAGGTTTCCAAAAGTGATAGTCTGGAAATCATGCTAATGCACTATTGATGGGGTAGGATAATTATGCCAAGTCGTAGAATCGCTTACGCATACTACGATCCTGATTGGATTAAAGGCGAGCATACGCTTCTCGCCCTCAAAAGGAATACTGTCGAGCCGCTTGCTTATTCACTGTCTATGAAAGGATATATTTTTTGTCCTTCTTGCTATGAACATATAACTCGAGTGCCTGCCGATCCTGACAAGGGCATGACTACGAATGAAGTTCCGGCCTATTACAAACACCTTAAAGATGATAATGCGCCTTTCTGTAGTTTGAGATGTGGCCCCATTCAGTACAAAAAATATTCATCTCAAGAAGATGCAAAAAAAGCCGTTGAAGATGAAGAGCTTATAGTCATAAGCGGTTTTCTCGAGTCTCGTCCTGATAACAATCCAAGGATCGATTCTGAGGGCAGTGAGGTACCTGTCGATTCTCATTTTGAGAGAAAAAATGGCAAAGAGGTTTCATTGCCTATTTCCCGCCATCATGGTGAGTCTTTCAAGGTTCCGAGCCAAGTAACTAGTGTCCAGTCTTTATGCGTTAATTTCGATCATAATTATTATCGTGAGATTTACCTTGTTGGCGCAGATGGTAAAGCAAAGCGCTACAGATTTTGTGACTCACTAAAAGAAATCAATGACATAACTGAGGGTTCTTCTGATCCAGCATTCTTTTTTGGTACGTTTTGGAAGATTGAGAAGTTTACAGGCCATAGTAATGTCTGGTTAAAGATCAACCAAGGAACATCATTTAGGGATTTCAGAGTACGTATCACTAATGATACAGCTGAAGGGAGAGGATTTTTTAATGATAAAAATCGTGGGAGGATAACTGTTTTTTATAGTCGAGTAGATGAGGTCGGCATGGGGTATATGACACCCCAGTTAGGGTGGGGGGAGGTGGCACTTTTGCCTGCAAAATATGATGATTTTTTAATCAGTGATTATGCGTCATCTCGTAAGGACAATCATTAATTTTCGATTGGTTGTGATGAAATCGACAAGATTATAAGCCCTGCTGAAGCAGGGTTTTTTTATGTGTAAAGTTGACCGATAAGGCGGCTTCGTTCAACCATACGTCAGGCATCTGCGGCGCTGGAGTTGTCTTGTGTCGCAGACTGTATCTCACTTTGTGTGACAGATAAAGCAGGTTAACAGACAAAAGAAAGGCCGGGACAAAGCCCAGCCATTCTATTTACAGTACGCTACCATAATTTTAAGATGATTTATGCGGTAACAATTCTTGGCGTAATACGACTGCGTTGAAACTCTGAGACTTCCTCAACAACAAAACTCATATGATGGTTGGTATCGTAGCTAATCCACTGGGTCGGGCCACCCTTAATTTCTTCTCTGCTGCAAGCCTCAATTCTCTCATCCCCCCAACTAAAGCCAGCCCCTAAATAGTAAGGAGATTTGACAATGACTCTTGCCAAGTCATACATTTGCGCCCCTTTATTACCTTTTTGCTTAGAGTGACCCCTTGCAACAAAATATTTATTTTCAATGGTATACCTAATTTTCCCGTTAGCATGAATTGCTTTTACACCATCAGCACCTTTGGGATTCCGAATACCATAATCAGCAAAAAGAAATGGTGATTTCATATCAGAATAAATTGCCTTCCAAACATGCATTTCCTTACGTTCAACGAGGTCTGTTGAATCCACTTCCTTTACTGCATCATTTATGATTATTGGGAACGAGCAACCCGCTATCATGATACTAGCAAAGCCAAACTCATCAACGGCGGTAATGAGATGCTGCATATCGGCATGCATTGATACAATAGACTTATGAGTAACATCACCAAAATCAAACATTACCATCACTTCAGCACCGGAAAGCCCAAGCGAATCCAGAATCTCATGAATCGTATCTGTAAAATAATCTACGTCGTACGCATCATCTATAGATGTAGAATCAATACGTAAACAGTACATTGTCCCTTCGGGTACAACTAATCCTTTCAATGCATTTTGATAGTCTAGGATATCCCAACGGTCGAATCCTATAACTGGATGTACAAGTGATCCACTTGAGGCTAAGGCTCTGTACATGTAGCTCAAAACATGCTCACCTGTTTCAATGTAACTATCAGCTTTCCAATCAAAAAAGTCGAAAAATATTGATGATGATGAATTCGCGTTATTGATTCCATCCGCAATCTTAGTAAGAAAATCCTTTTTCATCTGAGATGAGCCGCTTAAGGCCTTAGATTTCTTATCGTTCTCAGTTAATTGGGGAATTTCAAAAAATGGCCAAATTTTTTGCGAGTAAGCAGGTTTCAGTCTTTTCAATGCTTCAAACTCACCAGCTTTTGCTCTTAGGATCGGCACGTATGTAGGGTACATGGTTCAGTTCTCCTGAGGTTTCAATTCACGTTTGAAGCGTCTAATATTCTACTTACTTCGCCTTGCCCTATGAGATCAGCAAACAGGCGGTAGTTACCACTTTCACGTCTTATTCTTCCAGCAATGATTGCCGGATTAATCTTCAGTTCCCTAGAAAGACAATCGATGGTTTCTTTAGACGGAGAAGAGTATGCATCACTTCTCTTCCAGACTGCCCTAGGTATAAATGCTTCCCTAGCAAGCCGATTTGCTTCAGATTCCTGCCTATCGTCAGAAGTAGCATCAATATCATCTAAAAATGTCTCTTCAGAATGAACGTGTTTCCATATATGAGCAACTTCATGGAGTAGTGTGAACCAAAAATTATCGAGACGGTCATGTCTCAATGTCAAACCAACAATCGGCATGCCGTCAATATCCTTTAATGCCGCTCCGTCTATGCGAGTGCCTTTTAAGCTTGGTTCAATAACAACGGCTATTCCATGTTTTTCAAGAAATTCAAGAGCAAGTAAGGGACCTGTTTCAAACCAGCTTAGTTGTGCCAAATCCCTCAAGAAGCTTGTAGAGAAAATTGCTGGGTCAAAGTTCCCAAGCAGATTTTTACGTTCACGTGCTCTCTGAACGACTCTACTAACCCATGCATAAAGAGCATATTTTGTTGAAGGAGAATACGCATCCCCAGAAAGGGTTCTCTTAAATGCGACATTACCTGTTTGCCAGCCAATTTGATTAATAAATCCTTTAATGAGTTCTTCTGTGGATTTTTTAATCGTATCACTAGCTTCAGAAATCCATCCCCTGCCGATCATCTCTTTTATCGGAAACTTAGACCAGTCAACATTATCATCACCTGTTTTGTTCTGATCAGCATTTATACCTATCAACGTATCAGTAGAAATGCCAAGTCCGATTGAAAGAGCTTTTATCATCGGAACGGTCAAAGGTCTTTTCCTTGACAAAATTTCAGAAACTCTACTTCTTGTTCCCAAATAGGGTACAAGATCAACTTGCTTTAACCCTTTCTCGTGCATACGGAACGTAATAGCATCGATTGGGTCTGGTGGCTCTATAGGATATTTAGAGTTCTCGTATGCTTCTACAAGTGTGATAAGTAACTCTAACTCCTCATTTTCATCAGTTCCAGGAGACGGCATCATAACCAATAACGAATGTATACGTTCCAAATACTCCTGATGCTGCCTATCTGTTCTAATTACTCTAATATCCATTATCATTACCCTTCACAGAGGTAACAAAAACCAACAACCGATTGAAATCAATGATCGTTTCAACATAAGAAGCACAGCAATCCACCTTAAAAACAAAGATTTGATCACCAATATTTTCTACTTTGGGAAAGTGCTTTTTCACTTCTTCCTTTGATTTCCAATTGCTTAAGCTTAGCTCTGTTGACCACGCATCAATCCAGTTTTTACTGGAAGGCTCATAGCGCTTAAGTTCTTCCAACTTATCTCTTCCGAGTAGCCGCATAGCCATACACTTTGTTCCTAATCTGGGAACATAATAATGTTCATCATCGATACTGTCAACCACTGTTCCCAAAAATGGAACATGGTGGCATTTTTTAACTCAATACCCACATATACCATACTGAGAATAAAAATTCATCAATGTAAAGAGCTACCTACGGACGCAAGAGAAAAATGTGAACACCACATTATGCTCCTACACACATCTCCTCGTTGTTCTCACTGCCGACTCATTGTTGAGTGTCCCCATGAAAATAATCTAGTCTTATCGATCGATAAAAATGATCGATAAGATCGAAATAATTCATAAAACTGGTTAAAGTGGGTGCCTGAAATTTTCACTTCACAGCATGAAAGGATGACGGCTTTGACCACTAACCAACTGAAAGACAATAATCTGTACTTCTATCTCTACATGGCAGCGCCGGTGGTGTTCCCTATAACCTTTTACTTCACGATGCATGAAAAGGTGGCCTATGCTGCGTTGTATGCGGTTTTGTTGTTCTGTGCTGTTTTTGACCAACGGGCGTTGGTGCGCTCTGGAGTTGAGTCCGAAACTCATATCGTGGGATCTGTGCTGAGGATTGTTATTTTGCCCCCCATCTATGTATACGCTCGCGCCAGAGACGCAGGGATGAAAAAATGGCGCTGGCTGTTAGCTTTCATCGCGATTACGCTGGGCTGTATTTTTATCAGCACAACCATCGATGATAACGAAGCCCTGAAGACATCGGCCTGCGAGATCACCACTTCGATATTCAAAGACAAAAATAGTGATGTTCAATGCCTTGCCGTAGAGGACGTAAAGAAAGTTTCAGATAAGCATTACCGGGCAAAAGCGGTGTTATCGAACGGGGTGGACATGCCGATCACCATCGAGGAACGTGACGACGATTATATTTATGTCACGCTGGCACCATTGAGTAACCTGCTTGATTGACAGACCTGGGGGAAGAAATTCCCCCAAATCCTACCCACTCCCGCGCCGCGAAGATTCCAGAAGTACCCCCTCCCGAAATTGCACACAGAAGAAAAATATCACAGTTGCATTCTCAGCACGGCCTAACGGATTTTCTCCGCTCGTAATAGACACGTTAGATATTTGGTAAATATCCATAGGGGTTATTGCTGGTGGTTACTGTCTCGTTTGAGTAGACACAATTGATACTTACTCTCCATGCTCAATGTTAGTATCTAAACACCGTTGTTATAACTCATATGATACTGTATCGTTAAAGCCATTAATAAGAGACTGGGCGGTGGACATGAAAACTTTCGGGTATGTGCGGGTAAGTAGCAAAGATCAGAATGAGGCGCGTCAAGTTGAAGTGCTGGCGACGAAGGCTGACGAAATTTTGATCGATAAAGCTAGCGGTAAGGATGCAGACAGGCCAGCTCTAAAAGAGCTAATGAGTAAAGTTCGCCCTGGCGACACAGTTCGAGTTAAAAGCGTTGACCGTCTGGCGCGTAATACCCGCGATCTGCTGGAAATTCTGGAGGAACTGACCACAAATGGTGTGAGAGTTGAGTTTATCGATAATCACATGGTGTTTGATGATTCGCCCACCAGCAAATTTATGATCACAATGCTCGGAGCCGTCGGTGAACTGGAGCGCTCTTTTATTCGTCAGCGCCAGAATGAAGGCATCAAGATCGCGCAGGCGAAAGGAGTATTCAAAGGGCGACAAAAAGACGACGAGACCCGCAGGAAGGTCGCTGAGTATTTGGCTAAGGGGACATACTCTAACGAAGAGATTTATAAGCTGGTGGGATGTGGGCGGGCTACGTTTTTCCGCATCAAAAAGGAACTAGCTGAAGCGCCGTTGTGATATTTTCTTCGACGAAAAACCGAACGCAGCATTGCTGCGTCGGTTGTATAATTGTCACATGGGGGCCAATTACTGATATCTGTTCCAGTTATCCACGAGCCATTGCCAGACATTCTTGTGACTACGCACGTCACCGGGCAGATGGTTCTTGATCAGCCTTTCTGCTTTGAGTGCTGGCGATTTGGTATCCCACTTACTTGCATGAGCTAAGCGGTTAAGGAACGAAAGAACCTCATACCCTTCATGGCGGTTAAGCAATGTACTATCCGGTTTTCCCGTTATACGCGGGTCATCGGGAGATAACGCTGACCATGCGTATTGAAATTGAAGGTCGCTTCTGTTTAAAAGTGCCATAAAACCTCCTGAGTAACAACTTCAAGTAGACGATATGTTCTTTTACGGGCTACTTCTTCGGATCGGAGTATACCCACCGACCCGATAGTATCGCCTTGCACCAAGTGAATGAATTTAATAAATCATGGCTTGTGATGCTTGCGGGAAAAGTTCTCTCAATATGTGAGAACGTGAGCTTCGCGATGTGTGGGGCTTTTTTGTCTGCATTTCAGCCATTTGATCCGGGAAAATCGAAAACCAGCCTCAGAGGCCGTGGACTGAATGGATTGAATATTTTCTCGCAGAGATGAGAATGATACGCTATATTTAAAAGTTAAACCGTGAGTGTGAAGGTAAAGCCCTGTTAAACGCAATGAGCGCCATTGTGAGCGCGTTTTGTGGTGTAGATAATACTTATCTGCCTATTATTTTCGAGGGCGTAGAGAGTGTTATATGAAGGATTTCGCGATCATAGCTTTTGTAACGTTATTGTAAAGTTGGATGTACCCGACGGTATTTTTCCGGGTTAGCGTCTGCAATCTCCTTTGCTTTCTGAATGGCTCGTTTCAATGCATCTTCGTCGATGACGGTAACGGGGCTCTCTTGCCCCTTGGTCTGGCTGGATTGCGCTGTCATGCTTTCACCATACCGAGGGCAGCCCTCAACTGGTCACGCATTGCAGCTTCTTCGGCAGCTGCTTGCTGAACTGCTTTCTGTTGTGCGTCCTGTGCTGCTTCATGTATCAGTTCGTCAATCTCACGCTCCATCGCTTTAAAAAGTTGATCGTGGTAAGCGTTGGAGACTCTGGAGCGTAGCGTCTTCAACTCCTCTTCGATCAAGGCCTCCGGTTTCTGCAACTTAACAGAAATCATCGCAGCATTGGAAAGCACTGAAGAATTAGCTGAAGGGCAAAACCGCCAGCCGTCTAGGATCAGGCTCTGGAGTTTAACCACCAGCCGCGCTGGAATGTCAGAAAACTGTTGTGTTCGGCTGTAGCGAGCTTCCGCATTATCAATTTGACGCTTTAGGGCCCCCGGATCTGGTTTGTACTTCGCTGCGATGTTGTCGAGATAAGTTTTCAATTCCGGCGAAATCTGGGCCTGTGATTTCTTTTTTGTAGTCATGTTGAAACTCCGTATCGGTAGTAAAGGGGCGTGGTTGCTCGCTGGCGCTGTTTGTATGCGTCAGTCTCAGCCGCTTTATGCGGTCATTTGGTTGTATCAGCAAGCGGCGTTGTAAGTCTGATTGCAAGTTGGGCAGAAGTTAGGGCGGTCTGCGAAAAGAAAATACCAACGACAGACGCTTGCGCGATCAACAATGAAATCGACTAGTCCGCAGTCAGCGAACATCGAAAGATTCCTGTGTGTTGTTGATAGCGGGAGTTCTATCTGTTTTGACAAGTCTGAAGCCGTAAGCGGGATCTGGGTTTGCTTCATGTGGTGAAGAAGATGGATTCTTGAAGTTGTCAGCGTTAGCCCGAAATCCTTCAGGGTTCTGACCAGCTCCTTACGTTCTTCTACCGATGGCAGAAAAAATGCTGGTGGTCTAAAGGGAAAGCACAAAATAACCTCTCTGTAAGTCATTCATCACATAAGTATTTTATCATATAAACGTAAAAAGATATACTAGTGGCATGCATTTTGCTTGACAATGATTTCAGAAAGTGGATAATGGCGGGTTAAAGTTCGGGGTGGCTTGAGGAGCGTTCGCTCACATCAGATAGCGAAGATGTGCCATAAAACGCCACAATATAGTATTCCTTCATTCCTTTTCGCCCATACTGGGTGATAGGAATAAAACGCCACAATAATATAAGAGACTTCGTTACTCTGTCTTTTCCTTCCTTCTCCAGGAATGAAAACTCACGTAACATCACCCATACGGGCTTCGGTCTCCTTGTATCTCGTTTCGACATTTATACACACTAACACTCATAATCTCGTCGAAACAAAAGCAAAAGAGTGAAAACCAACAGCAGGATGACTGGTGTCATCTGGATGGTTGTTTAGTTATTTACTTACGTCACTCCGTGACAACTCGGCTACGCCACTTTAGAAGATCTAATGGTAATGGTCTGCCCAGACGTGAACAGACTTGTCTGTCCATACCATAACCTTCATTTACCACTCTGTTACATCCCACAACATCAACAGGCTGATAGCCTGTCTCTGTGTGGTCTGTTCCAATCGTGGACTCAGGTAACCTAGCTGATACCCCGCTGTGTGTTTACATCATGGTACTGAAATTCCTTGCTGATGTTTACATCATTGGCTGTGCCAGCATGTGTGTGGAAAAGCGATTTAGATCGCTCTGTACGAGACCGAAAAATCGAATGGTGGTCAGCGCGACTGCAATCGTATGTTGGTCATTCTTATCGTATAAGCGTTAACGTCGTCTGGCGCACAGCGAGACATATCAAGCTACCGTAAACACGGTACTTTAAAACCAAATGCCATCCACAAAGGAAGGCCACATATCCTGATCGCTACCAGCGATAGCGGAGGATTACTTATGTCTATTTAAAAAGGAGAACAATATGGCGAGAACTAAGGGTGCTGTAGCAAAAGGGGTTGATAATACAGCTGTACGCATTTTCTTACGAGGGTATGGCTCTTTGGGGGAGTTGCCACGCATTGTGGAAGATTGTATCTGCGGTGCATTGGGGCAGGAAGAAGAGACAAGAAGGTTCAAGGGAGAGCGAATTCTTGCAATCTTAGAACAACTGGATCATATCGATACGCCAACAGTACATCGGCAGATGTGGGATTATAATATTTCTCAAGGTAAAAATACTGAGCCATCCAAACGGAACACGGAACGCATGACAAGGGTTCTAAGATGTGCTTCCAGGGCACTGTATCATCATTTGAAATTGTGTAACGGATTGTCGCGTGAAGACGAGGTGGTCCAGATTTCCGCTCCCGATCTCACGGTAGATGAGATCGAACATGCCCGTCGTTTGGCTCTGGCAGGTAAAATTGAAGCGTTCACACAATTTGTGAACTCTTGCAGGAGCGTGATCAAAAACTATGAGCCGCCAGTGTTCAAGTACATAGGGGAAAATGTGGTCGCTTTATCTTCTTGTACGGAGGTATCTTTAAGGACTGCGGTTAGTCGTCCGTATTATGGTTATGTTAAAAAAGCCGTAAAAGATGAACAGCCAGAAGACCTATTTACAGTCAAAGGCAGCAATACGAACCTCCAACCACTGATTGAAGAGGTTGGGCGATCCTACATGGTAGTGGAAAATGTAGCTTAGATGGAGTTTGGTCAAAAGCCATACAAAGCCGGGTCAGCCCCGGTTTTTTTGTGTCTGTCGCATGAGAAAACGGCTTACCAGTGTATACTTTTGGTGATACAAAATCATGGCCCCACCGCTTTTTAGTGCATTGAAATACATAGGTTTTGTTAGGAAAAGCTTAGCTGGCAGGGCCCCCACCCAATTCTGCCGTCCGGCAATCTCTTCCTCCTTTTCTCATCACTTAAATTATTTTACGTATTTTCCCATGACTTGCCTGTGAACGCAGAGTGTCCCAGATCGGCTGCAATGTGTTGAAGGCAGCGCGCATCGTGTCATCCGGCAGCGCGAAGGGCATGCGTAAGAAACGATCGAATGCACCCGCTAACCCAAAGCGCGTTCCGGTACCTAACTGAATACCGGCGCTGTCGGCGCGAGTGGCAAACAGCGTCGCCAGCGTATCGGGCAATTCTACCCAGAAAGATAACCCGCCCTGCGGTTGGGTAAATTGCCATTCCGGGAAATGCGATCGCATCAGGGTATGGCACTGGTCGCGTCTGGCGGTGAGCAGTTGTCTTCTGTCCGGGAGAAACTGCGCGGCGTTATCCAGCAGCCAGCCGGTAGCGAGCTGTTCCAGCACCGGTGAGCCTAAATCGAACGTGTCGCGGGTTTGCACCAGTGCGGCAATAGTCCGTGATGACGCCCGCACCCAGCCAAGACGTAATCCTCCCCAGAAACTTTTACCGGCAGACCCCAACATAATGATGGGTGCATCGCGATTGAAGGCGGCGAGCGGTGGTGGTGGCGGGGCGTCATACCACAGATTGACCATTGTTTCGTCCACCACCAGCGTGGTGTGCGTTTTGGCGGCGATATCGGCCACCACCTGGCGTGTGGCGGCGTCCATGCAACGTCCGGTAGGATTGTGAAAATCCGGCATCAGGTAGGCCATGCGTGGGGCGGTTTGTGCGATGGTGGCGACAAGACCCGCGGTATCCCACCCCTGTTCGGGCAGCGACACCCCCACCGGTCGGCAGGAGGCCCCCTGAATCGCCGCAATAGCGAGCGGGTAAGTGGGATGATCAACCACTACGCGATCGCCTGGACCGGTAAGCAACCGCAGGATCAGCGCCAGCCCGCTGACTGCACCATTGACCACCATAACCTCATCCGGCTGCGTGGGTAATCCGCGTTCGCAGTAATGCCGGGCAATGGATTCGCGCAAAGACGGTAGCCCCTGGGGCAGATACCCGGAACTTAACAGATGCTGCGGTATGGCAAACAGCGCCTGCTGGTAAGCCTGATGAATTTCGGGACCCGCGCTGAGCGCGGCGGTGGACAGATCGAGTGCGGTACCGGTGACGGTACGCGTCGGTACATGGCGAATATGTTCCGGCAGGATCACCCGTGAGCCGCTACCCTGGCGGCTTTCCAGATATCCTTCTTCCCGCAGCTGTGCCATTGCGCTGGCGATAGTTGTTCGGCTGACTTCCAGCACCGTAGCAAGTTCGCGCTCGCCGGGAAGCCGGCTATCCAGCGCCAGCCGGCCATCCAGTATCAGCAGACGCAAGGCTTCGGCCAGCTGTCGCCAGATTGGGGTACGTGAGGGACTCTCCTGCCAGTGCCCGAGCAGGCGCTGGAGAGACTGACTTCCATAACGGCGAGATGACATTGCAGTCCACTTTTTGGAAACTGGTCATTAATCATAGTGCCAATTGCGTTGAAGATGAAGACTGTCTGCGCGGGGAGAGGAGAAAAGCATGTTGCGTCGTTTACTGCAATTGTTTATCGGGCTGACGCTTTACGGCGTGTCGACGGCGATGTTTGTGCGTGCGGATTTAGGCGCTGATCCCTGGAACGTTTTTCATCTGGGTGTGGCAAATCTGTTGTCGATGAACATCGGCTTGGTGATTATTGTCGTGGGCGTATTGGTCCTGTTGGCATGGATCCCACTACGCCAGCGTCCGGGGTTTGGCACATTGAGTAATGTCATTATGATTGGGCTGGCGGCTGATGTGGCGCTGATGGTAATCCCGGGATTTGAATCCCTGTTTGCCTGCAGCGGTCTGTTGGTATCTGCGGTGATACTGAACGCCTTAGCGACCAGTCTGTATATCGGTGCGGGGTTCGGTGCTGGCCCACGTGATGGTCTGATGACCGGCATTCACGCGCGTACTGGTTGGCCGGTGAGGCGAATTCGAACGGCCATCGAAGTGTCGGTGTTGCTTATTGGTTGGCTACTCGGGGGAACCCTGGGCGTTGGTACGGTGCTGTATGCACTGGCGATTGGTCCGCTCATTCAGCTTTGTCTGCCGTGGTTTCGGCATCAGCCGCAGTCACGTGTTCGGGTTCGGAATGAACCTACGGCATGATCGCGGGCTGACGACTAAACTTAATCTCGACTGACGCGGCCAGAATTGGCTTGCCGCGCAGTAAACTTCGGAGGCTTTTCTCATGAAGTATGTTGATGGTTTTGTGGTTGCCGTACCCGCTGAAAACAAGGAGGCGTATATCGCGATGGCGGCAAAAGCGGCTCCGCTTTTCAAGGAGTTCGGTGCATTGCGCGTGGTGGAATGCTGGGCAGACGATGTCCCTGACGGCAAATTGACCGATTTTCACATGGCGGTAAAAGCGCAGGATCATGAAGAAGTGGTATTCAGCTGGATTGAGTATCCTTCAAAAGAAGTCCGTGACGCGGCGAATCAGAAGATGATGTCCGATCCCCGAATGAAGGAATTTGGCGAATCGATGCCCTTTGATGGCAAGCGCATGATCTACGGTGGATTCTCGCCCATTATGGATGACTGACGTGACTGGCTGTGCGGCGTGCCGCCAGCCATCTCAATCTTTTCGCATGTCGGCTACAGTCGTGTCTCCGCCCACAGGATAAACTCTGCCTTTGGCAATGCCTTACTGTATAGCCAGCCTTGGCCGTACTGCACGCCATGCTGTCGTAGCCACTCTTCCTGATTTTTCGTCTCAATACCTTCTGCCACCATTTCCAGCTTCAGCGTTTTTGCGATCTCGATAATATGCGGCGTCACGTTGTTGTATCCCAACGCATCCACGAACGATTTGTCGATCTTCAGAATATCGACATCCAGATCCTGCAAGTAACTGAGACTGGAATAACCGGTGCCAAAATCATCAATGTAAATCGAATGGCCGGCCTGGCGGTACTTGGCGATGAACGGAGCGCTGGTTTTCGGATCGGCAAAGGCGCGTTCTGTGAGTTCGAGTGCAATTTGCGACGGGTTTATCTGATAGTGATTCACCTTCCGGCTGAGCAGACCTGGCAGCGTTTCTGATGTCAGATTATCGGCTTCAAGATTGATGGAGATATGCTGCTCCGGATGGTGATGAAGCCATTTGCCCAGATCGTCAAACACGCTTTCGATAATCAGGCGAGTGAGAGGGGTTGTCAGGCCGGTCTGCTGTGCCAGCGCGACGAAAATCTCTGGTGAGAGAAAACTGCCATCGGGCTGCGGCCAACGGGCCAGCGCTTCGGCACCTACCACTTTCCCGGTACGAAGAGAAATGATCGGCTGATAGTACACCTTAATTTCACGGCGCTGGATAGCCTCCTGCAACTGATGATGGGGAGACTGCAAACGACGTAACATACGCAGAACAAAGGCGGCGGTCAGCAGACCGATAAGAATTCCCGCCGGGAGCCAGATAAGCGCCTGTCGGTGCCATATTTTTTTTAGCGGCAGCGTAGATGCCCAACTGACGACGGTAATACCTAATGCAGGGAAGGGACGAGCGTTGTAAATAACGCCCTCTTTTTGCAAATGCGTAGTGGCATTATCTTGTTGAAAATTTTGCAAAATATCTTCGGGTAGCGTTCCGCTACTGGTGACAATCCTGCTTTTATCGGCGCCAATAATGGCGACATCAATCGGCCACGAACCAAACGGAACAACGTCAATGAACGTGGCGGGATCGACCATCACCACATAGTTTTCGCTGCCTAATGCAGCCATAAAACGCTGGATACCTAAGTCGTTCTCCGTGGTTAACCAGGCACGGTAGCCATCCTCGGTGACTTTCATCGCCGCAGGGAAGGCGACAGCACGGCTTTTATTCTCGAGGGAAGAGCATTGCGGGACGTTGTCCTTAAGGTACACCACTTCCTGAATGTAACGATAGCTGTATGACAAACGACGCATTTCCAGTAAATGTTCCGTTCCGCAAGGTTCTCCCTTGAAGGTCTCAATCTGGCGTAATGCTTTTTTCGCCTGCTCGCCGACCCTTTCTGTGCGCAAAGCAACCCGGCTGGTGTAAGAATCAAGCTCGTCCATAAATTTAGTTTCAACCTGACGATACGCCAGCCACAGACTCAAACCCACTGGCGCAAGGATGGACAGAATCAGTATTCCGGTCACCAGGCCGATCAAATGTCGTGTTGTCACAGTGATATCCTTATTTACACAGCGTAGGGAAAGTATATCCGAAAGTGAAAAATCTATTCGAATGACCTAATAGATTTAAGAGGGGTATTTCCAGATTAATTACCCACTGTGTAAATGAGGTTGAGCCAGGGACGAGAGTAGTGTACTTTGTTGTTATGTTATAATGTAACAATTAGAGGTTGCAATGAAACCGGATATCCATCCTTTTTATCGTACTGTGGTATTCCACGACACCAGTGCCAATGAGTACTTTAAGGTCGGTTCGACCATCAAAACGGAACGTGAGATTGAGTTTGAGGGGAAAACGTATCCCTACGTGACCCTTGATATTTCGTCTAAATCACACCCGTACTACACCGGGAAGCAGAAGACGTTCGACAACGAAGGCAGTGCGGCGCGCTTCCAGAAACGTTTTGGCCATTTTATTGGCACTAAGCGAGGTTAACATGCAGGTTCTTAATTCACTTCGAAGTGCCAAACAGCGCCATCCTGACTGTCAGATAGTCAAACGCAAAGGGCGTTTGTATGTTATCTGCAAAACGAATCCGCGATTTAAAGCGGTGCAGGGCAGGAAGAAAAGACGTTAGACATTTTGCCAACATTTCAGGGAAACCAGTGCGTGCCTGCGGGTACGCACTTTTTTATTGGCTGTTAGGCAAGCTACTGACCGGCAGCTTCTGCGCGAGTTAGCGTGAAGACGTCGTAGAAAGAGAGCTCGCCTTTCCGCGCCATCATTTTTTGCAATTGGGCTTTACGTTCACCATCCACCCGCGGTGAATGCAGAATGGTCTCGATAAGCGCTGGCGGAACAAAACGGGTGTTATACCATTCGCCGTTATAGCAGACTCTGAAGTCCAGCACGTCGATGTCTTCGAAACGGTAACGCGGCGCGACGTCAAAAAAGAAAAAACCATTGAGGATGACAAACAATACCACCAGCAGCCACACCGAATCGACCAGCGTTTCTGATTGCAGCATAACCGCCAGCGTGGCGAACCAGGCGACATACATGCCAATAAACAGTCCCGGATACTTGCGAATGAAGCTGATGCTAAAGCGCGGTCTGTTATCGCGCTTTTCGCGCACATTTAAGTCGTCAATTGTTTCGGTGAGCAGGCGCTGTATTTCTGTCATCTCTTGCCTTCGTGATGTCTTCAATATTCAGGTGGGATCGACCCATTTTAAGAGGGGATAGTGCCTGAAAAAAGTAACAGATTAACCACAATTTAGCATAACAGTTACATTTGAACGTATAGCGTTTTGATGAGGCGCTCAGAGGAAACGTTCCCTTTGTCTCGTTGTGACCGCAGTCACCTGATTTGAATTAAATAACTATTGCAAATATGAGGAGGTGGTCAGCCAGACAAACAAATCTAACGCGATACCTGACTTAACCTCGTGAACAATTAGCGAATAAATTTCCAAACGGAAGTTGGAATCTTGTCGTACAGCTTATTCATCGTCAATTCAGCAAGGCGATGATCTGCTGCTGAGTAAAATACAGCCAGTTCATTGTCGGACAATTCATATTTATTTTTCTCAATAACACGCTCAAGCGTGTCAATTGTCTGGCAGCGTCGCAGGCGCATCAAATAATCTGTTTTAGTTAATGGTTTATCAGACATAACTCTTACCTATGATTGTAATATTTTTTAACAAGACAAACTAACAGGATTAGCCCTGGTGGCGTTGACAAAACAGCGAAACAGTCGACTTCCGGACTTTCGCCATTTCTGCAAATCCTGCGTATTAATACCATAATTGCTGAACAACATAAAAGTGTCATCCAGGTATTCATCAATCTGCGCAATCAGCTTATTGTCCTCATTGTACTTAATTTTATAATTAAGTGCGAAGGTTGCAATATGCTCTATCAGTTCGTTGAGCTGCAGGCTGGTTGCTGAAGTCGGGTCATTAACCCAGCCATGGTTGCTTTGTTCAAGGTTTGCAAGACAGTCATGATACAAGGTTTCGCAGAGAAATTTAAGCTGCGCGATATCATGCCGTTTGGGTGAGTACTCGTCCATAGCGCATCCCCTTCTTAGTGGTTTAAACTAACCGAACACCTTCGGGGTGGATACAACAAACTACCTGAAACTTGCCCATGACGCCTGATGATTTAACTATAATCTACTCTAAAAAAGATTTCATCGTCATATCATGAAAAATTACAATTGCGTAAAATTATGATGTGGCACCGTTTTTACATTTTACCTGAAAAATGAAGGTATTCGGAATGGAACAACTTCTTTATTGTTCGGGCAATCATCAGGTTAACGGAGTTAGCTTTAGCAATCAAAGGTAACCTCTAACAATGTAGGTTGAAGGTTAGGAATAATCTTAATATCTATTTAGGTAAAATAAGAAACCTCAAGAATTCTTAAGAATAGCCTCTAAATCTACGGGGATTATATCGCTTATTCACTCGGCAGAAAATAAACGTAATCACAATAAGTGATTTTTATGATTTTTCCAGAAAAAAGGCCGCTTGCGCGGCCTTTTCATTAGCGATGAATCAATGGTGATCAACCGGGTGGCTGTGTTCAACATCTTCATTCTTGCGGCTAAAGCGGCGGCGAACCACCACAAAGAACACCGGAACGAAGAAGATAGCCAGTACGGTTGCTGTAACCATCCCGCCCATTACGCCAGTACCAACGGCGTTCTGCGCGCCACTCCCTGCGCCGGAGCTGATAACCAACGGCATAACGCCAAGAATAAAGGCCAGCGAGGTCATCAGGATCGGACGTAAACGCATACGAACGGCATCCAGCGTCGCCTCGATCAACCCTTTACCCTCTTTATCCATCAAGTCTTTGGCGAATTCGACGATCAATATCGCGTTCTTCGCCGACAACCCAATGGTTGTGAGCAGACCTACCTGGAAGTAAACGTCGTTAGTTAATCCGCGGAACGTCGCGGCCAGCAACGCACCGATAACCCCCAGCGGAACCACCAGCATAACGGAGAACGGAATTGACCAGCTCTCGTACAGTGCTGCCAGACACAGGAAGACGACGATCAGTGAAATGGCATACAGGGCCGGAGCCTGGTTGCCAGACAGTCGTTCCTGATAGGACATCCCGGTCCAGTCATAGCCGATACCGGACGGCAGTTTGCTTGCCAGTTGCTCCATCATTGCCATGGCTTCACCGGTACTTTTACCCGGTGCGGCCTGGCCTAAGATTTCCATGGAAGGCAGACCGTTATAGCGTTCCAGTCGCGGTGAACCATATTCCCAACGTGAGGTAGAGAAGGCGGAGAACGGTACCATTTGTCCATCGCTACCGCGAACGTACCAGTTTCCAATATCTTCCGGCAACATACGGTATTCCGCTTCAGACATGACGTAAACTTTCTTCACACGACCGCGGTCGATGAAGTCGTTCACGTAGCTTCCGCCCCATGCTGCACCCAGCGTTGTATTAATATCACTAATGGAAACGCCCAGCGCCTGCGCTTTTTCCTGATCGATATCGATCTTGAACTGCGGCGTATCTTCCAGGCCATTAGGACGAACACCGACCAACAGATCCGGATGCTTGGCCACTTCACCAAACAGCTGGTTACGCGCCTGTGTTAGTTTGTCATGGCCCAAACCACCCTGGTCAATCAACTGGAAGTCAAAACCAGTTGCGGTACCCAGTTCGACAATCGCGGGTAGGTTAAAGGCGAAGACCATCGCATCTTTAATCTTCGAGAACGCCCCCATCGCGCGAGCGGTGATTGCCTCGACCTTGTTCTCATCACCCGGACGTTCGCTCCAGTCTTTTAACGACACGAAGGCAATACCGGTGTTCTGACCGCGTCCCGCAAAACCGAAGCCGTTAACGGCAAATACCGATTCAACGTTATTTTTTTCTTTGGTCAGATAGTAATCCGTCATTTCGTCCAGCACCTTCTGGGTACGCTCTTGCGTAGCACCTGCAGGTAGCTGAGCCATGGACAGGAATACCCCCTGGTCTTCATCCGGCAAGAAGGAGCTTGGCAGGCGAACGAACAGATAAGCCATACCGACGACAATGATCAGATACAGCGCCAGATAACGACCCGTACTGCGCAGAATGCCGCCAACGCTGTCGGTATAGTGGTTGGTGCTCTTATCGAACATGCGGTTAAACCAGCCGAAGAAGCCTTTTTTGCCTTCTCCGTGATCGCCCTTAGCGATCGGTTTGAGCATGGTGGCACAAAGAGCCGGCGTCAGAATCAACGCCACCAGTACTGACAACGCCATTGCAGAAACAATGGTGATGGAGAACTGACGGTAGATTGCCCCGGTAGATCCGCCGAAGAAGGCCATCGGGATAAATACCGCTGACAGCACCATCGCGATGCCCACCAGTGCGCCCTGAATCTGGCCCATTGATTTACGCGTCGCTTCTTTCGGCGGCAGACCTTCCTCCGCCATAACGCGCTCAACGTTCTCGACCACCACGATGGCGTCATCCACCAACAGGCCGATGGCGAGCACCATCCCGAACATCGTCAGGGTGTTTATCGAGAAGCCGAAAATGGCCAGCACTGCAAAGGTACCCAGCAAAACCACCGGTACGGCAATGGTCGGAATCAGCGTCGCGCGGAAGTTCTGCAGGAACAGATACATAACCAGGAACACGAGGATGATTGCTTCCACCAGCGTTTTCACCACTTCGTGAATTGAGATTTTCACGAACGGCGTGGTGTCATACGGGTAAACAATTTTCAGGCCGGATGGGAAGAACGGCTCCATCTTCGCCAGTTCAGCGCGGATGGCGCTAGCGGTATCCAGGGCGTTAGCACCTGTCGCCAGTTTGATACCCAGACCGGAAGCCGGTTTGCCGTTAAACTTCGCAATGATGTCGTAGTTTTCGCCACCCAACTCCACTTTCGCCACGTCACGCAGACGAACCTGAGAACCGTCCTGATTCACTTTCAGCAGAATTTTGCTGAATTCATCGGCAGAGGTCAGACGGGTTTGCGCGATGATTGACGCGTTAAGCTGCTGGCCTTTCACCGGTGGCGTACCACCTAACTGACCGGCTGCAACCTGGGCGTTCTGCGCTTTAATGGCGTTGATCACATCAACCGGCGTCAGCTGGAAGTTGTTCAGTTTGTTCGGATCCATCCAGATACGCATTGCGTACTGGGAACCGAACAGCTGAACGTCACCCACACCTGAAGTACGGCTGATGGCGTCCTTCATGTTAGCGCCCACGTAGTCTGAAATATCTTCCTGGGTCATGGTGCCGTTGGTGTTGATAACACCGACAACCATCAGGAAGCTACTTGAAGACTTCTCTACGCTAACCCCTTGTTGTTGAACTTCCTGAGGCAGTAACGGCATCGCCAGCTGCAGTTTGTTCTGTACCTGCACCTGTGCGATATCCGCATCCGTACCTGACTGGAAGGTAAGGGTGATCTGCACGGTACCCGTGGAGTCACTGTTGGAGGACATGTACATCAGGTTATCGATACCGTTCATATTCTGTTCGATAACCTGCGTAACAGTATCCTGTACTGTTTTCGCATCAGCGCCAGGGTAAGTCGCGGAGATCGTCACTGCAGGCGGTGCAATAGTTGGATATTGCGCTACCGGCAATTTGAGGATCGCGAGCCCCCCTGCCAACATGATGATAATGGCGATCACCCACGCAAATATGGGGCGATCGATAAAGAAATTAGGCATGTCTTAACGGCTCCTGTTTAAGTTAAGACTTGGACTGTTCAGGCTGGCTACCGCTTGCGGCTTGCTGGTTGTTATCCGCGGTGACTTCCTGCGCTTTTACCTGCGCGCCTGGACGTACTTTTTGCAGCCCCGTGACAATCACGCGGTCGCCTGGCTTAAGTCCTTCTGTGACCAACCATTTATCGCCAATTGCTTGTGCTGCCACAATCTGGCGGGTTTCCACTTTGTCATCTGCACCGATAACTAACGCGCTGGCTTCACCGCGCGGTGTACGGGTTACGCCTTGCTGCGGAACCAGTATTGCCGTTGGGTTGATCCCTTCTTCCAGACGAGCACGGACGAACATACCCGGCAGTAAGGTGTGATCCGGGTTAGGGAAGATGGCGCGCAGTGTGATAGAACCGGTGGTCTGATCAACCGTCACGTCAGAAAACTCCAGCGTACCGGACTGCGGGAATTTAATGCCGTCGCTGGTCACCAGTTCCACTTTCGCTTTACCGTTCTCTTGCTTCAGTTTGCCGTTCGCCAGCTCTTGTTTCAGTCGCAGGAAATCGTTGCTTGATTGTGTGACGTCGACATAGATCGGATCCAACTGCTGTACGGTTGCCAGCGCGGTCGCCTGACCGTTTTGCACCAGAGCACCTTCCGTAACGGCAGACTTACCAATACGGCCGCTAATTGGCGACGTGACTTTGGTATACGCCAGGTTAATACGCGCCGTTTCTACTGCGGCTTTCGCGGCAATAACGGCAGCATTTGCCTGTTGCGCATCGGCCTTGGCGGTATCGTATTCCTGTTGACTGATGTACTTGGTACCCAACAGTTTCTGATAACGATTCACCGTCAACTGAGCGATATTAGCCGCCGCCTGCGCTTTAGCCAGATCGCCTTTTGCACTTTCATATGCGGCCTGGTAAGTAGCAGGATCAATCTGATAGAGAGACACACCCGCTTCAATGTCACCGCCTTCTGTGAAATTACGCTTCAGGATGATGCCGCTAACCTGAGGGCGAACTTCTGCAATGCGGAAAGCACTGGTGCGACCCGGGAGTTCAGTTGTTATCTGTAGAGGTTCAGCTTTGAGCGTCACAACTCCAACCTCTGGCATCTGCTGGCCCCCTTGTTGGGCCTGTTTGTCGTCACATCCTGTTAGCGCTAAGCTGCCTGAGAGCATCAGAACGACTGCCAGAGGCGTTAACCCTCTGTTTTTGTTCATATGTAAACCTCGAGTGTCCGATTTCAAATTGATCAATGGCTTAAAGCCCATAAACCCATTGCTGCGTTTATATTATCGTCGTGCTATGGTACATACATTCACAAATGTATGTAAATCTAACGCCTGTAAATTCACTAACATATGGCACGAAAAACCAAACAACAAGCGCAGGAAACGCGTCAACACATTCTCGATGTTGCGCTGCGTTTGTTCTCGCAACAAGGGGTCTCTTCCACCTCGCTTGCAGAGATCGCAAAAGCCGCTGGCGTCACGCGTGGTGCAATCTATTGGCATTTCAAAAACAAGTCGGATTTATTCAGTGAAATCTGGGAGCTGGCAAAACCCAATATTGATGAACTAGAGTCTGAGTATCAGGCAAAATTCCCTGACGATCCACTATCAGTATTAAGAGAAATTTTAGTTTACGTTCTTGAAGCTACCGTGACAGAAGAACGCCGGCGTTTGCTGATGGAGATTATATTCCACAAATGCGAGTTTGTCGGGGAAATAGCCTCTGTTCAGTTGGCACAACGCAGCCTGTGTCTTGAAAACTATGATCGCATCGAGCAAACCCTTCGCAACTGTATGAACGCTAAAATGTTGCCGGAGAACCTGAACACGCGTCGCGTGGCGGTGTTACTGCGTAGCTATCTTTCCGGTATTTTAGAAAACTGGTTATTTGCACCAGAGTCTTTTGATCTGAAAAAAGACGCGCGTGAATATGTCGCGGTGCTGCTGGAAATGTGTCTGCTGTGCCCAACGCTTCGCGTGCCTGAGACCTGCTGAGCAGTGGGTTTCACTCCAGGAATTTTCCTGGACATTTTCACCCCCGCTATTTTGTCTATCACAGCCGTGATATTCTAGCCGCTTGACTATTTTCGGTCACTTTTCTGGTTAGAAACATTCATCCTCATGACTATGTTGCAGCTTTATAAACGTTCACAGCATCTCATTGCTATTACCATTATTTTCTTCATTCTATTGCTGTCTTGCCAGTCATCAGCATTTGCGCGAGCGCAACAGAATGGCGAACTGCCGACGAAAGCGGATATTCAGAGCCAGCTAGACACGCTGAATAAACAAAAAGACCTTTCTGCGCAGGATAAATTGGTTCAGCAGGATCTCATCGATACCCTCGCCACGCTTGATAAAATTGAACGCGTGAAGGACGAGACCGTTCAACTACGCCAGAAAGTGGCCCAGGCGCCGGAAAAAATGCGCGAGGCGACGGCGGCGTTAAATTCGCTCAGCGATGTCGATAATGACGATGAAACGCGAAAAACACTGAGCGCGCTCTCTCTGCGACAACTCGAGTCGCGCGTCGCCCAGGTGCTGGATGACCTGCAAAGCGCGCAAAACGATCTGGCTGCTTATAACAGTCAACTGGTCTCGTTGCAGACGCAGCCTGAGCGCGTGCAAAACGCGATGTACACCGCCTCGCAGCAAATGCAGCAAATCCGCAATCGCCTGGATGGAACCAGCGTTGGCGAGGCGGCATTACGCCCCAGCCAGCAGGTGCTGCTTCAGGCGCAGCAGGCATTGCTGAATGCGCAAATCGACCAGCAGCGTAAAAGCCTGGAGGGCAATACGGTTTTGCAGGATACCCTGCAAAAACAACGGGATTACGTGACGTCCAACACTAACAGGCTCGAACATCAGCTCCAGTTGCTGCAGGAAGCGGTGAACAGCAAACGTCTGACGTTAACCGAAAAAACCGCGCAGGAAGCAGTGACGCCAGATGAAGCGGATCGTATCCAGACCAATCCGTTGGTAAAACAGGAACTGGATATTAACCATCAGCTTAGCCAGCGCCTGATTTCCGCCACGGAAAACGGCAACTCACTGATGCAGCAAAACATTAAAGTCAAAAACTGGCTTGATCGTGCGCTGCAATCGGAACGTAATATTAAAGAACAAATCGCTGTGCTGAAGGGCAGTCTGCTGCTATCGCGCATTCTGTATCAGCAGCAGCAAACGCTGCCGTCGGCAGACGAGCTTGCTGATATGACTAACCGCACTGCCGATCTGCGTCTGGAGCAATTTGACGTCAACCAGCAGCGTGATGCGCTGTTCCAGAATGATGCCTTCGTTGCCAAACTGGAAGAAGGGCACAGCAATGAAGTGAACGGCGAAGTTCATGATGCGCTGCTGCAGGTTGTGGATATGCGCCGTGAACTGCTGGACCAGCTGAATAAGCAGTTGGGAAATCAGCTGATGATGGCCATTAACCTGCAGATCAACCAGCAGCAGTTAATGAGCGTGTCGAAGAACCTCAAGAGCATCCTCACTCAGCAAATTTTCTGGGTTAACAGCAACCGCCCAATGGACTGGGATTGGGTTAAAGCCTTCCCGCAAACGCTCAAAGACCAGTTTAAGTCGATGAAAATCACCGTGAACTGGGAAAAAGCCTGGCCGGCGGTGTTTATCGCATTCCTGGCCGGTTTGCCGCTGCTGCTGGTAGCCGGGCTTATCCGCTGGCGCCTGACGTGGCTGAAAGCGTACCAGGCGAAACTCGCCGCCGCGGTGGGTAACTTGCGCAATGACAGCCAGCTCAACACACCTAAAGCGATACTGATCGATCTGATTCGCGCCTTGCCGGCATGCCTGATTATCCTTGCCGTGGGCTTGATTCTGCTGACTATGCAACTGAACGTCAGCGATCTGCTATGGGCATTTAGCAAGAAAATGGCCGTCTTCTGGTTGGTGTTTGGCCTGTGCTGGAAGGTGCTGGAAAAAGACGGCGTGGCGATCCGCCACTTCGGCATGCCCGCGAAACAGACCAGCCACTGGCGTCGCCAGATCGTGCGTATTAGCCTGGCACTGCTGCCGCTGAATTTCTGGTCGGTGGTCGCTGAGCTTTCGCCTCTCAATCTGATGGATGATGTGCTTGGGCAGATTGTTATTTTCTTTAACTTGCTACTTATTGCCTTCCTGGTATGGCCAATGTGTCGTGAGAGCTGGCGTGATAAGGAATCGCACGGTCTGCGCCTGGTGACGATAACCGTATTGTCGATTATTCCGATCGCGCTAATGGTGCTGACGGCGACCGGTTATTTCTATACCACGTTGCGTTTATCCGGTCGCTGGATTGAGACCGTGTATCTGGTGATCATCTGGAACCTGCTGTACCAGACGGTGCTGCGCGGATTGAGCGTTGCGGCGCGCCGAATTGCCTGGCGTCGTGCACTTGCCCGTCGTGAGAATCTGGTGAAAGAAGGGGCCGAAGGCGCTGAGCCGCAGGAAGAACCTACCATTGCGCTGGAGCAGGTCAACCAGCAAACGCTGCGTATTACCATGCTGCTGATGGTGGCCCTGTTTGGCGTGCTGTTCTGGGCTATATGGTCCGATCTGATCACCGTGTTCAGCTATCTCGACAGTATCACGCTCTGGCATTACAACGGCACAGAAGCCGGTGCCGCGGTGGTGAAAGATGTCACTATGGGCAGCCTGCTGTTTGCGATTATTGCCTCAATGGTGGCCTGGGCGCTGATCCGCAACTTACCGGGTCTGCTGGAAGTGTTGGTGCTGTCGCGCCTGAAAATGCGCCAGGGCGCATCGTATGCGATCACCACAATCCTCAACTACGCGATCATTGCTATCGGCGCGATGACGGTCTTCGGGTCGCTCGGCGTATCGTGGGATAAATTGCAGTGGCTGGCCGCGGCTCTGTCGGTCGGTCTCGGTTTTGGCTTACAGGAAATCTTCGGTAACTTTGTCTCGGGTCTGATCATTCTGTTCGAACGCCCGGTGCGTATCGGTGATACCGTCACGATTGGCACTTATTCCGGGACAGTCAGTAAGATTCGTATTCGTGCGACCACCATTACCGACTTTGATCGCAAAGAAGTGATCATCCCGAACAAAGCGTTTGTGACCGAGCGACTGATCAACTGGTCGCTTTCAGATACCACCACGCGTCTGGTGATCCGCATTGGGGTCGCTTACGGTTCAGATCTCGATAAAGTGAAGAAAGTGCTGCTGCAGGCGGCAATGGAACACCCGAAAGTGATGCACGATCCTGAGCCCGCCGTGTTCTTCACCGCCTTCGGTGCCAGCACGCTGGATCACGAACTGCGTCTGTATGTCCGTGAACTGCGCGACCGCAGCCACACGGTTGATGAACTTAACCGCGCGGTTGACCGCTTGTGCCGTGAAAACAACATTGATATCGCCTTTAACCAACTCGAAGTGCACCTGCACAACGCCAAAGGGGATACTGTGACTGAAGTTAAGCGCGACATCAAAGGTGACGATCCGACGCTAGCGCTGAGTTAAGTTTTGTACAGGGCGGCGATGATGCCGCCCTGATGGCATTTAGTGTGCCAGCGCGACGAGTTCTTCCGGCGTCAGGCCAGTAATATCTGTTATCAGGCTGGGTTCCAGTCCGCTGGCCAGCATTTTGCGCGCGATGCTGCGCGCTTCGACCTGTCGACCTTCTTGAAGCCCTTTCTCAAGTCCTTTCTCAAGTCCTTCCGCTCTGCCTTTTTCTTCCAACCATTCGGCAATTGTCATCAGCTGTTCCTTGTACTGTGGCGCGCTCCGCGCCAGTTGGCGGATAAGAACGCCGGGTTCCGTGGTTTGACCTGCCTTCAGCATATAATTAATTAATACATCGATCTGGGGTTCGGTCAGATAATTCTGTGTTAAGAGCGTAACGAGTTGGTCCAGTAATTCGCTCAGATCGCGTCGACGAATATGTTTTTGCAGGAGTTCCAGCATCGCTACCCGTTGATGCTGCAGGATGTGATTATCTGGCATTGTGGTCAGGTCTACCAGCGTAAATTCGTGGCTATAAAGTATTTTTGCCAGTTCTGGTTCGCTAAACAAGTGGTGCCAGTTGAGACTGAAGGGCCAGGGGCTTTCCATGCCATGGTAAAACAGGATTGGCACCACCAGCGGTAACGTCTTATGCCCGGCGTCAAGGTGATGCTGCATGGCGGCAATGGCGTAACGCATCAGGCGAAAGGCCATGAATTTATCGGGTTTACTTTGATGTTCGATCAGTGTGTAAACGTAACTGGTGCCGTGTTTTGTTTGCAGAGAGTAGAGAATGTCTGAATAACTGGTGCGTAAATCGTCCTCAATAAAACTTCCGGATTCCAGCGTTAGTGAATCCATATTGCATATATTGAGAAACTTTTTTGGCAAATGGATCTGCAAAAAGTCTCGGGCAATCTCTTTTTGCATCAACATTTGCCGAAAGACCGCGTCGTGCGGTGTGGTGGGGAGTCGTTCCATGATCTGTCCGTGATTGTCGTACTGTGCTGGTGACTCTGGCACTGACGACAATGGCAGACCAGAGGGCAATTAATCCGTTTGCGAGGCGTCTTCCGCAGTTTTTAGCTTGTTTTCATAATCACGCATAACGATCTCCAGCGCGCGTAGCACCGTTCGGGCTGGCAGCTGGTTTTCTTCAAGCAGGACAATCAAATCGACGGCCAGTTTGACCTCGTCCGGGGCGTTTTCAAGTGACATACATTCTCCGACGATTAACGGGTGATACGTGCGAGCACGTTTTCTATTCTTTCCAGCGCATGGCGACAGCGTGCCAGACGCGCCTCGAAGGCTTCCACTTCTCGTAGCAGGCGCTGCTGCTCCTCAAAATTAGTTGCCCGAGCCAGTTGAGCCTTACGTTCGCGCGTCATCTCGACCAGTCGGCGCTCATATTCCTGATGTTGAACGCGTTTGCGCTGCCAGCGGGCAAGCCCTGGCGACGCGCTGTCCCATTCTCTAAGCGACCAGGTGGCGGTCTCACGGGAAATGGCTTCCAGTTGAGACGCTAAATGTTCAGCCAGCCAGGCTACCTGGGGACGCTGCTGGTGTTCAACGGCATGGCGTAACGCGCTCAGGTTAGCATCGGCTTCATCCAGGCAGGCCTGTAACCGTGTGCTGCGGGTGCGAAAAAGCTGGCGATCGAAGCGGGCGCTAAGCGTTGCGTGATGCGCAAGAGGGGCGCAACGCTGCCGCAGGCTGTTGAGCTGGCTTTCGAGCGTCTGAAGCAGCAGGGCGGTTTTCACGATAACACTCCGATGAAAATGAGAACCGTTATGCTAAAGTAGCGATTCTCTGTGTTAAGTATTGATATTATGCGACGCATTATTCTAATCATCATTGGCTGGATAGCGGTAGTGTTAGGCACGCTGGGTGTGGTTTTGCCCCTGTTGCCCACCACACCGTTTATGCTGCTGGCCGCCTGGTGCTTTGCCCGCTCATCGCCGCGTTTTCACGACTGGCTGCTGTACCGTTCATGGTTCGGCGGTTATCTGCGCCACTGGCAGAAACACCGCGCGATGCCGTCAGGGGCAAAGCCGCGCGCCATTGTGTTTATTTTGCTGACGTTTGGCGTTTCGCTGTGGCTGGTTGAGATGATGTGGGTACGCGGACTGCTGTTGGTTATTCTCGCCTGCTTGTTGATTTTTATGTGGCGGATCCCGGTGATTGATGAAGAGCAACAAAAGCACTGAAGCATAATAATCGCTGTTGCAATTGTCTCCCGCAGCCAGTAAATTTGACCGTTTTCGAGCACAGGCGCAGGCGGTCAAAGGTTAAACAGATGTAACCTTTGCTCTTTATATATACAAAAAATCATTCAAGACGCGTCGAGGATGGAGTATATAGTGCGCCGTGAAGTAATACCGTATCAATCAGGCACAAACTTATGACCGCAACTGCACAGCAGCTTGAGTTTCTCAAAGATAGCATCAAAAGCATCAACGACTACCCAAAACCGGGCATTCTTTTCCGCGATGTCACCAGCTTGCTGGAAGACCCGAAAGCTTACGCACTCAGCATTGAACTGCTGGTTGAGCGTTACAAAAATACGGGTATCACGAAAGTTGTCGGCACCGAAGCGCGCGGCTTCCTGTTTGGCGCACCAGTCGCCCTGGGGTTGGGCGTCGGGTTTGTTCCGGTGCGTAAACCCCATAAACTGCCACGCGAAGTAATTGCTGAAAGCTATGAGCTGGAATACGGCACCGATCAGCTGGAAATCCATGTTGATGCTATCAAACCGGGCGACAAAGTTCTGGTTGTAGACGATCTGCTGGCGACCGGCGGAACCATCGAAGCGACCGTGAAGCTGATCCGCCGTCTGGGTGGTGAAGTGACCGATGCGGCGTTTATCATCAATTTGTTCGATCTGGGTGGCGAACAGCGCCTGGAAAAACAAGGGCTGACCTGCTACAGCCTGGTCCCTTTCCCGGGCCACTAAGTCGGGCTATCTTTTTTGCCATTTTGGCTCCGGTCAGTGCTCAAAATCCTCACGTACTACGTGTACGCTCCGGTTTCTGTGCGCTGCCCGAAACCAAACTGACTGCAACGATAACGCCCGAATATAACGTGTCAACCTCGCCGTCGCTGCGAGGTTGTGTTAGCATTACTCCCCTGTGAATCCACCCTCCAGCCTTTCAGAGCCTGCCAATGAGTTATCAGGTCTTAGCCCGAAAATGGCGCCCACAAACCTTTGCTGACGTCGTCGGCCAGGAACATGTGCTGACGGCACTGGCTAACGGCTTGTCGTTAGGGCGTATTCATCATGCTTATCTTTTTTCCGGCACCCGTGGTGTCGGTAAAACCTCTATCGCCCGTCTGCTGGCGAAGGGACTCAACTGTGAAACCGGCATTACCGCCACGCCTTGCGGGGTGTGTGACAACTGCCGTGAAATCGAGCAGGGACGTTTTGTCGATCTGATTGAAATTGACGCCGCGTCGCGCACCAAGGTTGAAGATACCCGTGACCTGCTGGATAACGTCCAGTACGCGCCCGCACGTGGACGCTTCAAGGTCTATCTGATCGACGAAGTGCACATGCTGTCGCGCCACAGTTTTAACGCCTTACTGAAAACGCTCGAAGAGCCGCCAGCGCACGTTAAGTTCCTGCTGGCGACTACCGATCCGCAGAAGCTGCCGGTCACTATCCTGTCGCGCTGTCTGCAATTTCATCTTAAAGCGCTGGACGTTGAGCAGATCCGCCATCAGCTTGAGCATATCCTCAATGAGGAACACATCGCCCACGAACCGCGTGCACTGCAGCTGCTGTCGCGCGCGGCGGACGGGAGCCTGCGCGATGCGCTAAGCCTGACCGATCAGGCGATTGCCAGCGGTGACGGTCAGGTCTCAACTCAGGCGGTGAGTACCATGCTCGGTACGCTTGACGACGATCAAGCGCTGTCTCTGGTTGAGGCGGTGGTTGCCGGGAATGGCGAACGCGCCATGACATTGGTTAATGACGCTGCCGCGCGTGGTATTGAATGGGAAGCGCTGCTGGTTGAGATGCTGGCGTTGCTGCACCGGATTGCGATGGTTCAGCTCACGCCTTCCGCGCTCGGTAGCGATATGGCCGCCATTGAACAACGTATGCGCGAACTGGCGCGAACCGTGCCGCCGACCGATATTCAGCTGTATTACCAGACTCTGTTAATTGGACGTAAAGAGCTGCCGTATGCGCCGGACAGGCGTATGGGCGTAGAAATGACGCTGCTGCGGGCGCTGGCTTTTCACCCGCGCGTCCCGCTACCGGAACCCGAAGTCCCTCGCCAGTCGTTTGCACCCGCGGCTCCTACCGTGGTCATGGCACCGACACCGGCCCCGGAGCAACAACCTGCGCCTGCGCATCAGGACGTGCCGTTGTCTGAGGCAACCAGCCAGGTGCTGGCTGCGCGTAGTCAGCTGCAGCGTGCTCAGGGAGCGACCAAAGCAAAAAAGAGTGAACCGGCAGCCGCATCCCGCGCGCGGCCGGTGAATAATGCTGCGCTGGAAAGACTGGCGTCGGTGACGGAACGCGTTCAGGCGCGCCCGGCGGCCTCTACGCTGGAGAAGGCACCGGCGAAAAAAGAAGCCTATCGCTGGAAGACGACCAATCCGGTTGCAGAAGTCAAAGAAGTTGTTGCCACGCCAAAGGCGCTGAAAAAAGCGCTGGAACATGAAAAAACACCGGAACTGGCGGCAAAACTGGCGGCGGAAGCCATTGAACGCGACCCGTGGGCCGCGCAGGTCAGTCAGCTTTCATTGCCTAAGCTGGTGGAGCAGGTGGCGCTCAATGCCTGGAAAGAAGAGAATGGCAACGAGGTTCGCCTGCACCTGCGTTCCACGCAGCGGCACCTCAATTCCAGCGGTGCGCAGCAACGACTTGCTGAAGCATTGAGCAGCTTAACGGGCTCAGCGGTTGAATTGACCATCGTTGAAGATGATAATCCTGCGGTGCGCACGCCGCTGGAGTGGCGTCAGGCCATTTATGAAGAAAAACTTGCGCAGGCGCGTGAGTCAATTATTGCGGATAATAACATTCAGACGCTGCGTCGTTTCTTCGATGCGGAGCTGGACGAAGAGAGTATTCGCCCCATTTGATCGTAAGCCATTTTCCATGGTTTTATGGTTGTCATCCCTTAACGTGATTGAGAGAGAAGCCTATGTTTGGTAAAGGCGGTCTGGGTAACCTGATGAAACAGGCCCAGCAGATGCAAGAAAAAATGCAGCAGATGCAGGAAGAAGTGGCCAAGCTGGAAGTGACCGGCGAATCGGGTGCGGGTCTGGTGAAAGTGACCATCAACGGCGCGCATAACTGCCGTCGTGTGGAAATCGACCCAAGCCTGTTGGAAGACGACAAAGACATGCTGGAAGATCTGGTTGCTGCGGCATTCAACGATGCGGCTCGTCGCATTGAAGAGACCCAGAAAGAGAAAATGGCCTCCGTTTCCTCTGGTATGCAGCTGCCGCCTGGCTTTAAGATGCCGTTCTGATGCAAACCAGCCCGCTGTTAACTCAGCTTATGGAAGCACTGCGCTGCCTACCGGGCGTTGGCCCGAAGTCAGCGCAGCGCATGGCGTTCGCGCTACTTCAGCGCGATCGCAGCGGCGGGATGCGTCTGGCGCAGTCGTTAACGAAGGCGATGTCGGAAATCGGCCACTGTGCTGATTGCCGCACCTTCACAGAACAAGAAGTATGCAACATCTGTGCGAATCCGCGTCGCCGGGAAAACGGCCAAATTTGCGTGGTAGAGAGTCCTGCGGACATCTACGCCATTGAGCAAACGGGGCAGTTTTCCGGCCGTTATTTCGTGCTGATGGGACACCTGTCGCCGCTGGATGGCATCGGGCCTGATGATATCGGGCTTGATCGTCTGGAGCAGCGACTGGCGTCTGAGCACATCAATGAAGTGATCCTGGCGACCAACCCGACGGTCGAAGGCGAGGCTACCGCCAACTACATTGCCGAGCTGTGCATGCAATATGACGTTGAAGCCAGCCGTATCGCCCACGGCGTACCGGTTGGCGGTGAGCTGGAAATGGTCGATGGCACCACGCTGTCGCACTCTCTTGCCGGGCGTCATAAGATTAAATTCTGAACAAACGGAAGCCGCGACGGCGGTTTCCGCTTGAAATTATCATTCCCTGTCCCCATTTCACTCTCAACGTGTTTTTACCATTAAAAATGGCATTGTTGAGGTAGATCTACATGAAAGGACAAGAAACTCGTGGTTTTCAGTCAGAAGTAAAACAGCTTCTGCACCTGATGATCCATTCTCTGTATTCCAATAAAGAAATCTTCCTGCGTGAGCTTATCTCTAACGCCTCCGATGCGGCAGACAAGCTGCGTTTCCGTGCGCTGTCTAACCCGGACCTGTATGAAGGTGACGGTGAACTGCGCGTGCGTGTCTCCTTCGATAAAGATAAGCGTACGTTGACCATCGCCGACAACGGCGTGGGGATGAACCGCGATGACGTTATCGATCATCTGGGGACCATTGCTAAATCCGGTACCAAATCTTTCCTCGAATCTATGGGTTCCGATCAGGCGAAAGACAGCCAGTTGATCGGCCAGTTCGGGGTTGGTTTCTATTCTGCATTTATCGTGGCTGACAAAGTCACCGTGCGCACCCGTGCAGCGGGCGACAAGCCGGAGAACGGCGTGTTCTGGGAGTCTGCGGGCGAAGGTGAATACACCGTGGCCGACATTACCAAAGACGATCGCGGCACCGAAATCACCCTGCACCTGCGTGAAGGGGAAGATGAGTTCCTCGATGACTGGCGTGTACGCTCCATCATCAGCAAATATTCTGACCATATCGCCCTGCCGGTAGAGATTGAAAAACAGGAAGAGAAAGACGGTGAAACCGTGGTTTCCTGGGAGAAAATCAACAAGGCACAGGCGCTGTGGACGCGTAACAAGTCGGAAATCAAAGACGACGAGTACAACGAATTCTACAAGCACATCGCCCATGACTTCACCGACCCGCTGACCTGGAGCCACAACCGTGTGGAAGGTAAGCAGGAGTACACCAGCCTGCTGTACATCCCGTCGCAGGCCCCGTGGGATATGTGGAACCGCGATCACAAGCACGGTCTGAAGCTGTACGTCCAGCGCGTGTTCATCATGGACGACGCCGAGCAGTTCATGCCGAACTACCTGCGTTTTGTGCGCGGTCTGATAGATTCCAACGATCTGCCGCTGAACGTGTCCCGTGAGATCCTGCAGGACAGCACCGTCACCCGTAACCTGCGCAGCGCGCTGACCAAACGTGTACTGCAGATGCTGGAAAAATTGGCGAAAGACGATGCAGAAAAATATCAGACCTTCTGGAAACAGTTTGGCCTGGTCCTGAAAGAAGGTCCGGCGGAAGACCACGCTAACCAGGAAACCATCGCCAGGCTGATGCGCTTTGCCTCCACGCACACCGACTCTTCTGCACAGACCGTGTCGCTGGAAGACTACGTGTCGCGGATGAAAGAAGGACAGGAGAAGATTTACTACATCACCGCTGACAGCTATGCGGCGGCGAAGAGCAGCCCGCACCTGGAACTGCTGCGTAAGAAAGGCATCGAAGTTCTGTTGCTGTCCGATCGCATCGACGAGTGGATGATGAACTACCTGACCGAGTTCGACGGCAAGCCGTTCCAGTCCGTTGCTAAAGCTGACGAGTCTATCGACAAACTGGCGGATGAAGTCGACGAATCGGCAAAAGAAGCTGAAAAAGCGCTGACCCCGTTCGTTGAGCGCGTGAAAACCCTGCTGGGCGATCGCGTGAAAGAAGTGCGCCTGACGCACCGTCTGACCGACACGCCGGCTATCGTAACCACCGATGCGGACGAAATGAGCACGCAAATGGCGAAGCTGTTTGCCGCTGCGGGCCAGGCCGTACCGGAAGTGAAATACATCTTTGAACTCAACCCGGACCACGTGCTGGTTAAACGCACGGCGGATACCCAGGATGATGAGCAGTTTAAAGAGTGGGTTGAACTGCTGCTGGATCAGGCGCTGTTCGCAGAACGCGGCACGCTGGAAGATCCTAACCAGTTCATCCGTCGTATGAACCAGTTGCTGGTATCCTGATAACGGTTGCGTAATGTGATGCCGGATGGCGCTAACGCTTATCCGGCCTACAAAATCTCGTGTACCGTAGGCCGGATAAGGTGTTTACACCGCTATCCGGCATTTTCTCTTCTTATTTTCAATTTTCCCACCGTTAAACGTTTCAGCGTCAAGCACCTTTCTTGAGCCAATTGCGTGATGGTGGTATCGTTTAGCGCTTTTTAAAAATATCGACAACCTTTAAGGGGATTTTCGTAATGCGTATCATTCTGCTTGGCGCTCCGGGCGCGGGTAAAGGAACTCAGGCTCAGTTCATCATGGAGAAGTATGGTATTCCGCAAATCTCCACCGGTGATATGCTGCGTGCTGCCGTGAAATCTGGCTCCGAGCTGGGCAAACAAGCGAAAGACATCATGGACGCCGGTAAACTGGTGACCGATGAGCTGGTGATCGCGCTGGTCAAAGAGCGTATTGCACAAGAAGACTGCCGTAATGGTTTCCTGCTGGACGGCTTCCCACGTACTATTCCGCAGGCTGACGCCATGAAAGAAGCGGGTATTGTGGTGGATTACGTTCTGGAATTCGCGGTACCGGACGAACTGATCGTTGACCGTATTGTTGGTCGTCGCGTTCATGCGGCATCTGGCCGTGTTTATCACATCAAATTCAATCCACCTAAGGTTGAAGGCAAAGACGATGTGACCGGCGATGAACTGACCACCCGTAAAGATGACCAGGAAGAGACCGTGCGTAAGCGTCTGGTTGAATACCATCAGATGACTGCCCCGCTGATTGGTTACTACCAGAAAGAAGCGGAAGCGGGTCAAACCAAATACGCGAAAGTTGACGGTACGCAGGCCGTTGCCGCTGTTCGCGCTGACCTGGAAAAAATTCTCGGTTAAGTTTTAGCGTTGTGAACCTCTTATCAGGCCTGCCATTATCTCGTAGGCCTGATAAGCGCAGCGCCATCAGGCAATCGGTGCCGGATGGCGGCGTAAACGCCTTATCCGGCCTACCGGTATCGTTAGCGCCATCAGGCATATTCTTACCTCTCGCAGCAATTAGTTCTTCTTCCTCGCTTTTCCGCTACAATTATCAACAATTTGAATCAATACGAGGCGGTAATGCGTCAGACGAAAACCGGTATCCTGCTGGCAAATCTCGGCACCCCCGATGCCCCCACACCCGAAGCAGTTAAACGTTATCTGCGCCAGTTTTTAAGCGACACACGCGTGGTCGATACTCCCCGTCTGCTGTGGTGGCCGCTGCTGCGCGGGGTGATCCTGCCGCTGCGTGCGCCGCGCGTGGCGAAGTTGTACAAGTCAGTCTGGATGGATGAAGGTTCGCCGCTGATGGTCTACAGCCGTCGTCAACAGCGAGCGCTGGCGGAACGTCTGCCGGATACGCCGGTTGCGCTGGGGATGAGCTACGGTTCACCCTCGCTGGAAAGCGCGGTCGACGAACTGCTAGCGAGCGGCGTTGAGCACATTGTGGTGTTAACGTTGTATCCGCAATACTCTTGTTCAACGGTGGCCGCGGTGTGGGATGAACTGGCGCGCATTTTAGCGCGGAAGCGTGCGATCCCCGGCGTCTCCTTTATTCGCGATTACGCAGACGACAGCGCGTATATTGATGCGCTGGCCAAAAGCGCCCGAGATGCGTTTGCCCGGCACGGCGAACCCGATTTACTGCTGCTTTCTTACCACGGTATTCCACAGCGCTACGCTGATGAAGGCGATGATTACCCGCAACGCTGTCGCGATACCACGCGGGAGCTGGTGTCGGCGTTAGGGCTGCCGCCGGAAAAGGTGATGATGACCTTCCAGTCACGCTTCGGTCGGGAACCATGGCTGACGCCGTATACCGACGAAACGCTCAAAATGCTGGCGGAAAAAGGAACCCGGCATATCCAGGTCATGTGTCCGGGATTTGCTGCTGATTGCCTTGAAACGCTGGAGGAAATCGCCGAGCAAAACCGAGAAATTTTCCTCGAAGCGGGCGGGCAGAAATACGAATATATTCCGGCGCTGAATGACGCACCGGAACACATCGAAATGATGCTGAAACTGACCGCTGCCTATCGCTAAAGCTGCGCTCTGAAGAAACGTGCGCCATCCCGCAAGGCATCGTCGGCGGTTTTCATCATCCGCGAGTAATGCAGGAAGGCGTGCAGCGTGCCGAGGTACATTTTGTACTGACAGGGCTGCCGATGCGCCTGGAGCGTCTGGAACAGTAAGCGGCTGTCGTCAATCAGCGGATCGAACTCCGCGCCAGCGATAAAACACGGCGGCACGTCGCGCGTCAGGTCATTATTGAATAAGCAATAATACGGTGACTCGCGATCGTCGGCGCTACGCAGGTACGCGTTTTCGTACATCTGCAGCTCGTCTCGCGTTAAGCCATCCCATTCTCCGCCCATCAGCCGTCGGCTGAGCGAATCCCGTAAACCGTACAGCCCGTACCACAACAGCACGCCCGTGACCTTACCGCAGGCAATTTGCTTATCGCGTAGCCACAGTGCGCTGGCAAGCGCCAGCATGGCACCCGCGGAATCACCGGCAAAACCGATATTCTCTACGTTCAGCGCATAGTCAGCGGCATGGTGATGAAAGTACTGGCAGGTCGCGACAATTTCTTCGATGGCCTGTGGAAAGCGCGCTTCCGGCGAAAGTGAATAGTCGATGCCAATTACCGTGCAGCGCGTGTAGCTCGCCAGCAAGCGCATAATGCGATCGTGCGTATCCAGATTTCCGAGAATAAAACCGCCGCCGTGCAAATAGTACAGCGTGGCCTGGCTATGGGGTTGGGGGGAGTAAATTCGCGTCGCCACCGGGCCGCACGCGGTAGAAATGACGCACTCCCGGGTACTCATTTGCGGAGCATCGGCATTCCAGAACTGACGCTCATGCACGTAGTGTTGGCGTTGGGCAACGAAATCATCCGCGGCGGGCCACGGCGGCAGGTCATCGCGATGAAAGTTCACCACGCTTTTCATTTCGTCTGAAATAAGGTCGAGGACGGGGATCTTGTTTTCCGGCTGCATAAAACGCTCCTTGTAAAAGGTGATGTATTGTAGAAATTAACGGCAGATAAACTGCGATCTCACCGCCCGATATTGAAAATTAGCACCGCGTCGCGCGCGCAGGAGGGAATGTGCTACCATGCATCGCTCAGTTAACCACCCGTAAAATCGACCATGAAATTTCCCGGCAAACGCAAATCCAAACACTATTTTCCCGTCAGCGCGCGCGATCCGTTGCTGCAACAAATTCAGCCTGAAAACGAGACCAGCGCCGCCTGGGTCGTCGGTATCGACCAGACTCTGGTGGATATAGAAGCCAAAGTCGATGACGACTTTGTGAAGCGTTATGGATTAAGCGCCGGGCATTCTCTGGTGATTGCTGATGATGTTGCTGAGGCGCTCTATCAGGAACTGGTGCGTGAAAATTTAATCACCCATCAGTTTGCGGGCGGAACCATCGGTAACACCATGCACAACTATTCGGTACTGGCGGATGACCGCTCTGTATTGCTGGGCGTCATGTGTAGCAACATTGAGATTGGCAGCTACGCGTATCGCTATTTATGCAATACCTCCAGCCGTACCGATCTGAACTACCTGCAGGGCGTTGACGGGCCGATTGGTCGCTGCTTCACGCTGATTGGCGAATCCGGCGAGCGTACCTTCGCCATCAGCCCCGGTCACATGAACAAACTGCGGGCGGACAGCATTCCCGAGTCGGTGATTGCCGGTGCCTCTGCGCTGGTGCTGACCTCATATCTGGTGCGCTGCGAACCGGGCGAGCCGATGCCGGAAGCGACCATGAAGGCCATTGAGTTCGCCAAAAAGCACAATGTCCCGGTGGTGCTGACCTTAGGAACCAAATTCGTTATTGCGGATAACCCGCAGTGGTGGCAGGAATTCTTGAAAGAGAATGTCTCCATTCTGGCGATGAACGAAGAAGAAGCCGAAGCGCTGACCGGCCTGAATGACCCGCTGCTGGCATCTGACAAAGCGCTGGATTGGGTGGATTTGGTGCTGTGTACCGCCGGTCCGGTGGGCCTGTATATGGCTGGTTTTACGGAAGATGAGGTCAAACGCAAAACGCAGCATCCGCTGCTGCCGGGCGCCATTGCCGAATTCAACCAGTACGAGTTCAGCCGCGCGATGCGCCATAAAGACTGTATCAACCCGTTGCGCATTTATTCGCACATTGCCCCGTACATGGGCGGCCCGGAGAAAATCATGAACACCAACGGCGCGGGTGACGGTGCGCTGGCGGCTCTGCTGCATGATATTACGGCAAACAGCTACCATCGCGGCAATGTGCCGAACTCCAGCAAGCACAAGTACACCTGGCTGACCTATTCCTCGTTAGCGCAGGTGTGTAAATATGCCAATCGCGTGAGTTATCAGGTGCTGAACCAGCATTCACCGCGCCTGACGCGCGGATTGCCGGAGAAGGAAGACAGCCTCGAAGAGGCTTACTGGGAGCGTTAAGTTCTTGCCCGATGGCGATAGCGCCATCGGGCACATAACATTAACTGGCGGTAGCAACGTTACCCGCTGGTGGCGTTTCAATCAATTCCAGCATGGTGCGCGCGATTTCACGTTCACCCATCACCACCTGATTAGCGCCGCGCTCGGTAATGTATTCCACTTCATCGTCATAATGCGCGCGGGCGATAATCTCAATCGTCGGGCACTTCTCACGCGCGGAAGCCACAATCTCACCGGCTTCATAACCATTCGGGATGGTCAGCAGCAGCCAGCGCGCACAGTCCAGATGCGCCAGGTTCATGATCTCTTCGTTGGCTGCATTGCCCAGTACCGCGCGGATCCCACGTTCACGTAGCTCGTCCACGCGAGTCCGCGACGTTTCGATAACCACCAGTGGGATACCCGCAGCCATCAGTTTTTCACCTAACAAGCTACCGACGCGGCCAAAACCGACCAGCAGGGCATGATTACAGATATCGACCGGGATTTGCTTCTCTTCTTCGATAGCTTCTTCCAGCGTCTGCTCTTCCAGCGTTTCGGTTTTTGCGAGGTATTTTTCCAGCACGGCGAACAGCACTGGATTCAGCATGATGGACAGGATGGCCCCGGCCAGCACCAGGTTTTGTCCCGCCTGCGGTAACAGGTTAAGCGCCATGCCAAGGCCGGCGAGGATAAAAGCAAATTCGCCAATCTGCGCCAGGCTGGTGGCAATGGTGAGCGCTGTGCGCTGAGAGTGACCGAACAGGCGTACCAGGAAATAGGCGGCGAGGGATTTACCAAAGATGATAATTGCCAGCGTGCCCAGCACAGCCAGCGGTTGCTGGATCAGGACCAATGGGTCGAACAGCATGCCGACGGAAACAAAGAACAGCACCGCAAATGCATCACGCAGCGGCAGGGTGTCATGCGCCGCACGGTGGCTCAGTTCAGATTCGTTCAGCACCATACCGGCGAAGAACGCGCCCAGTGCAAAGGAAACATCGAATACTTCTACGGCACCAAACGCGATACCTAATGCGAGTGCCAGTACCGACAGGGTAAACAGTTCACGCGAGCCCGTGGCGGCGCTACGGGCCATGATCCACGGCACCAGGCGACGACCGACCAGCATCATAATGGCGATAAACGCGACTACTTTACCGATGGTGATGCCCATATCAACGGCCAGTGACGCAAAACCAACGTTGTCTTTTTCCAGCATACCGGCGATGGCTGGCAGGAGAACCAGCGTTAGCACCATCATCAGGTCTTCAACAATCAGCCAGCCAATGGCGATCTGCCCGCGCTGGCTGTCAATCAACTGTCGTTCTTCAAGCGCGCGCAGTAGCACCACGGTACTGGCGGTTGACAGACATAATCCAAAGACGATACCGACCATCAGCGACCAGCCCAGCACAGCTGAAAGCGCCATACCCAGCACCGTTGCTACGGCTATCTGGGCTATCGCACCGGGAATAGCGATGGACTTTACCGCCATTAAATCCTTCAACGAAAAGTGTAGCCCCACGCCGAACATCAGCAGGATCACGCCAAGTTCTGCCAGTTCCGGCGCAAGCTTGGTATCCGCAACAAAACCAGGTGTAAATGGACCGGCCAGAACGCCCGCTAACAGATATCCCACCAGAGGAGAAATACGCAGTTTATTGGCAAGCATGCCAAATATAAAAGCGAGCACAAGGCCGCCAACAATGGTGGTGATAAGCGGGGTGGCGTGATGCATTCCGTCTCCTTTGATTGCTGTGGTGATCCTGAAAACCCTAATTCCGAGTAATAGTTTATGACAATTTTAATGTTTATGTTTATGAATAATTATTGAAATTTGATGAAAACAGGAATTTAGGCGTAAAAAAGCACGGATCGGATAACTGCGGGGGGAAGCAGAGAGCAAACGCTGATGGTCCCTGTAAGTGATGGCGGCCAAAGTTTACTTTTGGCCGCCATAAAATCAGGCTTTATGTCGGTTATCGGGTAAGAATATGGTCAGTATCCCCAGAAGAGGCAGGAAAGCACATATTTTATAGACCAAATCAATACTGGTATGGTCGGCAACCAGCCCTAACACCGCGGCTCCTAAGCCGCCCATGCCAAAGGCAAAACCGAAAAACAGCCCAGAAACCATGCCGATACGCCCCGGAAGCAGCTCCTGAGCGTACACCAGAATGGCAGAAAAGGCCGATGCCAGGATAAAACCAATGATCACGGTTAAAATCCCGGTCCATTCCAGCGTTGCATAGGGTAAAACGAGGGTAAACGGCGCTACGCCGAGGATAGAGCCCCAAATGACATATTTTCTACCGATTTTATCACCTAGCGGTCCGCCAATAACCGTCCCTGCCGCAACGGCAAACAGGAACGCAAACAGGTGGAACTGCGCATTTTGTACCGATAATCCGAATTTTTGCATCAGATAAAAGGTGTAATAGCTGCTGATGCTCGCCATATAGAAGTATTTGGAGAAAATCAGCACCAGCAGGATGCTAATCGCCAGCACCACCTTGTTGCGCGGTAGCGGGTTAACGATGGCGACTTTCGGCTTACCTTTACTCATCCGATGTTGGGCCGAATACCAGCGGCTGATTTGCGCCAGTACCACAATCGCTAACAACGCGGCCAGCACGAACCACGCTACATTACCCTTACCGTATGGCGCGATGATGACAGCCGCCAGCAACGGCCCCAGAGAACTGCCGAAGTTACCGCCCACCTGGAAAATAGACTGGGCCAGACCATGGCGACCGCCGGAAGCCATCCGTGCCACGCGGGACGATTCCGGGTGAAACACCGATGAACCTGTGCCGACCAGCGCAGCGGCGAACAACACCATATGGAAATTACCGGCCATTGCCAGCAATACCAGTCCACTCAGCGTGAAGCACATGCCAATAGGCAGCGACCATGGCATCGGATATTTGTCTGTCCAGTAACCTACCACCGGTTGAAGCAACGAGGAGGTAAGCTGGAAAGTCAGGGTAATCATCCCGATCTGCATAAAGCTCAGCGAGAACTCTGACTGCAACAGCGGATAAATCGCCAGGATCAGCGACTGGATCATATCGTTGAGCAGGTGAGAAAGGCTGATTGCCCCTAAAATGCCAAACGAGGTGCGTGCTTTTTGCGACGGCGCAGCAGAGCCGGGGAGCGGTTGAGCGGTTTGATTGGTAGCCATAGGTCCACTTCAGTAATGATGAGACAGGAACAGGTGTAATTATTATCCGACTAACATACCTGCGGAAGGTGTTTGAAGGAAGTCTCATTTCTGAAAACATTTTCGGCTATTATTTCATATCATTGTAATTTCAGCGGTTGATATTGGGTCAGGGAGAGAAGCATGAAATTTTTGAAACGGGGCGTGGCGCTGGCATTATTTGCCGCCTTGGCGCTGGCAGGTCAGCCTGCTCAGGCTTACGAAAAAGATAAAACCTATAAAATAACCATTCTGCATACCAACGATCATCACGGCCACTTCTGGCGCAGCGAATACGGCGAATACGGGCTGGCGGCGCAAAAAACGCTGGTGGACGGTATTCGTCATGAGGTGGCAGCCGAGGGCGGAAGTGTCCTGTTGCTTTCCGGCGGCGACATTAATACCGGTGTACCGGAGTCCGATCTTCAGGATGCTGAACCGGATTTTCGCGGCATGAACCTGATTGGCTATGACGCGATGGCGGTGGGTAACCACGAATTTGATAATCCACTGACCGTGTTGCGACAGCAGGAGAAATGGGCCAAATTCCCACTCATCTCCGCCAACATCTACCAGAAAAGCACCGGTGAGCGTTTATTCAAACCCTGGGCCATCTTTAAGCGCCAGGATTTAAAAATTGCCGTTATCGGTTTAACCACCGACGACACGGCGAAAATTGGCAACCCGGAGTTCTTCACCGACATCGAGTTCCGTAAACCTGCGGATGAAGCCAAACTGGTGATTCAGGAACTCAATATGGGTGAAAAGCCCGATGTCATTATTGCCACCACGCATATGGGGCATTACGACAACGGCAACCACGGCTCCAACGCTCCAGGCGATGTGGAAATGGCGCGTAGCCTGCCCGCAGGCGCGCTGGCGATGATTGTGGGTGGTCACTCACAGGATCCGGTGTGCATGGCATCGGAAAACAAAAAGCAGGTGGATTACGTACCAGGTACCCCGTGTGCGCCAGATAAACAAAATGGTATCTGGATCGTCCAAGCGCACGAGTGGGGAAAATACGTAGGCCGCGCGGACTTTGAATTCCGCAACGGCGAAATGAAAATGGTCAACTACCAGCTCATTCCAGTAAACCTGAAGAAGAAAGTGACCTGGGATAACGGCAAAAGTGAGCGCGTACTTTTCACCCCGGAAATCGCTGAAAACCCGCAAATGCTTTCCCTGCTAACGCCGTTCCAGAATAAAGGCAAAGCGCAGCTGGAGGTCAAAATTGGTAGCGTTAATGGGCGTCTGGAAGGAGACCGCAGCAAAGTCCGTTTTGTTCAGACCAATATGGGGCGTCTGCTACTGGCGGCGCAAATGGCGCGCACCGGGGCTGATTTTGGCGTGATGAGCGGTGGTGGCGTCCGTGACTCCATTGAAGGCGGCGATATTACCTATAAAAGCGTGCTCAAGGTTCAGCCGTTTGGCAACATTGTGGTCTATGCCGATATGAGTGGTAAAGAGGTGGTTGACTATCTGACAGCCGTCGCGCAAATGAAGCCGGACTCGGGGGCCTATCCGCAATTTGCCAACGTTAGCTTTGTGGCGAAAGACGGCAAGCTTAACGATTTGAAAATCAACGGTGAGCCCGTCGACCCGGCCAAAACCTATCGCATGGCGACGCTGAGTTTCAACGCCACCGGCGGTGATGGCTATCCGCGAATTGATAACAAACCGGGTTATGTGAATACCGGGTTTATCGATGCGGAAGTATTGAAAGAGTATGTGCAGAAGAATTCACCGTTGGATGCCAGTGCGTTTGAGCCGAAGGGTGAAGTTAGCTGGCAATAACAGGGCTATTTTGTTCGCCATTTTGAACGCGGGCAGTGCTCGGACAAAACTCACAGAGTTTTGAACGCCCATCAGGGCGGCCCGGAGGGGGAGCGTAGCGAATAATCCTCACGTACTACATGTACGCTCCGGTTCCTGCGCGCTGGCCGAGTCCAAACTGCCTTCACCAATAACGCCCTGTAGAGTATTCAGTTGTAGGCCTGATTAGCGTAGCGCCATCAGGCAATCATTCCAAAACAGGTTAATCGCGGCGTGCGATATCGGCGAATTTCGCATCCAGAATTTTGGCCAAATCGTCCGCCGCCAGTTCAATATCCAGCCCGCGTTTGCCGCCGGAAACATAAATGGTGTCAAACGTCCGGGCGGGGGCGTCGATAAGCGTCGGCAATCTTTTTTTCTGCCCTAATGGGCTGATGCCGCCCACCAGATAGCCGGTGGTACGCTGCGCCACCATCGGGTCGGCCATGTCGACCTTTTTCGCGCCCAGCGCCCTGGCGACCTTTTTCAGATCCAACTGTCCGGCTACCGGCGTGACGGCGACGGCCAGATGTTTCATATCGCCATTCACCGCAACCAGCAGCGTTTTATAGACCTGATCCGCATTCAGACCCAGTTTACGCACCACTTCATCACCAAAATTAGTCTCTGACGGATCGTGGTCATAGGTGTGGATCTGGAACGAAATGTTGTTTTTTTCGAGTAAGTTAACGGCGGGTGTCATAGCAATTTTTCCTGGCTCAGACAAAATACGACTTAAGCATACGCCTGATGGCGGTCGAAAAAATAGTACCATCTTGCGCAATAGTATTGGCAGGATGCTGACTTTGAGCGACAATCGACCTACACCGATGCTTTAAGCGTCGGCATAATAATAATGATGAAATTCCTCTTTGACGGGCCAATAGAAATATTGGCCATTTTTTTATCGCAACATCTCCGGCAAATTCCCTTCTCCATAAAGATGCAGTGCGCCTACTGCCACCACATAATGGCCTGCGGGCAACGCGTTAAGCTTGTCCCGCCATGCCTCATTTCGCTGGTGCATCAGGACGTCATATAACGACTGACTGAACGTATTGGGTAACGTGAGATCGTTATTCTGCGGCGGTGTTTTTAACCACCAACCCATCATCTGTTGCAGCAGACGGGCATTGGTATGCCAGTGTGTCAGGGTATCGTCCAGCAACGCCAGACCGTTATCCGGTAGCTGACATAAAAGATCGATTTGGCTGGCAGCACCTTCCAGCTCGATAACCGGCTTTTGCGCCTGCTTCGCCTGTTTCAGCAGTTGGTAATCAATTCCGTATTCCGCACGTAACCCCAACTGCTGCGCCTGGGTTGCCTGCAATATCATGGCAATTTGCCACAAAGGTTGGGTGGAAAACAGGGAAGGGGAAATGCCCAACTCAGCGCTGACTTTTTGCACGTGGCGGAGCTGCTCGTCGCTGATGCGGTCTTCCAGAGCGGCAAACGTGGGCAGGTTAGCAAACGGCGCATCGTCACCGGAAACATCGGCTTCGACGATCAGCGCATCGGCGCGGTAGAGCTTTTTCAGGAGTTTGGCGGGCAGAGGGGCCATTTCACGGCTGCCCATATGAATACTGCCAATCAGATGAAAATGGCGATCGCCGGGCAACGAGATGTCGATAGCAGGCCAGGTATAATGGTGACCGCGTAGTGCAGACCATAATGCTTTTACCCGGTATAACAGATCCATACGACCTCCCGTTGAAAAATCCCATGCTAGCGCGTGGTCCGGGAAGGTGCAATGCGTGAATCGCCGGATGGCGACGCGAAAGCGTCTTATCCGGCCTACGATATCACCTGCATTTTGTAGACCGGATGAGCGTTAGCGTCATCCGGCACAGGGTTACTCTTTGGGTTTAAAGCGCAGCAGTCGGTTCGCGTTGCTTACCACGGTGATGGAGGAGAGCGCCATCGCTGCCCCAGCCACCACTGGGTTAAGCAGGGTACCGGTAAACGGCCACAGGATCCCGGCGGCAACGGGAATACCAATGCTGTTATAGATAAATGCGCCGAGAAGATTTTGCTTCATGTTCCGCAGGGTGGCCCGCGAAATAGACAGCGCATCCGCCACGCCCATCAGGCTATGGCGCATCAGCGTAATCGCCGCGGTTTCAATGGCGACATCGCTGCCGCCGCCCATGGCAATCCCTACGTCGGCCTGGGCAAGTGCTGGCGCATCGTTGATCCCATCACCTACCATCGCCACCTGATGTCCCTGGCTTTGCAGGCGTTTAATCGCCTCTGCTTTTCCGTCCGGCAGAACGCCTGCGATCACCTCGTCGATGCCTGCTTCTTTGGCAATAGCGTTAGCGGTGGTTGGGTTGTCACCGGTGAGCATCACCAGACGATACCCAGCGCGGTGCAAACGCTGCAGTGCCGCCACGCTGTCGCTGCGCAGCGGGTCACGTACCGCGAGCAGTGCGGCCGCTTTGCCGTCAATCGCCAGCAGCACTGGAGTCGACCCCTGAGTGGCCTGCGCGGTGATTTCAGCTTCCATCTCCGTGGTGACCACCTGCTGTTCATGGAGCAGCGTCTGGTTGCCCAGCAGCAGCCTATGACCTTCCGCTTCACCGCTAACGCCTAAGCCGCGCAGCGTACGGAACCCATTGACCTGCGGCAGGGCCGCATCGCCGGCTTTATCCAGAATCGCGCGGGCCAGCGGGTGGCTGGAACCCTGTTCAAGGGCTGCGGCCAGACGGATGGCCTGCGCTTCATCGATATCACCGAAAGTTTTGATGGCGACAACCTGCGGTTTCCCTTCGGTCAGCGTCCCGGTTTTATCAAACACCACGGTATCAAGCGTACTGGCACGCTGCAGCGCATCGGCATCGCGGACCAGAACACCAAACTCTGCGGCACGACCGACCCCGGAAATAATCGACATCGGTGTTGCCAGACCCAGCGCACACGGGCAGGCGATAATCAGTACGGTGGTGGCAATCACCAGCGTATAGACAATTTGTGGTGCCGGGCCGAAGAAATACCAGATTGCGGCGCTGACCAGCGCAATCACTACCACCACCGGAACGAACACCGAGGAGATGCGGTCAGCCAGTTTGCCAATCTCTGGCTTGCTGCTTTGCGCCTGACGGACCATGCGAATAATGCGCGACAGGGTGGTATGGCTGCCGACAGCGCTGGCGCGGAACAGCACGCTGCCATCCTGAACCACCGTACCGGCGTGGACGCTGTCGCCTTCGCCTTTTTGTTGCGGGATCGGTTCGCCGGTGAGCATGGCTTCATCCAGCCAGGCTTCGCCCTGGGTTATTTCACCGTCCACCGGGACACGGTCTCCGGTGGTCAGGCGCAGTAACATGCCCGCCTGAACATCGGCCAGCGGGACGTTTCTTTCGCCTTCTTCTGTCACCACGCGCGCGGTCGGTGGCGTGAGGTCGAGCAGTTTTTCCAGTGCTTTGGACGAGCGTTGACGGGCGCGCGCCTCCAGCATATGTCCGAGGTTAATCAGACCGATAATCATCGCACTGGCTTCATAATAGAGGTGGCGTGCTTCCATTGGGAACCACTGCGGCCAGAGGTTAACGCTCATTGAATAGAGCCAGGCCACCCCGGTTCCGAGCGCCACCAGGGTATCCATGGTGGCGGTGCCGTTCATCAGGCTTTTCCATGCGCTGCGGTAAAAGTGACCGCCTGCGAAGACCATCACGGCGAGCGTCGCCAGACCGATGACCAGCCACAGGCTACGGTTATCGGCGGTGACCATCATGTTATCGCCCATCATGCCCCACACCATCACCGGTACACCCAGCAGCAGCGCAACGGCTGCCTGCCAGCGAAAGCGTTTCATGGTGGCAACGGCCGTTTCCTGCTGGCGTTCACGACGTTTAACATCGTCTTCGATGGCTTCAGCGCCGTAGCCAGCTTTCTCTACGGCCTGGACTAATTCTTCGGCGGAAGCGCTACCCATTACCAGCGCAGTACGCTCCGCCAGATTTACCCGTGCCTGCGTGACGCCCGGTACGTTTTGCAACGCATTTTGTACCCGGGAAACACAGCTGGCGCAGCTCATGCCGCTCAACAACAACTGTTGGCTGTCATCTTCAGCCGTCGCTACCGGAAGCTCAGAAGAGACCGCTGTCAGCGCTTCCGACGGGATTGATGACTCCGCCAGCGGTTTAGCCTTTGGGTGGCTTAACTCTGCGCCATAGCCGGCTTGTTTGATGGTTTCAATTAACGCTTCGGCGCTGGCGCTACTGGTAACGTGTGCTTCGGTAACAGTAACATCCGCTTGCTCAACGTCCGGACGTTGTTCGAGACTTTCTTTGACGCGTTTAACGCAGTGACCACAGGACAATCCGTCCAGGGTCAGGTCGATGGTTTGAGACATAACAATAATCCTCTATGATTGGTCGGTGGTTTATTGACCTTGGCAATCGTTTTGACTAACTGTTATAAAGGTTAAACCTTCCATCAAGGGGAAGGTCAAGGGGGAAGATGTGAATATATCCGATGTTGCTAAAAAAACCGGTTTAACCAGTAAAGCTATCCGCTTTTATGAAGAGAAAGGGCTGGTGACGCCGCCGCTGCGCAGCGAAAACGGATACCGCACCTATACGCAGCAACATCTGAACGAACTGACGTTGCTGCGTCAGGCGCGGCAGGTTGGCTTTAACCTTGAAGAGTGCGGTGAGCTGGTAAACCTGTTTAACGATCCGGCACGCCACAGCGCGGATGTGAAAAAGCGCACCCTGGAAAAAGTGGCGGACATTGAGCGGCACATTAACGAACTCCAGGCGATGCGCACGCATTTGCTGGCGCTGGCGGACAGCTGTCCCGGCGATGACAGCGCCGAATGCCCGATCATTGATAATCTCTCCGGCTGCTGCCACCACAAAGCGAAGGCCTAAAGGCGAGGCGGTTGCAGCATAAAGACCACCGTGCCGCGATACCACGGTGATGTCTCCAACTGCGCTTCCGCCTGCACATCCCGACTACCGTGTTGTACCAGCCCGAGCTTAAACGGAATGCGTAACCGGGTGAGTGCGGGCAGATACGCCTGATAATTGGCTACCGTGTGACGTCCCTGATAGCTTTGCACCACCAGTTCATCAACCGGTAGCGCATTCAGCGTGGCGACATCGCCGGTCCTGGCCCAGTCCAGCAGTCCGGTTACCCCAAGAGCGAACTCCGGCGGCAGCTGTTGGCGCAGCTGTTGCAGAAATCGGGCGTAATCGGCGAGCTGATGGGTTGCCGCGTCAAAATCAACCTGTAGACCGACCACGTGGTTGCCTGCGGCCTGCCAGCGCTGCAACAGCCGCACGATACGTGCCGGGATCGCATCCGGCACGTCGAGGGTAGTAAAACGCACGGTCAGCCAAATTGACGGAAAGGTCAGGCGGCTGACCGGCAGACCCAGACGCTGAAAGACCACCTGGCCCGAGCGGGTCAGCACTTCCCCCTGGTGCAGATACACCGTTTGCGCGTCCCGCAGCTCGTCGCTGGCTTTTACCCCGGACCATAACCAAAAGGCCTGATGTTCACGGGCAGCTACCGTTTCTGCGGCCTGAGCCTGTCCGCTCAACAGCGCAATTACCAGTAGTATTTGAGTTTTTGCGCCCACGGGCTTCCTGGATACTGCGTCTTCAACTGTGTGTACCAGTCTTTACGCTGCGACTTGTCCACCTCTTCACCGCCGCATTCGTTATAACCCGATGGCGCATAGCACATGATGGCCCGGTACAGCGCAAAACTCTTGTCTTCGACTTCTGCGTTGGGGGAAGCGATCACCTGCTGATAATAACGCTGGCGGTCAAACTGTCCGAACGGCTCTTTGCGTGAGATGGCCGTGACCAGCACGTCGTTACCGGCACTGTCTGCCTGCAGAGCAACATGGGTTTGCGAAGTGCGGAAGAATTCCCCCAGGCAGTTCAGCGCGTGGGCATCATCCGCTTTTTTGCTTAGCACAGTGACCGTTTCATCGAGGCTACGGCAGGTGTAACCGGCCTGGGCGGCGTCGCCGTTCCAGTCAAAGGTACTCAGATTCACATCAGCAAACGACTCGCCAATCACCGGTGGCGTAATCGCGCCAGCCAGCTTTTTGTCATTCAACCAGTCGCTAAAACGATTCTCGGTGAGATCGCGTACCAACAATGTATGCAGGGCGATGGTGCGTTCTTCGTTGTTGGGGCCGCGAGTGGCCTGCTGGCGCAGCAGCTCTGGTGTTGCCTGGGCTTTTAACACCTGCGAACGAAAACGCAGGTTCGTCACCGCGCTGTCCGGGACGAAAATAGACGCAATGTCGCCGCTGTAAACCAGCGTTGCCGCCAGCTTGGCCTGTACATACTGCTGCTGTTCGGGGTCCTGACTGATTTTCAGTAGCTGCTGCCAGAACGCGCGGGCGGCGGGCCACTGATGTTGCCCCATCAGCGCTTCGCCGTACATCACCTGCTCACTGAAGGCGAGAATGTCGTGTGCGGGGAGTTTTTGCGCCGGGGTCACCGCCTGCACAATGGCCGCGTAATTGCCCGTTGCCATCCACAGATTCAGCTGCAGATCCTGCCACAGGGCGAGTTTGCCCCCCTTTTCAAACACCGGTTTGCTGGCATCAAGCTGGGCCTGCGTCAGCGTCGGTTTGTTCTCGTTGTTCAGACGCAGCGCGCGCAGCACCTCGATATAGCTGACCAGCGGCGCGTCGGGGAAGGCCTCCACCACGGGGCCTTCAAAGAATTGCATACCGAAAACATTATCGTATTCGATGACCGTATCGCGCAGCTGCTGTGCGTCGGTTGTCTGCTGGAAGGCTTGTTCATACAGCCCAGCCAACGGCGGCCATGCCTGCAAATACCAGTTAATCCGGCGCAGCATGCCGCGTGCGGAGTCGGCGTACAGCCCCAGCGGGAAGCGTTGCAGATAAGCCTGCGCCAGCGTTTGAGCCTGAGTAGCGTCTTCGCGGTTAATTTTTGCACTATCAAAATCGCCGTATTCACCGACGCTGTTCTGGCTGCTTTTGTTCAGCGCGGTGCGCATCAGCATATATTGCGCGGTTTCTGCCAACCAGGGACGGTTGATTGTAGCAAGTTGAGTGAAATCCCGTTCGGCAGCGACGTAGTCGCCTTCATAAAAACGGGCGGCGGCGATCAGATAGGTTTTGTATTGTTGCGCAGAGGCGTCGGCAGGGATGGTGGCAAGCGAGGATGTAATTTGCTCAGCGCTCGCGCCGGACAGTAGTCCCAGGCGTGCCCGGGCTAACGCCTGGCGTTGTTCAGCTGTTAACGTAGTATCCGCCAGCAGTGCGGCAAAGAACTGGCTGACGCTGGCTGTCGTATTCGACACATGGCGGTTCTCGTGCTCTGCGTCGTCGGCGTTTGTCTCTCCGGCGGTAATCTGCAGTTCGGCCATCTGGCGGGCAAGCGCATCATCTTTGCTTTGCACTGGGGCGTCGGCTGGCGGCGGAGCTATTTCATCCCACTGTGGATGATATGCAAAATAGTAATCGCGGGAGCGGGTAACATCCGCAGGCAGTGACTGCACTGGCAGGGTGAATGATTTTTCCTGGCTCAACAGACGCAGCAGGTTATCACGGGAGTCATTTTCCGGGCTGAGGACCGGGACGCCTTTCAGCAGACAGCTCGCATCGCTCCATTTGCAATCTTCCATATCAAAAGAGGCGAATGCCTGTGGGGCACCCGCCAGCAAGGTACACACGGCAAAGGCGAGGGGTGTCTTCCTGACCATTATCTTTATTCCTGTCATTATGTGGGTTATAAGGCTCTGATAATCAGGGTAATGCCTTCAACGGCAATCACCTCAACCTGTGTTCCTGCACTTAAATCGTCACGCGCGCTGACCGGCCAGGAGCTGTCGCCCACGCGCATATGTCCGCGCCCGTTCACCAGCGCCGTTTCCAGCACAAACCGGCGGCCGACCAGTTGCTGTCCGCGCTGGTTGAGATGGCTGTCTGCCGGTTTTTGTTCCTGCACACGCTTTGCCAACCACTTCCACCAGAGCCAGGCTGCCAGCAGCGTTAAGACGGCGAACATCACGCCCTGCCACGCCCAGTCGAGCGGCAATAGCCAGACGACCAGACCGGTGATGACTGCCGCCACACCGCTCCACAGCAGATAGCCGTTGCCGCCCAACATCTCAGCGGCCAGTAACAGACCGCCGAGGCTGAGCCAGAAGAGGTGTGGATGAACCAGAATCATCGCAATCATGATTTGTTCCGCTCGCTGGCGCTGTCCTTAATCAGTTCGCTAATACCGGCAATGGAGCCCATCAGGCTGCTGGCATCCAGCGGCATCATCACCACTTTGCTGTTATTGGACGAACCGATTTGTTGCAGCGCTTCGGTGTATTTCTGTGCCACGAAGTAGTTCACGGCTTGAATATCCCCGGCGGCAATGGCCTCAGACACCATCTGCGTTGCACGGGCTTCAGCTTCGGCGGAACGTTCGCGCGCTTCGGCCTGCAAGAACGCGGACTGGCGTTCACCTTCCGCTTTCAGGATTTTCGACTGCTTCTCACCTTCGGCCTTGACGATTTCGGCCTGGCGGATCCCTTCGGCCTCAAGAATATAGGCGCGCTTGGTTCGTTCGGCTTTCATCTGGGCGTTCATGGCGTCGATAAGCTCGGCCGGTGGGCGCACATCACGGATTTCAATACGGGTAATTTTGATGCCCCACGGGTTGGTGGCTTCATCAACGATATGCAGCAAACGCGTATTGATGTTGTCGCGCTGGGAAAGCATTTCGTCCAGCTCCATCGAGCCGAGAACGGTACGGATGTTGGTCATCGTCAGGTTGATGATCGCCAGTTCCAGATTACTGACTTCATACGCCGCTTTTGGCGCATCGATCACTTGAATAAAGCACACCGCATCGATGGATACGTTGGCGTTATCTTTGGAGATAACTTCCTGCGACGGAATATCGAGAACCTGCTCCATCATATTGATCTTACGACCAATCCGGTCCATGAACGGTACCACGAGGCTTAAGCCTGGCTGCAGGGTTTTGGTGTAACGGCCAAAGCGTTCCACCGTCCACTGGTATCCCTGAGGGACGATTTTGACGCCTGCGCCAACAATCACCAGCGCGACAAAAATGAGAATGGGGATGAAAATGAGCATTGATAAAACCTCCTGTTACGCTGCCCTTTACTGCCTGATAAGTCAAATTATACCCGATTTATCAAGGTGGCTCCCCAATAATAAATTACAGGGATATACCCGTCATACTTCAAGCTGCATGTGCGTTTGCTGCATTCGTTCACTCCAGTCACATAGTTAGCTATGCTCCTGGAGATTCACTCACTTGCTGCCTTCATGCAACTCGAATTATTTTGGGTATAGACTGTCTGCACGAAAGCGGTAAAAAGGGAACGATAATGGAAGAAAGCAGTATTTTGCTCCAGCTCAACGATGTCGGCTGGCAGGCGGGTAACACGAAGATTCTCAATAATATCTGTTTTAATCTCCACGCCGGGGAATTTAAGCTCATAACAGGCCCATCCGGCTGCGGTAAAAGCACATTGCTGAAGATAGTGGCCTCGTTAATTAGCCCAAGCAACGGTGAGATCCTCTTTGAGGGAAAGGAGATATCCACGCTCAAACCCGAAGCGTATCGACAGCAGGTCTCGTATTGTGCGCAAACCCCCGCATTGTTTGGCGACACCGTTTACGACAATCTCATTTTTCCGTGGCAAATTCGGCATAAACACCCACAAGAAGAGGCGTTTCTCGCCGATCTGGCGCGCTTTGATCTGCCCGAGACGATCCTCAAAAAAGGCATCAATGAACTGTCCGGCGGTGAAAAGCAACGCGTCTCGCTCATTCGTAATTTGCAGTTTTTGCCCAAAATTCTGCTGCTCGATGAAATCACCAGCGCGCTGGATGAAACCAATAAGCGGAATGTAAATGAGCTTATACATCGCTACGTTCGCGAGAAAAATATGGCGGTGTTGTGGGTAACGCACGACAAAGATGAAATTAATCATGCGGATAATGTCATAACCCTTCAACCGCATGCCGGAGAAATGCAGGAAACACGCAATGAACGAGCATAATATTACCAATGAGTCGCTGGCATTAGCGATGATGCTGGTGGTGGTGGCTATTCTGATTAGCCATAAAGAAAAACTGGCGCTGGAAAAAGATATTCTCTGGAGCGTATGTCGGGCGGTTATCCAGCTTATTATCGTCGGCTACGTGCTGAAATATATCTTTGGCGTGAATCACCGTATTCTGACCTTATTGATGGTGCTGTTTATCTGTCTTAACGCCGCCTATAACGCGCAAAAACGCAGTAAATATATCGGCAACGCCTTTATCTCGTCGTTTATTGCAATAACGGCAGGGGCCGGACTGACGCTGGCGGTACTGGTGCTGTCAGGCTCCATTGCGTTCACACCGATGCAGGTGATCCCGATTTCCGGCATGATTGCGGGCAACGCGATGGTGGCGGTCGGGCTGTGTTATAACAATCTGGGCCAGCGATTTAACAGCGAACAGCAGCAAATTCAGGAAAAGTTGAGTCTCGGGGCCACGCCGAAGATTGCCTCCGCGCCGTTAATTCGCGACAGTATTCGTGCGTCGTTGATCCCAACCATTGATTCCGCGAAAACCGTCGGTCTGGTGAGCTTGCCGGGGATGATGTCGGGGTTAATCTTTGCTGGTATCGATCCAGTAAAAGCGATCAAATATCAGATTATGGTGACCTTTATGCTGCTTTCTACCGCCAGCCTGTCGACCATTATCGCCTGCTATTTAACCTATCGGAAGTTCTATAATTCGCGTCACCAATTAGTCGTAACGCATCTGAAGAAAACGTAATGTGAAACCGGATGGCGGCTACCGCCTTATCCGGCCTACGGGATCGGTATTTGTAGAATTTGTAGGCCCGATAAGCGCAAGCGCCATCGGGCAACATCATGCGGATTAGTACAGCAACGCGTACAGCTGACGACGATACTTCGACGCCAGCGCATCGCCGGTGCCCAATGCGGCGAGGATCTCCTGGAAGGTCTTACGCGCCTGGCCGTCAGCGGCAGCAAGATCTTTTCTCAGGTGGCTGAACAGCAGCTCCAGTGCTTCTTCGTTACGTCCGACCTGATGCAGTTGGATCGCCAGTTGGGTGGCCAGTGCGGCATCCTGCGGGTTGTCTGCGACCTGCTGCTGCAACAGTTGGATTTCCGGCGTGTCCGCCGCCTGCTTCAGCAGTTCAATTTGGGCGACCAGACCCTGATAGCGGGTGTCCTGATCCTGTAACGGAATGGTTTTCAGCACCGCTTCGGCATCGTCGGAGCGGTTCAGGGCGATTTGCGTTTCTGCCAGCAGCAGGCCAATTTCGCTGCTCTGATTGGAGATCTGCCAGGCTTCTTTCAGCAGCGGCAGCGCGTCAGCGTGATTGCCTGCTTCAATGAATTCGATGGCCTGGCGTGCTTTCAGCTCTTCTTCGCTTGGCAGGACTTTCTCGAGCAGCGCACGGATCACCTCTTCCGGCTGCGGTCCCTGGAAGCCGTCCACCGGCTGACCGTTCTGGAACAGATACACCGTTGGGATGGCGCGCAGGCCAAACTGCGAGGCGATCATCTGCTCGGCGTCGCAGTCCAGCTTGGCGAGAATAAACTGACCGTTGTACTGCGCGACCAGGCTTTCCAGCACCGGCGTCAATTGCTGACAGTGCTGGCTGCGTTCAGACCAGAAATAGAACAGGACCGGCGTGGTCATCGACAGTTCAAGGGTCTGCTGCAGGTTAGATTCGTTAATATTGACAATATTTTGTACGGACATGGAGTCACTCTCTATTCGTCGATTTGTTTTTACATGGGGGCAGACGCGCTGGCTTCAACTCAGCCCTGTAAAATTTTGTCCATTACGCGACCTGGCAACAGGCGCTTCAACAGCATGACCGCCCAGGTCACCAGGGTAACGGGGTAGCGCAGTTTCGGTTTATCGCTCTCAAAAGCATGGCGCACTTTGGCGACCACGGCCTCAGGCCCTAACGTAAACCGTGCGGCAATACCGGGGTTTTCTACCGGGGAATCGCTCTGTGTCTGGTTAACGTTCTCAGTGAAACGGGTGCGGATAGGGCCGGGTTCAATCAAGCTGACTTTGATGCCGCTGTGGCGTAACTCCATACGCAGTGCATCGGACCAGGCTTCCAGCGCGTATTTGCTGGCGGCATAGGCCCCACGCCCCGGCGTGGAGATCAGGCCCATCACCGATGACGTCATCACAATACGCCCTTCGCCGTGGGGCAACATGGCGGGCAGCAGGCGCATGGTCAACTGATGCGCACCAAAGAAGTTGGCGGAAAACTGCTGTTCCATCTGCTCACGGCTGATGGTCGGCAGCGGGCCATACACGCCGAATCCGGCGTTATTAAAGATCCCATACAAACGATTATCGGTCAGGGCGATCACCTCATCGGCTGCGCGATCCACGCTTTCTGTAGAGTCCAGATCCAGCAAGATGCCGGTGAATCCCATACCGTTCATGCGTGCGACATCGTCGGGTTTGCGGCAGCCTGCCAGAATTTGAAAACCCTGGCGCTTTAGCTCAAGCGCGCTTTCCAGGCCGATTCCACTGGAACATCCTGTTATTAAGACCGATTTTTGCATAACTTTACCTGTCAGGATCTCCGTTGTTTTACGAGTCGTGATTTACTATATCCGTCATACTTCAAGTTGTCTGTGCGTTGGCTACGCTCGCTCACCCCAGTCACATAGTTATCTATGCCCCTGGGAACTCTCTCACTTGCCGCCTTCATACAACTCGAATTATTTAGGATAGAAAAGGTGTGAGTTGTTTCACCATCCAGTCGGCGATAAACGGCTGGGCGTCACGATTAGGGTGGATACCATCATCCTGCATCCATTGGGGTTTCAGATAGACCTCTTCCATAAAAAAGGGCAGCAGAGGAATATCAAACTCGCTGGCGAGCTTTGGATAAATTGCGCTAAAGGTTTCATTATAACGGCGACCGTAGTTGGCTGGCAGACGAATTTGCATCAGCAGCGGTTCGGCCTTTGCCGCTTTGACGTCGTGTAAAATTTTACGCAAGGTTTGTTCAGTTTGCGCAGGTGAAAACCCGCGCAGGCCGTCATTGCCGCCCAGTTCGACCAGCACCCAGCGCGGCTGGTGTTGTTGCAGTAATGCGGGCAGACGCGCCAGGCCCTGCTGTGAGGTGTCGCCACTAATGCTGGCATTCACCACCGATGTTTTGTTTTGCCATTTATCATGCAGCAGCGCTGGCCACGCTGCGCTGGCCGACATTCGGTATCCGGCACTCAGGCTGTCACCCAGAATTAATAACGTGTCCGCCGCGGCGGCGCGGAAAGTTAACAGAACCAGGAACAGGAAGGGCAAATGCCAGCGGAAAACATTGTTGAAGTTCATCATCTTAAGAAATCCGTCGGTCAGGGTGATCAGGAGCTATCCATCCTTACCGGAGTTGAACTGGTTGTCAAACGCGCCGAGACCATTGCGCTGATTGGTGAGTCGGGTTCGGGGAAATCCACGCTGCTGGCGATCCTCGCCGGGCTGGACGATGGCACAAGCGGCGAAGTCAGCCTGGTCGGGCAACCGTTGCACAGTATGGACGAAGAAGCCCGGGCGCAGTTGCGCGCGCAGCATGTCGGCTTTGTCTTTCAGTCCTTCATGCTCATTCCGACCCTCAACGCACTCGAGAACGTCGAACTACCGGCGTTACTGCGCGGGGAAAATAGTGGCAGCAGTCAGGCTGGAGCCAAAGCTTTGCTGGAGCAATTGGGGTTAGGCAAACGCCTTGACCACCTTCCGGCCCAGCTGTCCGGCGGGGAGCAGCAGCGCGTGGCGCTGGCGCGGGCGTTTAATGGACGCCCGGACGTGCTGTTTGCCGATGAGCCGACGGGCAACCTCGACCGGCAAACTGGAGACAAAATTGCCGATCTGCTGTTCTCTCTCAACCGTGAACACGGCACCACCCTGATTCTGGTCACGCATGACCCGCAGCTGGCGGCGCGCTGCGACCGGCGTTTACGTCTGGTTAACGGGCAGCTACAGGAGGAGGCATGATTGCACGCTGGTTCTGGCGCGAATGGCGCTCGCCCTCATTATTAATTGTCTGGCTGGCGCTCAGCCTGGCGGTGGCCTGCGTGCTGGCGCTGGGGAATATCAGCGACCGCATGGAAAAAGGGCTGAGCCAGCAAAGCCGCGAATTTATGGCGGGCGACCGGGCGCTGCAAAGCTCGCGGGACGTGCCGAAAGCCTGGATTGACGAGGCGCGACAGCGCGGCCTGAAGGTGGGCGAACAGCTGACCTTCGCCACCATGACCTTTGCCGCCGATACTCCGCAACTGGCGAACGTCAAAGCGGTGGATGACGTGTACCCCCTGTATGGCGCGCTGCAAACCAACCCGCCAGGGCTGAAACCGCAGCCCGGTTCGGTGCTGCTGGCCCCGCGCCTGATGGCGCTGCTCAATTTGAAAATCGGTGATGCCATTGATGTCGGGGACGCCACGCTGCGTATTGCTGGCGAGGTGGTACAGGAGCCGGATTCCGGGTTTAACCCGTTTCAGATAGCACCGCGTCTGATGATGAATCTTGCCGATGTCGAAAAAACGGGGGCCGTCCAGCCTGGAAGCCGTGTGACCTGGCGTTATAAATTTGGCGGCACGCCGCAGCAGTTGGAAGATTATGAAAAGTGGCTGTTGCCGCAGTTAAAACCGGAGCAGCGTTGGTACGGGCTGGAGCAGGATGAAGGCGCGTTGGGGAAATCTCTCGAACGCTCGCAACAGTTCCTGCTGCTGTCGGCACTGTTAACGTTGCTGCTGGCGGTTGCCGCCGTTGCCATGGCGATGAATCATTACTGCCGCAGCCGCTACGATCTGGTGGCGATACTAAAAACGCTCGGCGCGGGCAGGGCGCAGCTACGCAAGCTGATTGTCGGCCAGTGGTTGATGGTGTTGGCGCTGTCCGGCATCACCGGCGGGGCGTGCGGTCTGCTGTTTGAACGCGTGCTGGTGCTGCTGCTCAGGCCGGTTTTACCGGGTGAATTGCCGCCTGCCAGCCTGTGGCCGTGGCTGTGGGCGTTCGGCACCATGACCGTCATTTCACTGCTGGTCGGGCTGCGTCCCTATCGTCTGCTGCTGGCCACGCAGCCCCTGCGGGTGCTGCGCCGCGACGTGGTGGCCAACGTCTGGCCGCTGAAGATCTATTTGCCCGTGGCGACGATCGTGGTGGTTGCGCTGCTGGCCGGGCTGATGGGCGGAAGCATGCTGCTGTGGGCGGTGCTGGCCGGTGCGGTGGTGCTGGCGCTGCTGTGCGGCGTGCTGGGCTGGATGCTGCTCAACCTGCTGCGCGGCCTGACGCTCACCTCGCTGCCGCTGCGTCTGGCGGTCAGTCGCTTACTGCGCCAGCCGTGGTCAACGCTGAGTCAGCTGTCGGCCTTTTCGCTCTCTTTTATGCTACTGGCGCTGTTGCTGGTGTTACGGGGCGATCTGCTCGACCGCTGGCAGCAGCAAATGCCGCCGGAAAGCCCGAACTACTTCCTCATCAATATTGCCACTGAACAAGTGGGGCCGCTGAAGGCGTTCCTGTCCGAGCATCAGGTGAGCCCTGAGTCGTTTTACCCGATTGTGCGGGCACGTCTGACCGCCATCAATGACAAGGCAACCGAAGGCAATCAGGATGAGTCGCTAAACCGCGAACTGAACCTGACCTGGCAGGATACCCGTCCGGATCATAACCCGTTAACCGCCGGAAGTTGGCCGCCAAAAGCAGGTGAAGTGTCGATGGAAGAAGGGCTGGCGAAGCGACTGAACGTCAAACTTGGCGATCGCGTGACCTTTATGGGTGACACCCAGGATTTCAGCGCTACGGTCAGTAGCCTGCGTAAGGTGGACTGGGAAAGCCTGCGGCCTAACTTCTTCTTTATCTTCCCGCAGGGCGCGTTGGACGGGCAGCCGCAAAGTTGGCTGACCAGCTTCCGTTGGGAAAATGGCAACGGCATGCTGACGCAGCTTAACCGCGAGTTTCCGACCATCAGCCTGCTGGATATCGGCGCGATCCTCAAACAGGTTGGCCAGGTGCTTGAACAGGTCAGCCGGGCGCTGGAGGTGATGGTGGTGCTGGTTACCGCTTGTGGCATGCTGCTGCTGCTGGCACAGGTGCAGGTCGGCATGCGTCAGCGGCATCAGGAACTGGTGGTCTGGCGGACGCTGGGGGCGGGCAAAAAATTGCTGCGCACCACGCTTTGGTGCGAGTTCGCCATGCTGGGGATGGTCTCCGGGCTGGTTGCGGCCATTGGCGCAGAAACCGCGCTGGCGGTTCTGCAAATCCGCGTGTTTGATTTCCCGTGGGAGCCTGACTGGCGGCTGTGGGTCATCTTACCGGTTTGCGGGGCGTTGCTGCTCTCATTATGCGGTGGGTGGCTCGGCGCACGTCTGCTAAAAGGCAAGGCCCTGTTTCGTCAGTTTAACAATTAATTCATTTTAGTGATGATTACGCACCGGTTTTTACACCGGTGCGTATTTTTCGTTTATCCCGCACAAATTGATAACTCCTTGATATTTAACCGCACGGAACAATAAAAACCCGCCAACACGCGAGTATTAATAAACGTTAATATTTGCGTGCTGAATAATTGGCAGGCTATCTATCAAGGTAAAACAATCCATGACTATAAAAAAAACAGCGCTGGCGGTATCGATCGGCGCAGCAGTGGCATTAACGACGTTCGCCTCCCAGGCGGAAATCACCGTCCTGAAACAAGATCCGCAGGCGGGTAATCCGCTGAGCCGTCTTAACTTCACAGTCGGTGGCAGTATCCGTCCCCAGTTCCAGAACATGGCGGGCGACGATGGCAAGAATGGCTACAAGCGTAACGGTTTCGATGGCGGTACCCGTTTCCGCTTCGCCGCAGACTACTATCTCTTTGATGACATCAGTTGGGTGAGCTACTACGAGCTGGGTGTTAACTTCCCGGCGATGTTCGACTGGGATAATCACCATGCCGACGGTGCCAACGACACCACGCGTCGTATGCTGTACACCGGGCTGAAGAGTGCGACCTGGGGTACGCTGACCTTTGGTCAACAGAACAGCATTTACTATGATGTGGTCGGTGCGAAAACAGATATCTGGGACTACGACATGATCGGTCAGGCACCAGGTAACGGGATTAATGGCGACTACGATGGTTCATATCGTACGCGTAAATCACTGAAGTATAAGAAAACCGTGGGCGATGTAGATCTCTATGCCTCTTATCTTTTCAGCGATGACTACAACCCGAACAACGGTCTGCGCTACAAACGTAAAGGCGGCGGCTCGCTGGGTGCCGATTACCACATTACCGACGACTTAACCTGGGGTACGGCGTGGAACTACACCCGTGCGGAAATGCGCGGCAACGGCAGCAAAACGTACGATCAGAACATCGTGGGTACTGCGCTGAGCTGGAAACCGGACAACTGGACCTTCTCGCTGGGTGGCGGCTGGTATCAAAACTTCATGACCACCAAGAAAGTGTCGGTTAACGACTATTTTGCCGGTGATGCCTGGGGTCTGGAATACTTCGCGGGTTATACCTTCCCGGTGGGTCAGTATGCGCTGAAATCCGTTCAGCCTTACTTTATGGGCGATCGTATTGAATACGTGAATGGCCGTAACTACCTGCGCACCGACAACGGTGTGGGGATCAGCTTCCAGCTGGACTACGGCTTCCGTGTAGATTACGAACACGTCTTTACCTCCAGTACCGACAACCTGGGCGACATGAACCTGGTGCGTCTGCGTTACGATTTCTAAGTTGTATTGGTCCTGCCGGTGAAATCTGGCAGGACTCCTCTCCCGTTTCTCTTCAATTACACACTCTGCAACATCATGAAATAATTTCAAGGACAGCAGGTTGTGATCTGTGTCATGTTAACAATCAGCCTGTTAGGCAGGTCAACAACAACAACGCCGCATGAACGGCGTGAGACACCACATCACAACGTTAAAATGGAGAGATTATGGGATTGCGCCACAATTTACGCATCGCGACCGGAGCATTATTACTGGCCTGCGGCTTACAGTTTGCTCACGCCAATAGCGATCCACAGACTATCGTTTTCGGCGTCGCGCCGGGTCCGTATGGTGACATGGTAAAACAGGCTATTGCCCCGACGCTGAAAGAAAAGGGCTACAAGGTGGTGGTGCGCGAATTCAGCGACTACGTCCAGCCCAATATGGCGCTTTCCAACGGTAGCATTGACGCTAACCTGTTCCAGCACTCGCTGTACTTTGACAAATTCACTGCCGACAAAGGCCTGAAGCTGAGCAAGCTGATTGTGGTCCCGACGGCCGGTATGGGGTTCTACTCACATAAAATCAAAAGCCTGGATGAGCTGAAAAAAGGGGACGTGATTACGCTTTCCAACGATCCCACCAACCTGGCTCGCGGGCTGCGCTTCCTGCAATCCATCGATTTGATCACCATTAAAGATAATATCGATCCCACTAAAGCTTCCGAGCGTGATATCGCCAGCAACCCGAAAGGGCTGATTTTCAAACCGCTGGAAGCCGCCCAGTTGCCGCGCACGCTCGACGGCGTGACCGGCGCGCTGGTCAACGGTAACTTCGCCGTTGCCGCAAAACTGGATCTCGCCAGTGCGTTGAAGCAAGAGCATCTGGATGAAAACCTGAAAAATATCATCGCGGTACGCAGTGAAGATGCGGATAAACCGTTCGCCAAAGACATTGTTGAGGCGGTGAAATCACCGGCTTATCGCGCGGTGATTGACGACCCGAAAAATATTTACAGCGCCTTCCAGAAACCGGAATGGATGTCGGCAGCCCAGTAATCGCTGCGCCAATGGGTTAACAGGGCAGCGATGACTGCCCTTTTCGCATTTCTGAGGTGGCAATGATTGAGATAGAGAAGGTTTGCGTGGACTTCACCGCAGGCCGTGGGCCGTCAACCCGCGCGGTTGATGACGTCAGCCTGCGGATCGGCGCAGGCGAGATATTCGGTATTGTTGGGACCAGCGGCGCGGGAAAAAGTACCCTGCTGCGTACCCTGAACGCCTTAACGCGCCCGAGCGAGGGAAGCGTAAAAGTGAATGGCGTGGAAATCTCCGCGCTTGAGGGACGTCATTTACGCAAGGCGCGTCAGCGTATCGGCATGATCTTCCAGCACTTTAACCTGATGCATACCCGCACCGTGGCGCAAAATGTGGCCTTCAGCCTGAAGGCTGCAGGCTGGGAGGGCAGTAAAATTGCCCCACGCGTGACGGAGATCCTGGCCCTGGTGGGACTGTCTGATAAGGCCAACCGTTATCCGGTGCAGCTCAGCGGCGGGCAAAAGCAGCGTGTGGGTATTGCCCGTGCGATTGCCAACCACCCGGATGTGCTGCTCTGCGATGAACCGACTTCGGCGCTGGATCTGGAAACCTCCGCCACCATTCTGGCACTGCTCAAGCAGATCAACGCCCAACTGGGGATCACGATCGTGCTGATCACCCACGAGATGAACGTGATCAAATCTATCTGCGATCGCGTGGCGGTGATGTCCGGCGGCAAGGTGGTGGAATCCGGCGAGGTGTTTGATGTTTTTGCCCATCCGCAGCACGCGTTTACTCAACAGCTGGTATCGCACACGCTCAACCTGACGCTACCGGATCGCCTGCGGCAACATTTGCCGGGGCAGCTGTTAAAAATTCTGTTTATTGGCGATTCGGCAGAACAGCCGGTGCTGTCCGAGGTGGCGGTTAAATTTGGCGTGGCGGTGAATATTCTGCACGGCAAAATTGAATATATTGGCGAGCGGGCGCTGGGGATTTTGGTGGTGCAACTGACTGCGCCGCATAATCCTGCGGCGGTCGATGTCGCCGTGGAGCACATTCGTCAACGTACCGCACAGGTGGAGGTGATTCGTGGATGATTTATTGCCGGATTTGACGCTGGCGTTCAATGAAACCTTCCAGATGCTGAGCATCTCAACGGTGCTGGCAATTGTTGGCGGCCTGCCGCTGGGTTTTTTAATCTTCGTAACCGACCGTCATTTATTCTGGCAGAACCGTTTTGTGTATCTGCTCAGTTCCGTACTGGTGAATATTATCCGTTCGGTACCGTTTGTGATCCTGCTGGTGCTGCTGCTGCCGTTAACTCAGTTTCTGCTCGGCAATACCATCGGGCCGATTGCGGCGTCGGTACCGCTGTCGGTAGCGGCGATTGCATTTTATGCCCGACTGGTGGACAGCGCCCTGCGCGAGGTCGATAAAGGCATTATTGAAGCGGCGGAGGCCTTTGGCGCCAGCCCGATGCGCATCATTTGTACGGTGCTGTTACCGGAAGCCAGTGCCGGCCTGCTGCGTGGGTTGACGATAACGCTGGTCAGCCTGATCGGCTATTCCGCGATGGCCGGGATTGTTGGTGGCGGCGGCGTTGGTGACCTGGCGATTCGCTTCGGTTATTACCGCTACGAAACCCAGGTCATGATCGTCACCGTGGTGGCGCTGATTATTCTGGTACAGGTTGTTCAGGTGCTGGGCGACTGGCTGGCGAAACGCGCGGATAAGCGCGACCGGCATTAATGCGTCTGAACCCAGTCATTCACCTCCTGCCATGTGCCGCGAAAGACGATTTTCGCGGCTTTCTTCTCTAACTGGTAACGATACATCGGATCGTAATATTCGTTGAGTAACGGCACCAGCCAGCCCATGTGACCGTCGGTGCTGCCGCTGGCCTGTTGCTCGTTCAACGCGATGTCGAGCAGCTCGGTCAGTTCCGCAAAACGTTGTAACCCTAAACGACGGCGGATGGCGAACAGACCGTGGTGCAGGTATTCGCTGTATTCCTGCCAGCCCTGGGTTTCCCCGTATGCCTGGGTGAAATCGTGGTGCATGCGCACGAAATACTCTTCACGCAGCCGCTCAAGGCGCAGTTCAAAGGGATCGTCAACCACCGCAATAGAGGCCTGAGTCATGCGCTCGCGCAAGCACTCGGGCAAATGATTGGCGCCAATCATGCGACCTTCATCTTCCAGCACCCAGCGATGCAGGTCCTGACGGCTGTCGGTTTTCAGCATCTCGACCGCCAGCAGGTTTTCAAAACTGGCCTGGCTCAGTTGGGGCTCAACCGTGCGACCAAAAGAAGAGCCGCGATGGTGCGCCAGACCTTCGAGATCCACGCCGTTTGGCTGCAATTGCACCAACTGCGTTTTACCGCTGCCGGTACAGCCGCCAATTAAGACTATTGGTTTTTGCACCAACTCTTCGGTTATTTGTATCGCGGCCTGACGCAGGGCTTTATAACCGCCGCTGACCAGCGGGTAGTCAATGCCGGATTCACGCAGCCATTGCTGCACAATGTGTGACCGTTGACCGCCGCGGGCGCAGCATAAAATTCCCTCAGGGTGTTGGCGACAGGCCGCTTGCCAGGCATTCATTCGCTGCTGGCGGATGTCACCGCTCACAAGCTGATGTCCCAGTGCCAGCGCAGCGTCCGGTCCCTGACGTTTGTAACAGGTCCCGACCGCGGCACGTTCGTCATCGTTCATCAGGGGAAGGTTGATTGCACCCGGCATCGCACCTTGTTGAAACTCAACGGGGGCGCGTACATCGATTAAGGGCGTACCGGCGAGCAGAATCGCGCGGTAGTCCGTTCCATCGTTCATGTTCAATCCTGAAAATACAAAACAGCAATGGAGGGGATTTTACGCGCCAGAGGAGGGGCCGGGGAAGGACAAATTCCATTCCCCGGCATTAATGGCTTATTTCAGTTTGGACTGTGCCCAGATAATGCCGCTGGCATATTCCGGCGGCAGCAGGGGAATCAGCGCTTCCAGCGTGGCGCTCAGGCGAGCGGTATCGCTGTCGGTCAGGTTCAGGTGACCGACCTTACGACCTGCGCGCACCTCTTTGTCATACCAGTGCAGATGCACCAGCGGCAGTTTCAGCCAGTCATAATTCAGGTCGCTGCCAATTAAATTCACCATCACTGACGGACTGTTTACCACCGGCACAGGTAACGGCAGGTCGGTAATGGCGCGCAGGTGCAGTTCAAATTGGCTGATGCTGGCGCCGTTCTGGGTCCAGTGTCCGCTGTTGTGTACGCGTGGGGCCAGTTCGTTGATCAGCAAGCCTTCCGGGGTGATAAAACACTCCATCGCCATTACGCCAACATAGCCCAGCTCGTGCATGATGGCAGACAGCATCGCCTCGGCCTGATCCTGCTGTTTGGCATTGGCCTGCGGGAACGCGACGCTGGTGCGCAGAATGCCGTCCTGATGCAGGTTATGAGTCAGTGGATAGAAAACGGTGCTGCCGTCGTGGGCGCGGGCGCCAACCAGCGATACTTCGCCGGAGAAGTTAATACCCTGCTCGACGATACACTCGCCGTAGCAGTCGTCCGGCAGTTGTTCTGTTTCGTGGGCGCGTAAACGCCACTGCCCGCGACCGTCGTAGCCGCCGACGCGGCGTTTGACGATCGCCAGCTCTCCCAGCGTTTCAAATACCGCAGACCATTCGCTTTTGTCTGCCAACAGCTGCCACGGCGCGGTAGCCAGCTTCAGTTTGTCAAACAGCTGCTTTTGCGTCAGACGGTCGGCAATAATCGGGAAAATATCACGGTTGACGAACGCCGGATGGCGCGCCAGTTCGCGGGTTAGTGCAGTTTCCGGCCAGCGTTCAATCTCGGCGGTAATCACGCTTTGCTGAAAGGGAACGGCAGCGGGTTCGGCATCCAGCCCGACGGGCCAGACCGCAATCCCCAACGGCTCACCGGCCTGGCGCAACATGCGTCCTAGCTGACCGTTGCCGAGTACGCAAACCTGCTTCATGCCGCACCTCGCGGGTCCGGGTTCTCCAGTACTTCGTCGGTCTGTGCTTTACGCCAGTCATGCAGACGCTGATGCAGTTCTTTATCGTGTGTCGCCAGAATTTGTGCCGCCAGCAGGGCCGCATTCGCCGCGCCCGCTTTACCAATCGCCAGCGTGCCCACCGGAATACCGCGCGGCATCTGCACGATGGAGTACAGGCTGTCTACGCCGCTCAGCGCTGCGCTTTGCACCGGAACACCTAATACCGGTACCAGCGTTTTGGCGGCAATCATACCGGGCAGATGTGCTGCACCGCCTGCGCCTGCAATAATCACCTGATAGCCGTTCTCTTCAGCACTTTCGGCGAAGCTAAACAGTCTGTCGGGGGTGCGGTGGGCAGAGACCACTTCAACGTGGTGCGGGACATTCAGGATTTCGAAGATTTCGGCGGCGAACTGCATGGTAGCCCAGTCGCTTTTGGACCCCATCACGATGGCGACACGCGCCGGATTATTGCGGGAAGACATGCGTCTGAAAACTCCTGTGGGTGTGCTTCACACTGCGTTAGAGGCCACAGAGAATAGCATGTTTTAAAAACAAGGAAAACGATTGCGCACTTTACACTTCACTCTTCAAGCTGCCTCTTTGTTGGCTGCATCTGTTCACCCCAGTCACTTACTTATGTAAGCTCCAGGGGACTCACAGATTTGCCGCCTCGATGCATCTCGAATAGTTTTGTGTAAATATCTGCAGAATTAAAATGGAAACGCAATTAGCTCAACGTCGTCGGGCGTGACCTTAACCATCGAACCTTCGCTGTGCCACGCACCTAATACTACGCGGAACGCAGGTTGTCTATTGGCTGTCAGTTCATGCACCGCCGGGCGATGGGTATGCCCGTGAATTAACCACTGGACCTGGTGTTTTTCCATCTCGGTAGCCACGGCCTGCGGATTCACATCCATAATTTCCAGCGATTTGCTGCTGTTGGCGGCTTTGCTGTTGGCGCGCATCTTTGCGGCAATGCGTTGGCGAACAAACAACGGCAGAGCAAGAAACAGTGTTTGTAGCCAGGGCTGATGCACTTTGGCGCGAAATGCCTGATAACCGGCATCATCGGTACACAGCGTGTCGCCATGCATGATCAGCACCTTGCGGCCATACAGGTCGAGCACTTTTTCCTCGGGTAACAAGGTCATGCCGCTCTCGCGGGCAAAACGCTTGCCGAGCAGAAAATCACGGTTGCCGTGAATGAAGAAGCAGGGGACGCCGGAATCAGCCAGCGATTTTATTGCGACGGCGATTTCATGGTGCAGCGGAGTGGGGTCATCGTCGCCAATCCAGGCTTCGAACAGATCGCCAAGAATATACAGCGCATCGGCTGTTCGGGCATCACCGGCTAAAAAACGCAGAAAACCGGCGGTAATCGCCGGTTCTTCCGTGCAGAGGTGAAGATCTGCAATAAACAGTGTCGCCACGATTACTCGCTGACGGTCACGTTTTCGATAATAACGTCTTCTTTCGGTACGTCCTGGTGCATGCCGCTGCGACCGGTAGAAACGTTTTTGATTTTATCAACCACGTCCATACCTTCAACCACTTCAGCAAATACACAGTAACCCCAGCCCTGCATGTTTTCGCCGGAGAAGTTCAGGAAGTCGTTGTCGGCAACGTTGATGAAGAACTGCGCCGTTGCGGAGTGCGGAGCCTGAGTACGGGCCATCGCCAGCGTACCGCGGGTGTTTTTCAGACCGTTGTTGGCTTCGTTTTTGATAGCCTCTTTGGTTTCTTTTTGTTTCATGCCAGGCTCAAAACCGCCGCCCTGAATCATGAAACCATTAATCACACGGTGGAAAATGGTGTTGTTATAGAAACCTTCGCGGCAGTAGTCCAGGAAGTTTTTAACTGTTTCAGGCGCTTTATCATCAAATGTTTTGATTACGATATCGCCGTGATTAGTGTGGAAAGTAACCATTTTTGCATCCTGTTCCGATAGAGTGGTGCTTCGACCCTGGTCAGGGTCAGAGTTAGGGGTGTGTTATAGCATAACCGTAAGATTCGATCACCTTGCAAAGTGTGCTGCTTCGGGGCCAATTTATAGGTATTATAGGGCTTTGTTATCCACACACGTCTACACGGAATCTTCGATGTTAAAAATCTTTAATACACTGACGCGCCAAAAAGAGGAATTCAAACCTATTCATGCCGGAGAAGTCGGCATGTACGTGTGTGGTATCACCGTTTACGATCTCTGTCATATTGGTCACGGACGTACCTTCGTCTCTTTTGACGTGGTTGCGCGCTATCTGCGCTTCCTCGGCTATAAGCTGAAGTACGTGCGTAACATTACCGATATCGACGATAAAATCATTAAGCGCGCTAATGAAAATGGTGAAAGCTTTGTGGCGTTGGTCGACAGGATGATCGCGGAAATGCACAACGACTTCGACGCGCTGAATATCCTGCGCCCGGATCTCGAACCGCGTGCGACGCATCATATTGCGGAAATTATTGAAATCACCGAACAGCTGATCGCCAAAGGTCACGCTTACGTGGCTGATAACGGCGACGTGATGTTTGACGTGCCGACCGATCCGCACTACGGTCAGCTGTCGCGCCAGGATCTGGATCAGCTGCAGGCGGGTGCCCGCGTGGATGTGGTGGATGTGAAACGTAACCCGATGGACTTCGTGCTGTGGAAGATGTCCAAAGAGGGCGAGCCGAGCTGGCCGTCCCCGTGGGGAGCAGGCCGTCCGGGCTGGCACATCGAATGTTCTGCGATGAACTGCAAACAGCTGGGCAACCATTTCGATATTCACGGCGGCGGTTCTGACCTGATGTTCCCGCATCATGAAAACGAAATTGCCCAGTCCACCTGTGCGCACGACGGCGAATATGTCAACTACTGGATGCACTCCGGGATGGTGATGGTTGATCGTGAGAAAATGTCCAAATCACTGGGCAACTTCTTTACCGTGCGCGACGTGCTGAAATACTACGACGCCGAAACCATTCGCTACTTCCTGATGTCCGGCCACTATCGTAGCCAGCTGAACTACAGCGAAGAGAACCTGAAGCAGGCACGTTCTGCACTGGAGCGTCTGTACACCGCGCTGCGCGGTACTGACAAATCCGTGGCGCCAGCCGGTGGTGATGCCTTTGAAGCGCGTTTCATTGAAGCAATGAACGATGATTTCAATACGCCGGAAGCCTACTCGGTACTGTTTGATATGGCGCGTGAGGTCAACCGTCTGAAGGGTGAAGATAGGGCGGCGGCTAACGCCATGGCCGCGCATCTGCGCAAGCTGTCCGGCGTGCTGGGCCTGCTGGAGCAGGATCCGGAAGCGTTCCTGCAAAGCGGTGCGCAGGCGGATGACGGTGAGGTCGCTGAGATTGAAGCGCTTATCCAACAGCGTTTAGATGCCCGTAAAGCGAAAGACTGGGCGGCAGCCGACGCGGCACGTGACCGTCTGAACGAGATGGGTATTGTGCTGGAAGATGGTCCACAAGGCACCACCTGGCGTCGTAAGTAATTCTCTCAATTGCCTGATGGCGGCTAACGCCTTATCCGGCCTACGATGGAATGATCGGTAGGCCTGATAAGCGTAGCGCCATCAGGCACTATTAGTGACGTCTGTACCACCACAGCACACCCATCATGACGGCTCCCGGCAGCCACACCCACATTAATTCCGAGATAATCACCTGATGCCCATACGGCGTGGCGTAGCGTGACAGCGCGAACGGCGCAACCTTAATCACCTGCCACGGCGCAAAGAAGCGCTCATCTGACCATGGCCACAGCCAGCCAACGCCTTTTCCTCCGGTGGTCACCGAATCCAGCAGGCTGTGTGACAGCAACGACACCGTCAAAAATAACCAGCAGCGAACCAGCCCGGCTTTAAACCATCGTCGACCTATCATGATGCACAGTAACGGCACCGCGAAGGCGAACAGTAGCGAGTGGGTAAATCCGCGGTGACCGAACACGTTGCCGTAGGCAATACCGAACTTAAACGACAGGACGTCGGCGTCAGGCAGCATTGCCAGTACAACCCCGGCAAACAACAAGCGTGGGGGAATGACTTTGAGCCCCAGACCCAATCCTAAACAAAGAGGTACAGCTGCGTGGGTAACGATGGTTGGCATGATAGTCGCTTCGTATAAGAAAACGATAGGCTAACAGCCTGGTGTGAAGTGAAGGTGAAGTTAATTATCTGAAAATCAGGGGGAACGGACCGGATGTGGTGTGAACCGCCATCCGGCCCTGGGATCATGCCACGACGTTAATGCTTTGACCTTCAAAGCTCACGGTCTGTCCGGCAACGATTTTGCAGCGTTTACGTGTTTCTACTACTCCATCGACCTTCACTAACCCTTCGCCAATGGCAATTTTTGCCTGGGCGCCGCTTTCGCTCCAGCCTTCCAGCTTTAGCAGATCGCAGAGTTCAACGTGTGGGTGTTTACCCAGTGAAAATGTGGCCATCTTAAACGTCCTTTACATCATGGTATTCAACGCACGCCTGAAGCGTGTTTTCGATAAGTGTGGCGACCGTCATCGGGCCAACGCCACCCGGCACCGGTGTAATATACCCGGCGCGCGCAGCGGCATCTTCAAAGACCACATCGCCAACAACCTTGCCATTCTCCAGACGGTTGATGCCGACATCAATCACAATCGCACCTTCTTTGATCCATTCACCGGGAATAAAACCCGGTTTGCCGACGGCGACAATCAGCAGGTCAGCATGCTCTACGTGGCGACGCAGATCTTTGGTAAAGCGGTGGGTTACCGTGGTGGTACAGCCCGCCAGCAGCAACTCCATGCTCATAGGACGACCGACAATGTTTGAGGCGCCAATCACCACGGCATTCAGGCCGTAGGTATCGATGTTGTAACGCTCAAGCAGGGTCACGATGCCGCGAGGCGTACACGGACGCAGGCGCGGTGCACGCTGGCACAGGCGACCGACGTTATACGGGTGGAAGCCGTCGACGTCTTTATCCGGTGCAATGCGTTCCAGCACCTTAACGTTGTCGATCCCCGCCGGTAACGGCAGCTGGACCAGAATACCGTCGATGGCGGCATCCGCATTGAGCGTATCAATGAGCTCAAGAAGTTCCGCCTCGCTGGTGGTTTCAGGCAGGTCATAGGAGCGGGAGACGAACCCCACTTCGTCGCAGGCTTTGCGTTTACTTGCTACGTAAATTTGCGAAGCCGGGTTGCTACCTACCAGCACAACAGCCAGGCCTGGGGCGCGTAATCCAGCCGCTAAACGCGCCTGAACTTTTTGAGCCACCTCAGAGCGTACCTGCTGCGCAATCGTTTTACCGTCAATAATCTTTGCTGCCATCAGAGAGAGGATTCCGTCTGTTACGTTAAATCGAAGGGGATGTCACTATTTTGTCAGAAGCGCGGCGTGCTGTCAGTTTTCGTTTGCATTTTTAGGTGAGATTAGGAACGTCTCGCTGTGCGAACGGGTGAGGTGTCAATATCGTAAAGACAGGAATAATTACTGAGCACGCTAATTAATTTTAACGTTAGTGAAACAACTCATCACCCTTCTGTTTTCATGGGTAATGCGTCATAAACCAGTCTGTTACGTACCATTGTGGTGGTGTTTAAGTAATATTTACCCAGACATTTCTTAGATCCCAATAAGAATTAGCCAGGGCCATTACAAGGATTTGCAGGTATTTTTCATTAATTGAAATGTTTAATTTATCCCTGTGACGAATTGTCATATTCGTAAAGATTAATTAGTGAATCTCGCGCTCAGGAGAGTTGGGGTCAAGCATCATTAATTCTCTTTCGATATATATCTTTACAGGATGCAGAGATAATTTGCCTGACATTTTATGTCGATAATGATTCAAACGGAGCCGGCAGGATACCGGAACCGGATGTGTGTAATTCAAGGGAAATCCATGAAACGTAAATTAATAAATACTTCTGTTATTGCCAGCCTGATGTTAGTTGCAGGGGCCGCCGTCGCAGCCGATCCGGTCAGCGTGAGCGGCGGTACCGTTCATTTTGAAGGTGAACTGGTCAATGCAGCCTGTGCGGTAAGCACACAGTCAGCCGATCAGGTGGTGACATTAGGGCAATATCGTACCGCCAGCTTTGCAGCCATCGGCGATACCACGGCACAGATTCCGTTCTCCATCGTGCTGAACGACTGCGATCCTGCGGTTGCCGCGACGGCAGCTGTGGCGTTTTCGGGTCAGGCGGATGCCTCCAACTCAGCTCTGCTGGCGGTATCTTCAGGGGATAACACCACCACGGCTGGCGGTGTAGGCATCGAAATTCTGGACAACGCGTCTACCGCGCTGAAGCCAGATGGTGCCACCTTCTCTACTGCCCAGGCGCTGGTAGAAGGCACCAACACCCTGCGTTTCTCCGCACGTTATAAAGCGACCGCTGCAAGCGCCACGCCAGGCCAGGCAAACGCCGACGCCACCTTCATCATGAAGTACGAATAAGCCGTTCTGATTGGCGCAAGGAAGACGACAGCCTCAATGGATGAGGCAATATCCGGGGATGACGAAGGATGTGGCAACTGATTTTTAAAGGCATGACGCTGGCGGGAATGCTGTGCGTAATGCCTGCGCTTGCACACACGGTAATACTGGAAAGCGGTCGCCTTCACCTGCGTGGGCAACTGGTCAATGGGGCCTGTACGGTGGCCACCGATAGCCAGAACTTGCGGGTACAGATGGGGCAGTATCGCACCAACGCATTTGGCGAACCGGGAAGCTTTGCCTCGACCAGCGTACCGTTTTCACTGCGCTTAACGTCCTGCAGTGCCGACGTTTATGACCATGTTGGGATTGCGTTTGCCGGCGTCACGCCTGCAGAAGATCCGCAGGTCTTTCTGGCCAGCGGTGAGGCGTCTGCGGCCTCGGGTATTGGCCTGGCATTATTTGATGAGGGGCAACGACAAATTATTCCGAATGCGCTGCCGCGTCATTACGCCCCAATTTTAACGCAGGAAATGACGTTTCACTTCACCGCGCGCTATCGGGCTGTCTCGGAAAAGATAACGCCAGGAACGCTTCGTTCAGACGTGTGGTTTACGTTGGTCTATCCCTGATTTATTTACCAACGATAATCACACCAAAGGTATTTGTAGCCATGTTTAATTATCTTAAATCAGGTTTTATTATTTTCCTCACCTTATTTGTTTCCTGCAGTGCTCAGGCTGCTGGGGGAATTGCATTAGGTGCTACCCGCGTTATTTATCCCGCCGAGGCTAAACAAACATCGCTGGCTATTAGCAATAGCGATACTAAAGAACGTTTCCTGGTTAATTCATGGATTGAGAATAGCGCAGGCGTTAAAGAAAAAGCCTTTGTGGTGACGCCTCCACTGTTTGTCAGCGAGCCCAAAAGTGAAAATACGCTGCGCATTATCTATGCCGGTCAACCACTGCCTACAGACCGCGAATCGCTGTTCTGGATGAACGTGAAGGCGATCCCGTCAGTCAATAAAGACAGCCTTGAGGGTAAAAACGTTCTGCAACTGGCGATTTTGTCGCGTATTAAACTCTTTGTCCGGCCAAATAACCTGCCACAGGTACCGGAAGACGCGCCCGGCATGTTGCAATTTTCCCGTACCGGCACGCAGCTGAAAATTACGAATCCGTCAGCGTATTACGTCACGCTGGTTAACCTCAATGTGGGAAAAACGAAGGTTGATAACGTCATGGTGGCACCGAAGAACGCGGCGCAGATCCCGCTGCCTGCGGGCGTTCAGGGCAGCGTGACGTTCCAGACGGTTAATGACTACGGCGCAGTGACACCTGCCAAAACGGTTAGCGTGCGTTGATAAACGATGAATAAGACAACGTACTTACCTGGCCGGTTACCGGGGATTACGCCACCGCTGGCGAGCGTGGCGTTGTCCACGCTGGCTGCCTTATTTCCGCTGTCAGGCCACGGGGAAAGCTATTTTAACCCGGCATTTTTATCTGCGGATACGGCGTCCGTGGCGGATTTGTCGCGTTTTGAAAAAGGGAATCACCAGCCTGAGGGCGTCTACCGCGTGGATATCTGGCGTAATGATGAATTTATTGCCACCCAGGATGTTCATTTCGCCACCAGTCAGGCGAGTACCGGCGAGAAATCTGGTGGGCTGACGCCATGTTTTGGTCTCGATTGGGTTAAGCGTCTGGGGGTCAATACGGCGGCGTTTCCGGCGCTCAGTCAGGACCCGAACAATACCTGTATTAATTTGCCCGAGGCTATCCCCGGCAGCGAAATCGCCTTCGATTTCTCTACGCTACGCCTGAACATCAGCTTGCCACAGGCCAGTATGCTGAACAGCGCGCGGGGATATATTCCGCCTGATGAATGGGATGAAGGGATCCCGGCTGCGCTGGTGAACTACAGCTTTACCGGCAGTCGTGGCAGCGATTCTGACAGCTATTTCTTAAGCATGTTGAGCGGCCTGAACTATGGCCCCTGGCGGCTGAGAAACAACGGCGCCTGGAGCTATTCCAAAGGCGACGGATATCACTCGCAGAGCTGGAAAAACATCGGTACCTGGCTTCAGCGTGCCATTATCCCGCTGAAAGGTGAGCTGGTGATGGGCGACAGCAACACCGGTAACGACGTCTTTGACAGCGTCGGGTTTCGCGGGGCGCGGCTCTACTCGTCAGACAGCATGTATCCGGATAGCTTGCAGGGATACGCGCCAACGGTTCGCGGCATTGCCCGTACGGCGGCGAAACTGACCATTCGCCAGAACGGTTATGTTATCTACCAAAGCTATGTGTCGCCTGGGGCGTTCTCGATTACCGATCTCAACCCGACGTCGTCCAGCGGTGACCTGGAGGTGACGGTAGATGAAAAAGATGGCAGCCAGCAGCGCTATACCGTCCCGTACTCCACGGTTCCACTGTTACAGCGCGAAGGGCGACTGAAATACGACCTGGTGGCCGGGGATTTCCGCAGCGGTAACAGCCAGCAGTCATCACCGTTTTTCGTCCAGGGCACGTTAATCGCCGGGCTACCTGAAGGCTATACGGCCTATGGCGGCACGCAGTTGGCCTCACGTTACCGCGCGCTGGTGTTCGGTACCGGGCGCAACCTCGGCGACTGGGGCGCGGTCTCCGTCGATTTAACCCATGCGCGCAGCCAACTGGCGGATGACAGCACCCACCAGGGGCAATCGCTGCGTTTTCTGTACGCAAAATCACTGAATAATGTCGGCACCAACTTCCAGTTACTGGGATATCGCTATTCGACCCGGGGGTTTTATACCCTCGACGACGTGGCGTATCGCAATATGGAAGGTTACGAGTACGAATACGACAGCGAAGGCAATCGCCATAAAGTGCCGGTGGTCCAGAGCTATCACAATCTGAGCTACAGCAAAAAAGGCCGTTTTCAGATCAACATCTCGCAGAATCTCGGAGATTACGGATCGCTGTATGTCTCAGGCAGTCAGCAAACTTACTGGAATACGTCCGATACCAACACCTGGTATCAGCTCGGCTACGCCAGCGGCTGGCAGGGGATTAGCTATTCGCTCTCCTGGTCGTGGAACGAATCGGTAGGGATTGCCGACACCGACAGGATTCTGGCCTTCAATATGTCGGTGCCGTTTAGCTTGCTGACCGGGCGACGCTACACGCGCGATAACGCGCTCGATCGCACCTATGCCACCTTCAACGCTAACCGCAATAGCAACGGACAAAACAGCTGGCAGAGCGGGATTGGCGGGACGTTGCTTGACGGGCGCAACCTGAGCTACAGCGTAAACCAGGGGCACAGCAGCACCAACGGTTACAGCGGTAGCGCCAGCGCAAACTGGCAGGCGACCTATGGCACGCTGGGCATAGGATACAACTACGACCGCGACCAGCATGACTATAACTGGCAGCTCTCCGGCGGCGTGATTGGGCATGCGGACGGAATCACCCTGAGCCAGCCGCTGGGCGATACCAATGTGCTGATCAAAGCACCAGGCGCCCAGGGAGTAAGGATAGAGAACCAGACCGGGGTGCAGACCGACTGGCGTGGCTACGCGGTCATGCCGTACGCCACCGTCTATCGCTATAACCGTGTGGCGCTGGATACCAATTCAATGAACAACCATACCGATGTGGAAAATAACGTCAGCAGCGTGGTACCGACACAGGGGGCGCTGGTAAGAGCGGCGTTTGATACGCGTATCGGCGTGCGCGCGTTAATTACGGCGCAACAGGCGGGTAAACCGGTACCGTTTGGCTCCATTGTGCGTGAAACCGCCAGCGGCGTAACCAGCATGGTGGGAGACGATGGACAAATCTACCTGAGCGGTTTGCCGCTAAAAGGCGAGTTGCTGATCCAGTGGGGCGAAGGCGCGAACGCGCGCTGTACGGCGCACTATGCCTTGCCTGAGGAGAGCCTGAAACAGGCGGTAACGCTCACCAATGTGACCTGCGAACGCCCGTCGGCATGAAAGGAATAATACGATGAAACGACAAACTGGTTGGTTACTCGGGAGCGCTTTACTGCTGCTGGCAAATTCGTCATGGGCCACGGTCTGCCAGAATTCGAACGGCACGCCGACGGATGTGTTTTACGATCTGTCGAACGTCTTTAACAGCAGTAATAACCGCCCCGGTCAGGTCGTGACGTTGCCGGAAAAGTCCGGTTGGGTTGGGGTTAATGCGACCTGTCCTGCGGGGACGACGGTAAATTACACCTACCGCAGCTACGTGACGGAACTCCCGGTGCAAAGTACGGAAGGGGGCTTTCAGTATTTGAAGCTGAATGATTACCTGTTGGGGGCTATGAGTATCACCGACAGCTATGCCGGACTGTTTTATCCTCCACGTAACGATATTCGTATGGGGACTCACCCAAACGTACCTAAGCAGAAACCCTTTGGCGTCATGGATTCAAAGCTGGTATTCAAATTAAAAGTGATCCGCTCATTTATTAACATGGTACCAATCCCCCGCCAAACGATGTTCAGGGTCTATGTCACGACCAGCATCGGCGATGCCCTGAGTGTGCCGGTATACACCATCAGCTACAGCGGTAAGGTTGAGGTGCCGCAAAACTGCGAAGTGAATGCCGGGCAGGTTGTCGAATTTGATTTTGGTGATATCGGCGCGTCGTTGTTTAGCAAGGCTGGGGCGGGAAATCGGCCAGAAGGCGTCAATCCGCAGACCAAAACGATGGCCATAAAATGTACCAATGTTGCCGCGCAGGCCTACCTGACTATGCGCGTAGAAGCCGAAAAGTCCTCCGGGCAAATGATGGTATCGGACAACGCCGATTTAGGCTTTATTGTTGCCGACAGCAGCGGTGTACCGCTAACACCTAACAACCTGTCCAGTACGATTCCGTTTCGCCTGGATGATAACGCCGCGGCGAGCGTCAGTATACGGGCGTGGCCGGTTAGCGTGACGGGCAATAAACCGGCGGAAGGGCCATTTACTGCCCGTGGATATCTGCGAGTAGATTATGACTAAGAGGCGCGCAATGGTCATTCGCATACTGTTGGTGGTTGCTGCCGCGCTGTCGTTTACCTCGCTAAGTCGGGCGGATACGTCGTTGGGCGAGATCAATATTGAGTTGCGCGGTAATGTAGTGGACTTTACCTGTGCCGTGATTGCCAGCGACAGCAATAAATACGTGGACCTCGGTACCTGGCCGACAAAGCAGTTAAAAACCAGTGGTGATACCACCCAACCGGTTCCTTTTTCGCTAAAGCTGGAAGGCTGCCCGCCTGGGTCGGCGTCAATTACCTTTTCCGGTACGCCGGCAGCGGGTACCACGCTACTGGCGCTGGATAATACGGCGATGGCGCAAAAGGTGGCGATTGAACTGCATGACAGCGATCGTACACGGTTGCCGCTCGAACAGGCGAGCCAGACGGTGAGTATTGACGAAAATGGCAATGCCACACTGACCTTTTTCGCCAACTATATTGCCTTAGCTGATGGGGTCCAGCCCGGACTTGCCAGGGCTGATGCGACGTTTATGATCAACTATAACTGACCACTCACTCCCGAACGTCATCTGGTCGGGAGTGGGATTACATTAATTCATGCATTTTCGCATAATCGATCAGCTCGACAATGGTATGCAAACCAAGTTTGGCGTAGATATTGGCTTTGTGCGCACTGATCGTTTTATTGCTGAGTAATAGCTGCTCTGCAATTTCTTTATTGGATAACCCATTTGCCAGATAACGTAGCACCGTGACCTCGCGATTGGAGAGCGGCATGTCATTCAGCTCTCCTTTACGTATATTAATGTTATTAATAAAGTTAAGCGTATCTGACGGGAAAAAAGAATAACCGGATAAGATCATTTTCACCGCATTGTAGATATCATTCAGATCTTTGCGTTTACTGACAAAACCATTTGCACCTGCCCGGATAGCGCGTCCGGCGTAAAAAGATTCTGATTTTGAGGACAGAAACAGAACCCGCGTCTTTTCCTGCAGTGATTTAATTCTCTTGAGTAGGGTAAATCCATCGGCACCAGGCAGTTCAATGTCCAGAATGACGAGATCGACAGGATAGGTGCGCAGGTGATCTATTGCCGTACGACTGTCGTCAGTTTTCAGTACCACTTCGATATTACTATTTTTTTCGAGCAGCACTTCTATCGACATTCTGACAATAGGGTGTTCGTCCATAATAATAACGGATGCTGGTTTCATTGTTGTATGCCTCAAACTGTTCGTGTATCTTGCGATTTTGATAAAACATCAGGCGTTATTAATATTGTCAAATAGCCAAGGGTTGTTCTGCGAGAAGAACCGAATAAATAAGACTTCATCCTTGTTTATTCAGTCGTTCTTGGTAAGAACAATGAGTGTGTGGAATATCCATTTCACACCAGAAAAAACTAACAATTAATCATTAAACAGTAGGGATTATACCTACTCTACTCATGCGGAAAAGTCTTGCGGTAAGTAACTTCTTAATGGCTGTTACGATATCCTGAAAGATCCCGGTATGTTTGCGATTGCTAGTATTATTTTCCTGTTGTTTTAATTATGGCAGATTGAAAGTTTTTTTAAAATACTAAAAACAATACAACAGGCTGATTGTTTAGGTTTTGTTAAGGCGGTCGTCGGCGGCCATTATGACGTAATACACAGTATTCGTAGGGTTAAGTACGGTCCACGCGGTAGGCATAATACCAGGACGAGTTGTAAATATTAAAATTATGTAAAAAATACATGGAGTTTCTCAGTGGTAAATAAGTAAATTCTTAAAAAATCTTATTTCACATAGAGTTATGGTGTTAAATTAAATGATGAGAGGTAACGTTGAGACGGTGTATCAGATGCAAAAAACGTTGACGGTGTGGCAATCCGAGGTACGTAATCAGTTGATTCAGACGATAGATAATGCGGTGGTAAGGCCGGTTCTGTAACTGGGCAATCTTTTTTAAGGATTCACCTTGCAACAGTAATGAAACCATCTCCCAGTCAGCCAGGTTTAAACGCGAAGAATGAATATTATTTAGATTTGGAGATAATAAAGCGTGACGTATGTCTGCAAGGCGCTGACGGCGGGGGAGAACATAAAAAGGACCGGTCATGGCAATAAATTTACCCAGACTTTCGTCATTATCGTTGAGTAATAAAAAAATCTGTATGTCATTACGCTGTTTAACCAGCAGACGTAACTGTTGGAGCGTCTCGAAGTACGAGAATGGCAATCCTTCCATATCAATCACTAACTGACTGGATTCAGGGGATTGTAGACTGTCGAGCGCCGACTCAAAATTCTGGAAAACAGCCGTACGGGTACCTGAAAATAAATAGCGGTTCAGTGTAAATGCGAGATAGTAATCGGTGGTGATAATTGCCTGAGATACAGTGTCTCCCGGTAATGTATAATTGATTTTTTGTGCCAGATATTCAAGCCGGTCAAATACCTGCGGCGCACAGTGATGATATTGATGGGTACAGTGAGTGTTTTGTAAACGGCGATGTCGTTCCCGACGTAGTACGCTGCGCATCCTTCCTGTTTTCCTTTCCGTTTTATTTCTCCTGCCCTGGATAAATGGCGGGCCATAAATACCCCTGACCCAATTTCGCGCCGGCTCGCTGGGCAATTTCCTTGTGCGTTTGGGTTTCAATCCCTTCGACAATCACCTGATTTGCGATTGCTTGTCCTTTCTTAATGATCTGCTGGAGCCTGCTGGGTTTTTTACTCAGTGTCCAAAAGGTATTTTTATCCAGTTTAATGCCTGACAGGTGCCAATTAGCCTCAATGAATGCGATGAGTAATTCTTCATTGACGTCATCCATCCAGATAGGGGTGCCTGACGCTTCAACATGCTGCATAGCGTTATACGCCACATGGCGTTGAGCAACATTGAGCAAAAGGAATGTAGCAGGGTCCTGTATTTCGATGACAAGGTTAGGTGGATACGTAACATCACGCCAATGAAATGACGTCCAGTTCAGAAAGGCCTTCATCGGCAGGTTCAGTGAATAAACGTAGCCGGGCTGATAATGTACGATGTTGGCTATTTGGCGATAAAACAGGCTTTGTTGTTGTGCGAAAGAAAGCTGGCGAAAATAGTTCTCGCTATTCATTTTTCGCGGGAGGTGAGTCAGGACTTCAAAGCCGTATCGGTGCGAAGTCGATAACTCGACAATGGGTTCTAATTTCAGTGTTGAAAGTAGAACGTTAGCATCATTTTTTATTGAAGGATGTGCGTACTCATATTTATCGTTGCACAATAGCAGGCTCGGTATCATGATATCCTCCCACGCGGAGCAAATATTACCGAGAGTGTTTTATTTTTACCCCGGAAATAACACATAGGCATTATTGTGGCAGCATAGAAATGGGGGCAGTAGGCGCATATACTTAATTGCACATGAGACATTTCTCATAAAGTTTCCAGCGCATAAGAAACGGTTCAATTTTGTAGAAAACTCAGGTTAACCCTGATGTATCTTAAGAATTGTTGTTCATTTTTCACCTGCAGTTTTCTCATAATACTCCGACGCGTTACCTTCGCTTCTACCTCACTGAGTGCAAGACGCTGTGCGGTTTCGGCGAAGGTATATCCGCTGGCGAGGAACATTAAAAACTGGCGCTCTGCAATGGAAAAGTTGCGGGTGGTGCAGTAGTGACAGATGGTGGCAGGGACGCTGGAACGGAGTGCGCGTTTTTGCAAAATGAGTACCATTTTTTTGCCGATCTCTTCGACATCATCTTCGCGATAAATCAGCGGTAGCATGTACAGGCAGGGCCTGAACATCAGCTTATCTTTATCGCATTTGCTGCAAATAATGACCCGATGCTGGTGACGGGTGTGGCGGGGAATTTCGTAACAGCCCGCGCTGAGCCACTCTTCATCCAGCGATAAAAAGGCGATGTCTGCACGATCGATATCGTCGACAGGCAAGAAGCAAATCTCCTGACGCCACTGATTCGTCAGACGAGTAATGATGATTTTCAGACCATGTTCGAAGTGACTATTTTCGTCTTTGATGGCGATACTTAACATTGAAGGGATCCTAAACCGCAGGGAAGGGAGTAGGAGAATGTTAAGCAAAATCATTAATTTTCTAAATACATTTAACCTTAAACCGGGCTTTACGGCGCCTCAGTTGTTACCAGGTGATTTCCTGGATACCCGTGGACGAGCAGAAAAAACCACCATTCGTACACTTCGCAAGCAACCAGAACAAAAGGCATTGACTAAGCAGGCGCTGACCGTATAATTCACGCGTTTCATCCGCATGAAGTCTTCACTTCGCAATGCGCCCTTAGCTCAGTTGGATAGAGCAACGGCCTTCTAAGCCGTAGGTCGTAGGTTCGAATCCTACAGGGCGTACCATTATATTTCAGTCGTTTACGCCAGTTTCAAACCATCCTGATTTTCTCTTTGTATCGTAGTTGCCGCATTTTTACCAAAATGGCATCAATTTTCCGTGCGTGTTCATTTAAAGGGGGTCGGCACCAGTTGAGCATATCGGCGTACACGCATCTTCCTTACCGTGATCGATCCGCCGGAATCCCTACTTTCGTATGCACGAACACCCATTCATGATGCCTCAAAATCTGGTCGGGCCCTTTTCCAAAGATGTTGGCTGAAAGATAGCGTAGGATTACAATACGTTTGGCCTTAGACAAATGCGATCTTAATCAACAATAGCTGAATAACGCCGCCAGAGAAATTTCAGCAGGACAATTTACGCTACAAAGGAATGAATCATGGAAACAATTGATGAGTGGGAACATATACAAGAGTTATTGCGTAGTACTGTGCTTCTCCAGGAAGGTTATCAGCAAGCAAAGAAACGATATTCAAGTAGAATTGCCCCTGACTTTAATTTATTTCGATTCTTTCATATAAATGAAAATACGCTTTCTAAATGCCTGGCATTTCTTCTGAGGCCCGATGAAAGTCATGCTCAGGGTGATCTATTTCTCAGTGGTTTCTATCAATTAATAGAGAAGCCAGAAAATTTTGTACCTGACAAGAAAGCTCAGGTATTTACCGAATATACTATTTCTGGCAGCAGAAGAATTGACATATTGATTGTGGATCAAAACGAGTTAACAGGTATTGAAAATAAGCCTTGGGCGATCGATCAAAAAGATCAACTTCACGATTATGCTCACTGGTTAGCTGCGGAAGCGCAGCGGCGAGGAATTGGCTGGTCTTTGATATATCTCTGCAATAATGAGATGAGTGAGTTTACTTTTCACTCTCAGTCATCAGACGAGATAAAAAAATATGTAAAACCCATCACTTTCTTCCAATTGGAAAGGTGGCTTTCAGATTGTGCGTTACGCGTAGAGGCACCTGCGGTGCGCTGTTTTGTCGATGCTTTACTAAAATTTATTCGTGAAGATATTAATGGAGAAACCGCTATGGAATTGCAAAGTGAATTAACAGAAAAACTGGTCGCGTCCCCCCAAAACCTAAGCGCAGCATTTTTAATTGCTCAGAATATGCGTCAGGTTAAAGAACGCCTGTGGAAAGATTTTATCTTGTATCTGCGTCAGCAATTGTCACCATTTGGCATCAATGTCGATATGAATGATGCGTTGCGCTCGGGCAGTAAATACGCATCATTTTCGATGTTATTTAAAGAAGGTGATGATTTTAAATTATGCTGGGAATTTGAGACAAGCGATTATCGAAATCTGGCCTATGGGATCTGCTTAACCAACGAGACAAACGAAAAGTTTCATCACGATGTCTTTCCTGCAATCGCTAAAGCCATGTGCCAAATTTACCCTGAAGTCGACGCTGAAGTCGATGCTGAAGCTGAAAGTGAAGGGTGGTGGCCCTGGTGGTGTTATGTCGATGAAGGAATGAATGTTCCACGTAACTGGACAATGGAGTCAGATGCCTGGACATTGCTACTTGAACGTGGCGAAGGTAGCTTTGCGCAATCAGTAATCAGTATTGCAACACGTATCCATGACGAGATTGACTTATCTTTGTTCAGGGCTTCTCACTAAAATCTAAGTGAATAGTATTTGCGAGCTTCATGAAATTTTAAACCAATAAGAACGGGAGCTGATTCGCTCCCGTATGTATGGTCTTTTGTCGGCATGTCACCGCACTACAAGCACCGGGCATTTTGCGTGGCGCACCACGGCGGAGGCCGTTGAACCCAGCAGATAAGTGCTAAAACCCGGCTTATGCGAACCGATGATGACGAGTTCTGCATCTACCGCTTCCGCTAACTTTAAGATCTGATCTTTAGGCGGGCCGTAAACGACGTGCAGTTCCGTCCTGCCGGCAGGAATGTTGAATTGTTTAACAATCTCTTGCAGCTTTTCGGTGGCCTTAGCTTGAATGCCACTTCTGTCTGGGAATTCATTGGAGTAGGCCAGTCCCAGTGATGCGTAGAATGGGACAGTAGGGATAACGGCTAAAAAATGGACCTTTGCGGTTTTTGCGTGCGCCTCGACCTGTGGGATCACCTGACGCGTTACATCGGTTTCAGAGATATCAATCGGCACCAGAATAGAACGATACATATTCACCACCTCTTGTTTGTTATACCGCCATCCTGAGTGTAGCGAATTGATAACCTGTATAATAAGCAGCCAGATCAAGAATAGGTGCTTATCTCCCGATCTCATACCAGGTGAAAGAGATTCATTTTTTTCCTTTCCATTATGTATTTATTTATATAACGTAGTGTTTTTTGGGGGGGGATAGATGCCCCTGGAGTGGGTCTTCCACTTTTTACACTGATATTTTATTTAATAATGGGTTATTAAACTTATCACCAGGTTTATTGTTCTGTTTTTATGTTGAATTTTAAAGAAAAACCTCTGTTGTAATAAATATGCGATCGCCTTCAAACTTGCCTATCAGCTGATTCTCATTTCCTTCTGGCCTTGATGAATATCAATAAGTAACCAAGCCAGTGTAATTACTGTCTACCTATTAAAGGGTAGATTGCCTGTGGGAATGAAAAATGAGAAAAATAAATAAAACTATTCTATGGACAATGCTGCTGTGCATTGTTCTGGGGGCTGTGATCGTTTTGGCTGGGCAATGGACATTACATAAAACGTCGAGTACTGAATTTTGTCTGTCATGCCATACGATGCAAGCGCCTTATGAGGAATATACCGGTTCGGTCCATTTTCAAAATAAGAAAGGTATTCGCGCTGAATGTGCGGATTGTCATATTCCACAAGGTGGTCTTGATTTCCTGGTTGCCAAACTTCGGGCAACAAAAGATGTTTATCATCAGTTCGTTACTAAGAAAATTGATACCCCAGAAAAGTTTGAAGAACATCGCCTGGAAATGGCGCAAACCGTGTGGGCGCAACTGAAAGCCAGCGACTCGGCGACTTGTCGCAGTTGCCACAGTATGGATGCGATGGATCTTGCTGCACAAAGCGCCGATGCGCAGAAAATGCACAAAATGGGGATTGCGGAAAAACAAACCTGTATTGATTGCCACAAAGGCGTCGCTCATTTCCCTCCTGAAATAAAAATGGATGACAGTGCCCTAAAAGGGCTCGAAGCACAGTCTGCCTCCACGCCTGCAACGGCAGAAAAACTTTATGCCGTCAGTAATACCTCGCTCGGTGATCTGGGAACGGTTTATCCGGCGACCCAAATGCAGGTACTGAAATCGATGGACAACTCGCGGCTGGTGGAGATCCGCGGCAGCCAGATGCAGGGAAGTGAACAGGTTATTTACTACGCGGCTGGGCAGCGTTTGATCCTTGCAAGCCTCAGTGAAAAAGGACAGCAGTCGCTCAAGGTTCTCTCCGACTGGAAAAAGGATGACTACGGCAATACGTGGCGGGACGTGGCTCTGCAAGTAGAATGGAGTGGCTCCGCGCTCGCCAGTCGTGAACCGATGTGGGATTACGCCCGCAAGCTCGACAATGTGTATTGCGCAGGTTGCCATGCACCGATTCCTGCTAATCACTTTACGCTCAACGCCTGGCCTTCAGTGGCAAAAGGGATGGGTGCGCGCACCAATATCAGTGAAAACGAACTGGATATACTGAGCCGTTACTTCCAGTACAACGCGAAAGACATGAACAAATAAGCGATAACACCAGGAGAAATCATGAAACTCACAAGACGTGACTTTATCAAGACGGCTGGCGCGGCAACCGGGACTATGGCGATTTCTTCGGTGATCCCGATGCCAGCCTGGGCGGAAGGCCAAAATGGCGGGGCAATCCTGACGGCCGCACGTTGGGGAGCTGTGTATGTGGAAGTAAAAGACGGCAAGGTTGTTTCCTCAAAAGGTGCATTACCGAAAACAGTACCGAATTCATTACAACAAACTGCGCCGGACCAGGTGCACACCAATATCCGCGTAAAATATCCGATGGTGCGCAAAAGCTATCTGGAAAATCCGGGTAAAGCGGACGGCAAACGCGGCAGCGATCCTTTTGTGCGGGTGAGTTGGGAGCAGGCGCTAAAACTGATTCATGAACAGCATAGCCGGATCCGCAGCAGTTACGGTCCAGCCGCGGTGTTTGCTGGCTCTTACGGTTGGCGCTCCAGCGGGGTTTTGCATAAAGCACAAACGTTGCTGCAACGTTATATGAGCATGGCGGGTGGATATGCCGGGCATACCGGAGATTATTCTACCGGGGCCGCGCAGGTCATCATGCCCTACGTTGTGGGATCGGTTGAAGTCTACGAACAGCAAACCACCTGGCCTATGGTGCTGGAACACAGCCAGGTCGTAGTGCTGTGGGGTATGAACCCGCTGAATACATTAAAAATTGCCTGGAGCAGTACGGACGAACAAGGTATCGAATATTTTAATCTGCTGAAGAAATCAGGGAAAAGCGTCATCGCAATCGATCCGATGCGTTCTGAAACTATTGAATTCTTTGGGGATAATGCCACCTGGATCGCGCCTAACATGGGCACTGACGTTGCGATGATGCTCGGCATTGCCCATACGCTGGTGAAGAAAAATCTCCACGACAAAGCGTTCCTGGAAAAATACACCACCGGATATCCGCAGTTTGAAGAGTACCTGCTGGGCAAGAGTGACAGTATTGAGAAAACTGCTGCATGGGCATCAGGTGTGTGTGGCGTACCTGCGGAACAGCTGGAGAAACTGGCAGACATTTTCTCCAGCAACAAAACCATGCTGATGGCAGGGTGGGGGATCCAACGTCAGCAATACGGTGAGCAAAAACACTGGATGCTGGTGACGCTGGCGGCAATGCTCGGGCAAATTGGTACCGAAGGCGGTGGTTTTGGTTTCTCTTATCACTACTCCAACGGTGGAAACCCGACGCGCACTGGCGGGGTATTACCGGCGATTTCGGCCAAAATTGAGGGCGGCTCGTCAGCAGGAAATGACTGGGCGGTTTCTGATGCCGTGACGAACCTGCCTGTAGCGCGCATCGTCGAAGCGCTGGAGAATCCGGGCGGAAAATATCAGCATAATGGTAAAGAGCAGACCTTCCCGGAGATCAAAATGATTTGGTGGGCGGGTGGCGCTAACTTTACCCATCATCAGGATACCAACCGCTTAATTAAAGCCTGGCAGAAGCCTGAACTGGTTGTTATCTCGGAGTGCTACTGGACGGCCGCAGCCAAACATGCCGATATTGTCCTGCCGATCACCACCTCGTTTGAGCGTAACGATCTGACCATGACCGGCGATTACAGTAATCAGCACCTGGTGCCGATGAAGCAGGTCATTGAGCCGCAATTTGAAGCGCGGAATGACTTTGACGTATTTGCCGATCTGGCCGAAATGCTCAAGCCTGGTGGAAAAGCAGTCTATAGCGAAGGCAAAGACGAAATGGCGTGGCTGAAGCAATTCTACGACGTTGCGCAAAAAGCCGCCCGCGCCCAGCGTGTGGCTATGCCGCAGTTCAACGCATTCTGGCAGCAGAATAAACTGATAGAAATGCGGGAAAATGAGAAGAACAACAAATATGTGCGCTACGCCGATTTCCGCAGCGATCCGGTGATGAACGCGCTCGGTACGCCGAGCGGTAAGATTGAAATCTACTCGAAAACGATTGAGGGCTATAAATACAAAGACTGTCCGCCGCATGCATCATGGATTGAACCGGATGAGTGGAAAGGTTCTGCGGATAAGGATCAACTACAGTTGCTGACGGCGCATCCGGCGCATCGTCTGCATAGCCAGCTGAACTACGCTGCGCTGCGTAAAGAGTACGCGATTGCTAATCGCGAACCGGTGACTATTCACCCGGACGATGCAAAAGCCAGAGGTATTGTCGAAGGGGATTTGGTACGCGTCTGGAATGGTCGTGGACAGGTGCTGGTTGGGGCGCACGTCAGCGATGGAATCAAACCAGGGATCATCTGTATTCATGAAGGAGCCTGGCCAGATATTGAAAACGGTATCTGTAAAAACGGCGGCGCCAACGTATTGACGGCAGATATTCCAACCTCAAGACTGGCGAATGGCTGTGCAGGCAATACCAGTCTGGTGTATGCAGAAAAATATACCGGCGAAGCGCCAAAACTGACCGTATTTGATGAGCCCGCTATCGTTACGATGTAGTGATAGTTAACTCACTCCTGTTACGAAGATAAAACGGGAGCCGCGAGGCTTCCGTTTTCCTTATTGGGTATGCCGTTTTTACTCAGCCAGAACAATCACATCTCCCGTTGCTGGCGCGTCTGTTCCGGGCAGCCAAAAACGTCCCCACGAACCGGTGCAATGACAGCCGAGCAACTTTTCGGGCTTTTGTTGACGGAGAAACCGACGCGTTTTCCACAATTTTTTCGGCGACGCCGCGCGTAAATGAAAGCCGCCGATCAGGGCGTAGATCCTGGTGGTACCCGTAATGTTTTGACAATGGCGGACGATGTTCTCTATTCCTCGATGCCCGCAGCCGGTAATAATGATCAGTCCACGCTCAGACTGATAAATCAATACGCCTTCGTCGGTGATGTAATCCGGTTGGGGTGTTTGCTCCTGAATAACGCCGTAAGCCTGTGGCGTCGGCACGTTTATTTCCCCGGACCACAGAAAGCGCTCGCTAATCGGGAATGGCTCTCGGGTATAGGTCATATGCAGGCGAGAGTAATCATTCTCGCGTGATAATTTTTTGATTTTTTGGCTATATCCGGCAACGGTGATTGCAGAATAACGCTCGCAGGCAATGTGCGGATGGCAGATGATGCGCGTGTTATCCGCCAGCCACGGCACGCCGCCACAGTGATCGTAATGCCCGTGCGAGAGTACCACGGCGGTAAGTTGAGACAGGTCAACGCCCATTCTCGCGGCATTCAGCTTAAAGCTGTCATCCGGCCCGGTATCAAACAAAACAGAGGTTGTTTCATCCTGGACGAGCAGGCTTAACCCAGGTGCTGCCTGCAATGATTTGTCAGCACCTGCAGCGCGCGTGTTTTCAAGCAATACCGTAAGGGTTAAAGCCATACCGGACTCCTGCGTTAAAGCATCATACTGTAACGCACGGAAGGTAAGAGCGCTGTGATCTCAGCGCTCTTCGGGGCTACTCAGCGGCGATAGTACTGGTCGTTGTCGTCGTCATGGCGGTGGTGATGACGCCAGGCGTGCTGGTTTTCTCTGTCTTCCTGCTCCTGGCGTTTATGCTCTTTATCGCGTTTGGATTCACGATTCTTGTGGTTAGCAATCGCCGTGGCAACCGCCGCAGCGCCTACACCTGCGGCTGCGGCAGACAGATACGGATGCTCAGCACAGCCTGCCAGGCTGGCCATGATTACCAGTGCAGATATCAGTTTTTTCATTGTGGTATCATCCGTTATTCACGCACAATCTTGCCAGCGTTACCGGCGTCGCTATCGTTCCAGCTACCGCGGCCGTTCGCTTTCAGGGTGTAAGTGGCATACCCCATGCGGAAGGTCATCGTATCTTTATAGGTATTCACATCGCGTACTTCATTGCCGTTGATGTAAACGCCGGAATCTTCTACGTGAATATCAACGCTGCGTTGACCGTTTTCAAATTTAGCCACGTAATTACCGGTGAACTTACCGTCGATACCGGCCTGGTCATGATTATCCTGATTACCGCTGTTCTGGCGGTCTTCATCATGACGATGATGGCGCTGATGATGGTTTTCCGCATTGTCGATAAACCCGTGATCGCGGTTCCACTCATAGGATTTATTCACATCGCAACCGTTGAGTTCACTCATTTGTGTACAGCCTGAGCGTTCATATTTTTTCTGCATCGCCGGGGTAATGGCGCATGCAGTTGTCGCGGTTGTCAGACCCAGAACAAAGATGGCCAGCAGACGTTTATTCATTCTGTTACTCACTATCATCATTAAATTTATTTATAGGAATATTGATTTTATTGCTGTCATGTTTATGACGAAGAAAGTTTCCCATTAAATATTAACGGTGAATACCAGGGGGATTCCTAATTTATATTTTCTGAGGGCGTTAAATCATGGGGGTATACAACATAATACGTAGGTATTTTACGTATTGTATACAATTCATTTATTATTCTGGAGGTTGTTTAATTTTTGATGTGCGATTTAATGGAATATTAATATTGACATTAATCGTGGAGAGAAAGAATGAAGGAGGTAATGAGAAATGCAGACTTATTGAACAATAAGCCTGCGTGTGTGACTCAGTCAATGCTGGCAATACTTTGTTCTACAAGATTTTCCAGTTTTTTTAGTGCCTGAATAGCTTATTCATGGAATTTCCATCCGTAATGGGAGAGTAACGTTATTCATCCAGAATAGTACATGAGTTATCCCTGCGCGGGGATCTGTTGGCGATGTTTTTCTGCCTGTTGCTGATGTGAAAACGCATGACCGTTATTCATTGACTCATGTACAACCATTGTTTTTTCATGCTCATCCATTTGTGAAAATGACGGCGCAACGGCCTTAGTGGACTGACTATTACGTGCTTGCATCTGATGTGCCTGCACCATTTTCTGATGGGCAGGGGCATCGCTATTATTCATCATGTCATGGGCCATCGCCGCCTGTTGATGGGTATCAACACTTTCTGCGGCATTCACGCCAGCTGAGATAAAAAATGCAATAGCAAAAAAAGAAGACATCTTGTTCATCATATTTCTCCAGTATGGGTTTACGGAAGAAATGATAATAAGCAGGCGCGCTCAGCGAGGTGACAGAATTATGACGGTTACGTCAGAGAATCAATAAAGATGCCAGCAGGTCAGCGGATGGCACATTCGTGCCACCCTGCAGGGCTAATTTGCGTGTTTTGGCAGCGTCAGAATAAAGCGGGTGGCGCGGATGTCAGAGGTGACCGCCACCTTTCCCTGATGGGCCGCGACAATTGATTTCACAATCGCCAGGCCAATACCGCTCCCTTCACCTTTACGCTGTCGTGACGGGTCCACGCGATAGAAACGGTCGAACAGTCGCGGCAGATGCTCCGCGGCGATGGGCGTGCCGGGATTCTCGACAATGATGTGTACCTGTTCGTCCGCCTCTTTTACCCGTACGGTCACCGACTGACCCTTGGGAGTGTAACGCATGGCGTTCGACAGCAAATTGCTCAGGGCTCTGCGCAGCATTAACGGATCGCCAGACACCCAGCATGCGCGGCCCTCAAAGCGTAAACTCACCTCGCGCTCTTCTGCCCACGCCTCGAAAAAGTCAAACACCTTACCGACCTCATCCGCCAGGTTGAGTACCGTCTTTTCCGGGATCAATTGATTATTGTCCGCCTGTGCCAGGAACAGCATGTCGCTCACCATCTTCGACATTCGGCCAAACTCTTCGAGATTGGAATAGAGCACATCTTCCAGCTCTTTCTGGCTACGGGGCTGGCTAAGTGCGATTTCCGTTTGGGTGACCAGATTGGTGATGGGGGTGCGGATCTCATGGGCAATATCCGCTGAGAAATTAGACTGGCGTTTAAACACATCCTCGATGCGTTCGATCATATGGTTAAACGACCCGACCAGCTGCTCCAGCTCTATCGGTACGGCCTGGGGATCGAGGCGGACATCGAGATTCTTGGAGGTAATGTTCTGGATACGGCGACTGACGTTACGGATCGGTTCATGACCTTTATAGACGGCGAACAATACGATGAAAATAATCATCATGCTGATCAGCGATGCCGTCATAATCAGCTTGTTTTTCAGATCGTTAATATAGTGCAGATGAAAGTCTATCGATAACGCCATATACAGCGTCCAGGCCGGTTTGCCATCTGCTAACTGACCTACCGGCAAACGAATCATACGCCAGTTGGAGGGCGTGTTTTCCCCGTGCTCGTGATTTTGCGTACGTAGCATGGGGCCGGAGATTAAAAAGACATTATTATTACCGGCGTTTTTATCCGGTTTCGCATGGGCAATAAACTGACGCAGATCCGGCGCACCAGGTGAATGAAAAATGGCTTTTTGGTTAGCATCTTCCAGTGAAATAATAACGTTAGAGTAACCGGAAACCACGTTTTTTAAGATTTCCAGCCGCCGGGATTCCGGTTCGTTGGGTTGATTAAGGATCCGTTCCAGCGTGGTGCTGATCTCTCTTAAATCGTTGATATCCTGCTCGGCAAAATGGACTTTCACCGAGTGGATCATTATCCAGGCGAAGGCGAAAAACGAAGCGATGGTTGCCAGGCTGATAAAAAAGGTCAGTCGCGTGGCCAGCGAAAAAGGGCGCTGCAGGCGTTTAATAGCCATCCGGTACCTCAAGCATATACCCCACACCGCGTACGGTCTGAATCAGCTTCGGTTCAAAGTCATTATCAATTTTGGCACGCAGGCGCTTTACGGCGACGTCAATCGCATTGGTGTCGCTGTCAAAATTCATGTCCCAGACCTGTGAGGCAATCAGCGAGCGGGGTAATACTTCCCCTTGATGGCGCAGGAAAAACTCGAGCAGCGTAAATTCTTTGCTGGTAAGGGTAATGCGGGTGCCACTGCGGGTGACTTTTCGGCTGACCAGATCGACCATTAAATCCGCAACCTGAAACTGACTTTCGACAATCACTGCCGCGCCACGGCGCAGCAGCGTTCTGACCCGAGCCAGCAGTTCGGCAAAGGCGAAGGGTTTCACCAGATAATCATCCGCCCCCAGTTCCAGGCCTTTGACCCGGTGTTCAATCGTGCCCAGCGCGGTGAGGAGAAGAATCGGCATGCCTTTGTTAGCGCTGCGCAACATACGCACGATATCCCAACCGTTCACGTCAGGCAGCATGATGTCGAGGATGATCAGGTCATAATCGCCGGTCATGGCCAGGTGATACCCGTTCAGGCCGTTATCCGCCAAATCGACAACAAAACCGGCTTCCGTCAGGCCCTTCGTCAGGTATTCGCCGGTTTTTTTCTCATCTTCGACGACCAAAATCTTCATCACATTCTCCTTCACCCACTGGCTGTGCGGGTTTCAATTCTAGAGAAGCGGGATCGGATAGCAATGAGTTATTGGGAAAATGACAGCTTTGTCATTTTCCTGTCACCGCTTAAACAGAGTCGATTCGGTAAGGTGCACGGTAATAAATTCACATTCCAGTCCGGTTTGGACGAAAAGAACTATGTGCAAATTTAAGCTTCTTACCCTCAGCGTTGTTTTTATTCTGGCCGGTTGTTCGCTGGCGCCGGAGTATCAGCGTCCGGCAATGCCGATACCGCAGCAATTTTCGTTGAGCCAGAATGTGCTGGTACCGGCACCACAGGGATACCAGGATACGGGCTGGCGCACCTTTTTCGTTGATGATCAGGTGAAAGCGCTGATTGGCGAGGCATTGCTGAATAACCGTGATCTGCGCATGGCTACCCTCAAGGTTCAGGAAGCGCGAGCACAATATGGGGTGACGGACGCAGACCGCTATCCGCAGCTTAATGCTGGCTCTAGCGGTACCTATAGCGGCAAATTTAAAGGCGAAACCAGCACGCAGAAAGAATTTGAGGCCGGGCTGAATCTCAGTTTCGATTTGGATTTCTTCGGTCGCCTGAAAAATATGAGTGAAGCCGAACGACAGAATTTCTTTGCCAGTGAAGAAGCGCGTCGGGCGGTGCATATCTTATTAATTTCCAACGTCTCGCAAAGTTATTTCAACCAGCGACTGGTTTACGCGCAGCTGAAAATTGCCGAAGAGACGCTACAAAACTATCAGCGTTCATACGCTTTTGTTGAGAAACAACTGTTAACCGGTAGCACCAACGTGCTGGCGCTGGAACAGGCGCGGGGCGTAATTGAAAGCACGCGCGCCGATATTGCCAAACGTAAAGGCGAACTGGCGCAGGCGAATAATGCGCTGCAACTGTTGCTTGGCACCTACGGGAAATTACCGGATGACCGGGCACGCAGCCACGGTGATATCAACGCGGTGACGCTGCCGCCGTCACTGCCATCGCAAATACTGCTTCAGCGACCGGATATTTTAGAAGCCGAGCATGCATTAATGGCGGCAAATGCCAACATCGGTGCTGCACGGGCGGCCTTTTTCCCGTCCATTACCCTCACCAGTTCGCTATCGGGTAGCAGCAGTGACCTCTCCAGCTTATTTAATGCCGCCAGCGGCATGTGGAATTTCGTACCCAAAATCGATATTCCGATTTTTAACGCCGGACGTAATCAGTCAAACCTCGATTTGGCCGAAATTCGTCAGCAGCAGTCGGTAGTGAATTACGAACAAAAAATCCAGAACGCGTTTAAAGAAGTGGCGGATGCGCTGGTGTTGCGCCAAAGCCTGGCAGATCAAATTACCGCTCAGCAGCGCTATCTGGACTCTTTGCAAATCACGCTGCAACGTGCCAGAGCGCTCTATCAACATGGTGCGGTGAGTTATATCGAAGTACTGGACGCAGAGCGTTCTTTATTCGCTACCCGGCAATCACTGCTCGATCTTAATTACGCCCAGCAGGTTAATGAAATTAAGCTGTTTGCTGCCTTAGGCGGCGGCTGGGTTGAATGATATTTAATTATAAATTCTCAGGAGTATATGACATGAAAAGTACCGCTAAAGCCGCTTTGTTTACTGTGTTGTCTGTGGTCATGTTTAACGCTCAGGCCAATGAGCATCAGCATGGCGAGATGATGAATATGCAGCACGCTACCCAGCAGGAGCAAGTCATCAGCGCCACGGGCGTGATTGAATCTATTGATCCGGCGAGCAAAAAAATCACCATCAAGCACGAACCTATTCCGGCGGTGAACTGGCCTGCGATGACCATGCGATTTACGCGGGTCCCGGAAACGAAGGCTGATGATATTAAGCCCGGCGATAAGGTCGCCTTTACCTTTGTTCAACAGGGAAATCTCTCTGTATTACGTGATATTCACGTCAGTCAATAACGCAGTCGCAGGTCTCTTTTATTCTCACCCGTTTTCTCTGAACGCGGGTGAGACACTCGCGCAATGGAAATCACTATGGCGTCTTTAAATATTAAAAATACCGCGCTTATTCTTGCCAGCATGATTGTCGGTGGGGTTATTGCCGTCGGTATCTATCCTTATTTGTCATCAGCAAACGTCCCGACCGACAGTGGCCCCGATGCGCAAAAAGAAGCGCGTAAAGTCCTGTTCTGGTATGACCCGATGTATCCGAATACCCGTTTTGATAAGCCGGGTAAATCGCCGTTTATGGATATGGATCTGATCCCAAAATATGCCGATGAAGAGACCGCGAGCGACGCCGCCGCAGGGGTGCGAATCGATCCGACGCAAACCCAAAATCTGGGGCTAAAAACCGAGGCCGTACGTCGTGGACCGCTGCAGTATGCACAAATGTTCCCGGCCAACGTTAGCTATAACGAATATCAGTTTGTGATTGTGCAAGCCCGCTCAGCGGGATTTATCGAAAAAGTGTATCCGCTGACTGTCGGCGATAAAATTAAGCAAGGCGCGCCGCTGATTGATCTGACCATCCCCGACTGGGTTGAAGCGCAGAGCGAATATCTGCTGCTGCGCGAGACCGGCGGTACCGCCACTCAAGTCGACGGTATTCTCGAAAGATTGCGTCTGGCCGGGATGCCCGAACAGGACATCCAGCGCTTAAAATCGACGCGGAAAATTCAAACCCGCTTCACCCTGCGCGCGCCCATCGATGGGGTGATAACCGCCTTTGATTTGCGCGCCGGCATGAACATTTCGAAAGATAACGTGGTAGCAAAAATTCAGGGCATGGATCCGGTGTGGGTCAGCGCATCGGTCCCGGAGTCTATCGCCTGGCTGATTAAAGACGCCTCGCAGTTCGCGATTACCGTACCCGCCTGGCCGGATAAAACATTCACCATCAGCAAGTGGAGTATTTTGCCGAGCGTGGATGCCACGACGCGTACCCTCCAGTTACGTTTGCAGGTCGAAAACCCTGATGAGGCACTCAAGCCGGGGATGAATGCTTACCTCAAGCTGAAAACACAAAGTGAGCCGATGCTGCTGATCCCGTCCAAAGCGCTGATTGATACGGGCAGCGAGCAGCGGGTGATCACCGTGGATAACGACGGACGCTTTGTGCCGAAGCAGGTTGCCGTATTCCATGAATCTCAGGGGCTAACGGCTATCCGCTCCGGTCTGGCGGAAGGTGAGAAGGTGGTCTCCAGCGGCCTGTTCCTGATTGATTCCGAGGCGAATATCGCCGGGGCGTTGGACCGCATGCGCGCCCGGAAGAGTGGGACGCCAGACGCCGCGGCTATGCCCGCAATGCCGACCCCGGCGACCCATTCACACTGAGGATATAACACATGATTGAATGGATTATTCGCCGCTCAGTGGCTAACCGTTTTCTGGTGATGATGGGGGCGTTGTTCCTCAGTATTTGGGGAACATGGACCATTATCAACACCCCAGTAGATGCACTGCCGGATCTCTCAGATGTGCAGGTGATTATTAAAACCAGCTATCCGGGACAGGCGCCACAAATCGTTGAGAATCAGGTCACTTATCCTCTGACCACCACCATGCTGTCGGTGCCTGGCGCGAAAACGGTGCGCGGTTTCTCGCAGTTTGGTGACTCTTACGTGTATGTCATTTTTGAAGACGGCACCGACCCTTACTGGGCACGCTCCCGCGTACTGGAATATCTCAACCAGGTGCAGGGAAAACTGCCCGCAGGCGTCAGCGCTGAAATGGGGCCGGATGCCACCGGCGTCGGCTGGATCTTTGAATATGCGCTGGTGGACCGCAGCGGCAAACACGATTTGGCCGAACTGCGTTCTCTGCAGGACTGGTTTTTAAAGTATGAGTTGAAAACGATTCCCAATGTCGCAGAAGTGGCGTCGGTAGGCGGCGTGGTCAAAGAGTACCAGGTGGTTATCGACCCGATGAAGCTGACGCAATACGGTATCAGCCTGGCTGAGGTGAAATCGGCGCTGGATGCGTCTAACCAGGAGGCGGGTGGCTCATCCGTGGAGATGGCGGAAGCGGAATACATGGTGCGTGCCAGCGGGTATCTGCAAACCCTCGATGACTTCAATACTATTGTGCTGAAATCTGGGGCTGACGGTGTGCCGGTTTACCTGCGCGATGTTGCCCGCGTGCAAATTGGACCGGAAATGCGCCGTGGCATCGCCGAACTGAATGGTGAAGGTGAAGTGGCGGGCGGCGTGGTGATCCTGCGCTCGGGTAAAAATGCACGTGACGTAATCTCCGCCGTCAAAGCAAAACTTGAGACGCTGAAAAGCAGCCTGCCGGAAGGCGTTGAGGTAGTTACAACATACGATCGCAGTCAGCTTATCGACCGCGCGATTGATAACTTGAGCTACAAGTTGCTGGAAGAGTTTATCGTTGTGGCGCTGGTGTGTGCGCTGTTCCTGTGGCATATCCGCTCGGCGCTGGTCGCCATTATTTCCCTGCCGCTAGGGCTGTGTATTGCGTTTATCGTGATGCATTTCCAGGGACTGAACGCCAACATTATGTCGCTTGGCGGTATCGCCATTGCTGTAGGGGCGATGGTTGATGCCGCGATTGTGATGATTGAGAACGCGCATAAGCGGCTGGAAGAGTGGGCGCATCAGCATCCGGGAGAAAAGCTGGATAACGCCACGCGCTGGCAGGTGATCACCAACGCCTCGGTGGAAGTGGGACCGGCGCTATTCATCAGTTTGCTGATTATTACCCTGTCGTTTATCCCTATTTTCACCCTTGAGGGGCAGGAAGGGCGACTGTTTGGCCCGCTGGCGTTCACCAAAACCTATGCCATGGCTGGGGCCGCATTGCTGGCGATTGTGGTGATCCCAATCCTGATGGGATTCTGGATCCGCGGCACGATCCCGGCGGAAAGCAGTAACCCGCTTAACCGTTTTCTGATCCGCATTTATCATCCGCTGTTGCTGAAGGTGCTGCACTGGCCGAAGGCCACCCTGCTGGTGGCGGTGTTGTCGATCCTGACGGTTATTTTCCCGCTCAATAAAGTCGGCGGCGAGTTCTTACCGCAGATCAACGAAGGTGACCTGCTGTATATGCCGTCGACCCTGCCGGGGATCTCGGCGGCGCAGGCGGCGGATATGCTGCAAAAAACCGACAAGCTGATCATGACCGTGCCGGAAGTGGCGCGGGTATTTGGTAAAACCGGTAAGGCCGAAACCGCTACCGATTCCGCGCCGCTGGAAATGGTTGAAACCACCATCCAGTTGAAACCGCAGGATCGGTGGCGTCCGGGGATGACGATGGACAAAATCATCGAGGAACTGGATAAAACGGTCCGGCTGCCGGGCCTGGCGAACCTGTGGGTACCGCCGATTCGTAACCGCATCGACATGCTGTCTACCGGGATCAAAAGTCCAATCGGGATTAAGGTCTCGGGCACCGTGCTGGCGGACATTGACGCCACGGCGGAGCAAATCGAAGAGGTGGCGAGGACCGTGCCGGGCGTCGCGTCCGCGTTGGCGGAGCGTCTGGAAGGCGGGCGCTATCTCAGCGTCGATATTCAACGTGAAAAGGCCGCGCGTTATGGCATGACCGTAGGTGATGTACAGCTGTTTATTACCTCGGCGGTCGGCGGCGCGATGGTGGGCGAAACGGTGGAAGGGATTGCCCGCTATCCGATCAATCTTCGCTACCCGCAAAGCTATCGCGACAGTCCGGAAGCGTTACGACAATTGCCGGTCCTGACGCCCATGAAGCAACAAATCACGCTGGCGGATGTGGCGGATGTGAAGGTTGTTTCAGGCCCGTCGATGTTGAAAACCGAGAACGCACGCCCGACCAGCTGGATTTACATCGATGCCCGCGATCGTGACATGGTCTCGGTGGTAAACGATCTGAAAAAAGCGATTGCCGAAAACGTCCAGCTAAAACCGGGGACCAGCGTGGCGTTTTCGGGCCAGTTTGAGCTGCTTGAACGCGCCAGCCATAAGCTCAAACTGATGGTGCCGATGACGCTGATGATCATCTTCGTGCTGCTGTATCTGGCGTTCCGTCGTTTTGGTGAAGCGTTGCTGATTATCACCAGCGTGCCGTTCGCACTGGTGGGTGGGATCTGGTTCCTCTACTGGATGGGGTTCCATATGTCGGTGGCGACCGGCACCGGATTCATTGCGCTGGCAGGTGTTGCCGCCGAGTTTGGCGTGGTGATGTTGATGTATTTGCGCCACGCCATTGAGGCGGAGCCCGCGCTGGAAAATCCGCAGACCTTTACGGTGGCTAAGCTGGATGAGACGCTGTATCACGGGGCGGTGCTTCGCGTGCGCCCCAAAGCGATGACCGTGGCGGTGATTATTGCCGGCCTGCTGCCGATTTTATGGGGCACCGGGGCCGGGTCGGAGGTGATGAGTCGGATCGCCGCCCCGATGATTGGCGGTATGATCACCGCGCCGCTGCTGTCGCTGTTTATCATTCCGGCGGCGTATAAGCTGATGTGGCTGCACCGCCATCGTCCGCAGAAATAACGTCTGAATAGCGTTGTGCCTGAGAACCCAACAAGGCGCAGCGCTATTTTTCCAGCGCCTTGACCCGCTTTCTGTACTCACCCGGCGTGCAGCCGTATTCACGCAGAAAGACTTTGTGAAATGACGATTCGCTGGCATAGCCCACCGCCTCGGCAATCACGATCAACGGCCGTGAATCACGCGCTAATATCTGGGCGGCAAATTGCAGACGCAATGTGGTTAAGACCGCGAGCGGTGTGGAGTTTGATACTTCACGAAACAGTTGCGCGAAGCTGGCCCGCGACATATGCGCGCGCTGCGCCAGCTCTTCGACAGTCCACGGATGAGCGGGCAACTCCAGCATCAGGTTAGCGATAACCCCCAGTTTGGGATGCAGCAGCAGATTCAACATGTTTTTGCCCGGCGCAGCCCGTGTCAGCCACTCGCGTACGGCCAGGGTAAACAACGTGGCGCATTGCTGGCTGCATACCACCTCAGAACCTGGCAGCGTGCTCATTGATTCCCGTTGCAGCAGTTCAATCATGGTTCTCAGCCACTGACCAACAGGGCTATTTTCCTCGGGGGCCAGAATGAGCAATTCCGGCAGCGCGGTTAAAAAATAGCGTGAAGATGCCTGCAACCGTAGACTTCCGCAGACGAGATGCGTTTGTTCCTCGCCTGACTGGCACAGCCGGTGGGCGGAGTTTTGTGCCAGCATAACCACTGCGCCAGGATGCAGCGTGTAGGACGAGCCGTCCGGGAGATCAAGCTGAGCCGCACCCTGAGTTACCGTATGCCAGCGAATAACCGACAGCTCTCCCGCAGCATGTGGCAACTGCCAGTCTCTGCTCAACAAGCAGTTTTTATCAATAGACCCCTGCGGGTCATTAAGCGTTAATAATCGGCTAAGCGCGTCCATAAAGACTCCTGAACAATTTTATACCCTTAGGGAGATATCGCCATTATCGCTATAATTTTATATTAAATTAATACCATCAAATGGTTAGTTGGTAATATGGTTTGTGCTTTCACGGCTTTGCATGGTTGTCTTTAGACGATTAGACATAAATAGGCGCGTTATGGATACGCTGTTCATGTCCGTCAGTCCTTATACTTCGGGTTAACAAATGAACAGTGATTTTGCAAAGAGGCAGTATGAATCAGTATCAGGCGATCATTATTGGTTTTGGCAAAGCAGGTAAAACGCTGGCGGCGACGCTGGCAAAAGCAGACTGGAAGGTGGCGATTATTGAGCAGTCCAACACCATGTATGGCGGGACATGTATCAATATCGGCTGTATACCCACTAAAACGCTGGTGCATGATGCCGAAATGCAGCATGACTTTGCCGCCGCAATGCAACGCAAAACAGACGTTGTTCGCTTTCTGCGTGATAAAAACTTCCATAACCTGGCCGATCAGGACAATGTCGATGTGATTGAAGGGCGCGCTGAGTTTGTTGACAACCATACTGTGCGGGTCATCCAGGCGACCGGCACGCGTGAACTCCGCGGCGAGAAGATTTTCATTAATACCGGTGCGCAGTCGACGATGCCTGATATTAAAGGATTATCCAGCACACCTGGCGTATTCGACAGCACTGGGTTGCTGAATCTGGCGCAGCGTCCTCAGCGGTTGGGGATTTTGGGCGGCGGGTACATTGGCGTGGAATTCGCGTCCATGTTTGCCAGTTTTGGAAGCAAGGTCACTATCTTTGAAGCCGCGCCGCTATTTTTACCGCGTGAAGACCGGGATGTCGCTGATGCCATTGCCCACATTTTGCGCGACAAAGGTGTCGAGCTGATTCTGAACGCCAATGTACACTCTGTATCGTCCCAGGACGGTGCGGTACAGATACAGATGCCAGAAGAGACGCATTCGGTGGACGCGCTACTGATCGCCTCGGGGCGTAAACCGGCAACGGAAGCACTGCAACTGAAAAATGCTGGCGTGGACGTCAACGATCGGGGCGGAATTATCGTGAATAGATATCTGCGCACCTCGGCAGATAATATCTGGGCTATGGGCGACGTGACTGGCGGGTTGCAATTTACCTATATCTCGCTGGATGATTTCCGCATTGTGCGCGACAGTTTATTGGGCGATGGGTTGCGCAACACCGGCGACCGCCAGAATGTGCCGTATTCCGTGTTTATGACACCGCCGCTTTCTCGCGTGGGGATGAGCGAAGAGCAGGCCAGAGCCAGCGGGGCAGAGGTCCAGGTCGTGACGTTATCCGTTACGGCGATCCCGCGGGCTCGGGTGATGGATGATACGCGCGGTATGCTCAAAGCCGTGGTTGATGTGAATACCCAACGGATATTAGGTGTCTCGCTATTGTGTGTAGATTCACATGAAATAATTAATATCGTTAAAACCGTTATGGATGCCGGATTACCTTATACCGTTTTACGTGACCAAATATTTACCCACCCGAGCATGAGCGAATCATTAAACGATCTATTCGCATTAGTTAAATAATAAAACGCTGTGTCTGCCTTTTTGCCCCACCCGTGTGGGGCTTTTTTTATGCGTGTAGCACATTACCTAAATAATACGTATGAACAGTTATTCTGGCGTTACGGATGGCAATAAATAGGATGTGTGAGTTTATTCTATTAACACTGAATTGACTGGTTAATGGAAATAGAAATGAATATGTTGAAAGCAACTTTACTGATGACCTCTTTACTGACTGCACCTGCCACGTTTTCCGCGCTGGCGCAGTCGCCAACCGAAATTGCCCACGTTAGCGTGTCAGCCGTCTCAGCCGCGCCTTCTGTGATTGAGGAGGCCATTGCAAAGCTGGCGCAGGAGAAACAGGCATCATCGTGGAAAATCACCTCAATGCGTATTGACAGCAGCACTTACGCCACGGCGATTTTGTACAAGTAAGGGCGGTTGGTATGGAAAAATATCTTCGCTTACTGGGCAAGGCCGATCGCATCGGATTAACCCTGATTCGCCTGAGCATCGCCATTGTGTTTATCTGGATCGGATTATTAAAATTCGTTCCATACGAAGCCGACAGTATTACGCCATTCGTGGCCAACAGTCCGCTAATGTCATTTTTTTATGAACATCCGCAAGAGTATCAGCAGCATTTGACGCATGAAGGGGAATTTAAACCGCAGGAGCGGGAATGGCAAGCAGCGAATAATACGTACAGCTTCTCTAATGGACTGGGCGTGGTTGAGATAATTATTGCCTTGTTGGTGCTGGCAAATCCGCTCAGCCGCAGGTTGGGATTAATCGGCGGGATTCTGGCATTCGCCACACCGATTGTCACCCTGTCTTTTTTAATCACCACGCCGGAAGCATGGGTTATGCCGCTAGGCGATCTGCACCACGGTTTCCCGTATTTATCGGGGGCCGGGCGGCTCGTGTTAAAAGATACGTTAATGCTGGCAGGGGCGGTAATGATAATTGCGGATTCAGCCCGGGCCCTCGTTAAGCAGCAGTACTGATTTTCTCACGTTTTACCCCCTGTAAGAGAGTATGCCACTAGAGTTTTATACGGTATTTACCGGAGCCAGCATGATGCTGGCTTTTTTTTGCCGTAAGCTAAATTCGTTATCCCCAAACTACTGCTTAAAACGTCTTGTTATTCTTTTTTGTTATGCTTGTTGCGCAACTTAGCGTGGTTTTAGACATCGCTTCAGCTAGAATTAACCCTTATCAAACGTTTTTACATATCAATAAAAGATTAAAGATAGTTAAAAACTTAAGTTTTTATCAACAGTTTGACATGGAATCCACTAAGGTAATTAAGCGCCAGGAGTGGATGCTGATTTCGTGTTTTTGTCTACAAACAAGACCGAAACATATCTTAAATATGGAAGTAAGGATTTGAGAATGAGCTTTGGATTAGCAAAGGACAACAAGTTTGAAATCATAGCGATCCTGCGTGAAGAGTTGCACAAGAAGACTAAACTGGAAGTCTTATGTGAAAACAACAGCGTTATCACACAGTTAGAAAAGATTGATTTCGAGCGCTTTGTGCTTTCCCCGCACAAAGACATCGTTCCTGAAAAGGTCCAATACTTCATCCTGCACAGTGATAGCGGGATTGTTAAATTTAGTGCCAGATATGAACAGGCGTCCTCAGGTGATGCGCAAGCAGGGTTGTCGTACCTTATCCCGGATTTGATTTTCTTTGCGCAACAGCGACAAAATCAGCGTTTCTCCTTCCTCAAGGGCTATGATTTTTTCTGTTCTGGTCGTTACAAAAACGGCGAAAATTACTCACTGAAGATTAAAAATATTTCTCAGGGGGGCTGTGCATTAATTGTTAAGGATGTGAATGCACGATTCCTTTATAAAGATGCGGTTATTAAAGGTGCCGCTCTGGATTTTGATGTGTTTGGCAGTTTACTGCTTGATCTCAAAGTGATTGATGTCGTCATGATCAATGAGTTTGATGATGATAATCAGTTGTACTCCTGCTACCAGATATCGTGCGAGTTTGACTATAAGAACCGTCGTGAAGAGGCGGAAGTCGAGAAATTAATCATCAAATTTTTAATGAGTAATAAGATTCGAAGTTTATAAGGAACGGTGAACAGGATGTTGATGTGCGGCACTGATAATTTTGTGGGCAGCGGTATGTTCGCCTATCTGACAAGTAAACATATCCCTATCAAAACATTCCCGTTTGAGGATATGTTGCAGCAATCATCATTGTGCCAACATCAAACAATGGTTTTTAATATCATTAACAATGAACAACCGTGTTCTGCAATTGTGCAGTTTTTGAATAAAAACCGATTTAAATTTTATAATAACGTTATTGTCATTGTCGCTGACAGTTTGGTGGCGAAATTATGTGTTGAGTTATTATATGTGGAAAAGACCATTGTCCTGACGGAAAAGTCATCACTGCGTGATTTTGGACAACTGGCTACGCTGGCGGTTGGGAAATGGAATCCCCGACTGTATCGGTCGCAGAAAAGGCTCACTGAAAGAGAACAGCAGATCCTCAATCTATTGGTAAGTGGTTATACTGCCAGAGAAATTTCTGAATTAGTCAGTTTGAATTATAAAACGATTCAAGCGCACAAGATGCGGGTCGTTACGAAACTGGGACTGGCCAATACCTCTGATTTAAATAAATTAATTATTAGGTTTACCCATAGCTTGTCTTTTTTACCCTGATCTGAATATTCTTTTCTGATGTGAAATACGTAAAAGTAGATACAATTTGGGAGTGATTTCGACTGGTTTTTGTTGTGGTGATGGGGGGGAAGGGGTGTGTTAGATTCCAGTGATGTGCTAACGGCGCTTGAAAAAGCATTCAATACCAGTCAGCTTTATATGGTTTATCAACCTATTTTTAACTTACAAGCCCACACTATTAGTGGGTTTGAAGCGTTAATGCGTTGGAATAGCCCACAGATGGGCATGATCTCCCCTGATGTTTTTATTACGGTGCTGGAAAATAGCGGCAATATATTTTCCATAGAGGAGATGGTAAGCAACCCTCCATGGGATATTGCCGCCTCCTGGCCAGACCCTCTTTCTCTCTCTGTTAATATTTCTGCCCTTGAATTCTGCGATCCACTGCTCCCACAACGTGTCAGACAAAATCTCGCCGCCAGTGGACTACCTGCTCATCGATGCCAAATAGAGATCACGGAAACGTCGCCGCTGTGCGACAGCCAGATAGCCGCTAAAAACATGACAGAACTGAAGGCGATTGGGGTGAAGCTGGCGCTTGATGATTTTGGTACCGGGCACGCTAACCTTAATTATCTGCTGAAGTATCCGTTTGATACCTTAAAGATTGATAAAGAATTTGTTGCAGGCATCGAGCCCGATACTCGATCGGCAAAGATCGTTGAGGGTATTATTTCATTAGCGCACAATTTTGGCATTGAAGTGCTGGCGGAAGGGGTAGAAACCCATGCCCAGTTAGAACGTTTGACGCTGATTGGCTGCGATAAAATTCAGGGTTTTTTTATCTCTCCTCCGGTGATGGCCGAAGACATTCCCACACTGTTAACCCAATTTAGCCGTTAATCACTCTCTCCCTGGGCTATAACGCCTTTTTCCTGATGGCGGTGCACGCGCGTTATCTGGACAACCGCCGGACAACCGATGTTGATTCCCTCGCGCATAAAAAAGCCCCCTGCAAAAACAGGGGGCGGGCTATGTTTAGGTCAGATTAAAACGATCTTTTAAAGCCAATCGACGCATTGACCGGGGCTTCAACCTGCGACTTACTGCTGCCGTTGCTAAATTGCGTACCCAATTCACCGTAGACCTGCACATTCCGGTCAATAGACCAGCTCAGACCGGCGGCGACTTCGGTGCTGGAGTACTGCTGTGACGATTCCAGCGTAGTGGTGGCAACCGCATTGCTAAACTGCGTCTTGTCTTTTGAACCCAGACCCTGCCAGACGTTCACCCGGCCATAAGGCTGGAATTTGCCGTGGTTGGTATCATAGTCTGCAACCAGACGCACACCCAGACGCGCGGTAAACGAATCAGCGGTATCCATTTTCACTTTCGTTTGGGTCACGCCATCAAGCCGACCGTTATCAAAATCGCTGTATTGGTAGATCAACTGAGCCTGCGGCTCCAGACTCCAGGCGCTGGCGCCTAAACGGAATGACTTGCCCACTTCCGTTGAGGCTGTCAGCGTATTGCCTTTCACCGTGTACGAGCCGTTATTCCCGGATGCCGACAGACGGGATTTATGGTTACCGTACTGCAGGACGTTGTCGACATACATTCCGTCATCCGAGAACCAGGTGGCATAACCGCCAACGTAAAACGCGTTGTCATCGATATTACCGCCTTTGCCATCGCTGCCGGTTTTGGTGCCTTTAACATTGCTGTCGATGTCGAGCACGCTGGCATACATCCCGGCTTTCCAGCTTTCATTGGCGTACATATCGACGCCGACCTGGATGCCCATGGTATGTGAGCTGGTTTGTGTCCCTGTCGCATCGTCCAGCTTGGTTTTGCCGGAGTAACCAATCATTCTGGCCCACGCGCGGTTATCTTCATCAATACCCGGTTTCACCTCGTCACCCATACGCTGGTGCATGTTACCCAGCAGGCTGATGTCACCCTGGCGAACGATGCTGGCGAGGCCGGAGTACAGCATGGTTTCCGGACGGTATTCGCTTCTCAGATACCAGTTTTCACCCTGACCTTGCGCGTTACCGGCGTGCAGTTGGTACTCAAATGCACCCGCAGCCATGCGTTCAGCGGCGAGATGGAAGGCGTCTCGCGAGGTCTGAGCGGTGGTGGTGGCGCCATTCAGCGCGGTGACCACTTCGATGCCGTCACCCACGGTAGGCGCGCCGAGGCCGGAGCCGTCAACATCAAGCAACGTTTTCCCGCTGGCTTTACCGCCATCGATAATCAGGCGATCGGCAATACCCGCGCCGCGGCCATTCTGCGTGGCTGCCATGTTGATGGTGCCTTTCTCGCCGGTGTAGTCTCCTTTGACGGTTAAGGTTGTACCAATTTGCTGACCGACAAGCGACACATCGCCGCCGTTACTCAGCCCGGCTACCGTCTGGTTGTAGCCTTGGGTGTTAAGCGTAGTGTCCGCAACCACATAGTGGTGCGACGCCGCGCTCAGGGTGTTGGTATCACCCGCTTGCAGCACGCCGTGGGTAATCAGCGTTGCGCCGCTGTAGCTGTTTTTACCCTGCAACTCGGTGGTGCCGTTGCCGGTCTGGTGCAGTTGACCTTTGCCGCTGATATCACCGGTTAATGCCAGGGTATCAGCGCGATTGACGCTGAGCACGCCATTATCAACGATATCACCCTGAATGCTGCCGATATCGCCGCCGGTGCCGAGTTGTAATACGCCCTGGTTGATGGTGGTACCGCCGGTGTAGGTGTTATCCAGCGTCAGGGTCAGTGAACCTTTGCCGGTTTTAATCAACTGACCATGACCTTCGACTTCGGTCAGCAGGGATACATCGTGCCCGTTGGTGTCGAATGTCCCGCCACCGGATTCCAGCGTTACCTGACGTGCAGTATCGAACGCGTCGCCATATTTCAGCGTACCACCATTAAAGGTGATGCCAGTATCTGCTGCGCCGAGGTGGGTATCACCGGCTACCTGAAGCGTACCTGAAGTGATAGTGGTGCCACCGCTGTAGGTATTGTCGCCCGTGAGGATCAGCGTACCAAGATCGCCTTTATTCAGACCGCCGGTGCCGCGGATCGCGCTGTCAATGGTGGCGGTGTAGTTAACGCCGTCTACCGTACCATCGCCAACGCGGATCAGCGTATTGGCGGTATCGGTGGTGATAGCCTCTCCGCCGACGCGATAGCCGTCGGTGGCGAACTGTGCACCGCTGATGATGACGTCGCCTTTGCTGTTATCGACCGTCACATTGCCCGCCTCGCCCTGGAAGACGGCAAACGCGGCATCGGTAAATGGCGCGTTCAGCGCGCCTTCTGGCGTGGATTCATCGGTGGTCCAGTTGTCATTCCCCAGGCTTGATTGCCAGATCCCGTCGCCACCGTTAATCACGCCGTTGTTTTTCAGGTTGCCGTTCTCACCGCCGGTGCCGTCCCAGAAGCGCAGCGTTAGCCCGGCATGGTTGACCAGGTTTACCTGATTTTTAACCGAGGTTTGTACATACAGGCTGTCCGCGGCTTCCGGTGCGTTAGCAATATCCATCACGTTATTAGTCAACGTGCCGGTATAGTTGATCACGCGATAAACCCCAACGTCAAAACTGCCGTTCGGTGAGGTCTCGATGTTGAGCTTGCCGTCAAGCGTCAGATCGCCGTTGACATCAATCAGATCGTTGAAAGCTCCGCCTGGGGTATAGGCCTGACCAAACTGATAATCCAGCTGTGCGTTATCGCTTAGCGTCAGCGAACCGGTGGTCAGTTTACCGACGCTGTTGATGGCCGCACCGGCGGTAATGTGACCGTTATCCTGCACATCCACCGCGCCGCCGATAATGCCGTTACCGCCGAGCGTAGCGCCGGTTTTCACCGTGACCTGGCCGGTTGCGGCAGACTGATTACCGTTGACCAGCAGCACGCCCTGGTCAACATCCGTGATGCCGGTCCAGGTGTTGTCGCCGGTCAGGGTCAGCGTACCGTTGCCGATTTTCACCAGGCTGCCGTCGTTGCCGCTGATAACGCCGCTGATGGTGTCAGCCAGATTTAGATTACCCAGCGACAGTTGCTTGTTACCCAGCTCGACATTACCCGCACCGGACAGTGAACCGATGGAGGTGGCGCTGTTGACTGCGCTGACATCCACCAGTCCGTCCGCCAGGTTTTTGACCACCGTATTTTCCGCCATCGCGTTATCAGCCGCGGTCATCAGGCCGCTGTTGTTTACCGTGGCATTGCCGCCGCTGGCGTTGTCTTCCAGTGCCAGGGTGCTGTCTTTCGCTACGTTGATCGTCGCGTTAGCGGCGGTGGCATTATCGCGTAATACTGCTTTCGCTTTACCTGTCAGATTCAGGTTGGCGCTGGCGGCAGTGACGGTATCGGCCAGCGTTAACAGACTGTCGGCGATGTTCATGGTCAGCGATGTCAGGCTGGTGTCTGCACCATTGATATTCAGCGTTGCGCCGTTATTGACGTTAACAGTGCTGCTTTCATTGCTGCCGAACGCCCCGGTTTTGCTGACGTTAACCGTCACATTATGGCTATTCCCGGTCCCGGCAATTTCGGTTTCCCCTTGATAGCTGTTGGCGCGGTCAAGCGTTAAGATGCTGCCTGCATCGCTTGAGCTACTGGTCACTTTCAGCTTGCCATCACCGGTAATATCGCCGGTTGGGGTGAAATGGTGCGAATTGAGATCAAACACCGCCGCGTTAGCATTGGCGCCCAGCTCGATGGTACGGTTGCTGGTCAAATCAGCGCCCAGTTGCAGCGTGGAGGCGTTATTGATGACCAAATCCGTGCCACTCTGACCGAGGTTGCTGTCGGCGGAGATTTGCAAGGTGCCGCCGTCAATGCGCGTGCCGCCGCGATAGTCGTTATCACCGCTGAGGATCAGACGGCCGAGGTCGGTTTTCACCAGCGTCAGCCGATCGCGGGCGCTGGCCTCGCGAAGGATAGATTCAATGGTCGCGGTATAGTTTTGTCCCGCGCCACCGGCCCCGACGCGCAGCAGCAGTTCACCGGTGCCCGGCGTTTGACCCGCATGTGTGGCCGTTTCGGTGGTGGCATAAGCGTTGAGCGCATCGCCTTTCACGACATAGCCGTCGGCGTCAAACTGTGCTCCGGAGAAATTGACGTCACCTTTGGCGTCATCCACGGTGACGGTACCGCCTTTGGTGGTAAACACGGCGAAGGATTTCTGCGCCCACGGCGCATTGCCCTCGCCGGTGGCCGTTGTCCAGTTGTTGTCGCCCTGATCGCCAATCGCCATCCATTTGCCATCGCCGCCGTCAATCTTGCTGTCGCCTTCAATGCCCGATTTACCGTGACTTTGGTTGACGGTTGCGCCGTCCCAGAATTGCAGCGTGACGCCGTTGGCGTTGACCAGGTTGACCTGTTTGTCGATAGAGGTCTGGACAAAAATGTTGTTCTTATCCTGACTGTCTGGCACCGCGCCCAGCTCCAGCGTCCGGTTATCCAGCGTGCCGCCGTAGTTATAAATACGGTACACACCCGGTCCAAAATTACCGCCCTGAGACGTGGTGACGTCCAGCGTCCCGTCCAGTTGCAGGTTGCCGGTGACAGTAATCAGGTCATTCAGCGCGCCACCCGGCGTATAAGCCTGACCCAGCTCGAAGGCGGAGGTGGTTTTGCTGCCCAGTTGCAGGCCGCCGTTAATGGTTAATGTTCCCGCACCGCCGTCACCTGCGCTGAGGGTCGAGGCGTCGTTCATCAGCACGTTGCCGCCGATAGTGCCGTTACCGCCAAGCGTGGACATGCCGCTGACGGTGGTTGCGCCCGTAGCCGCACTCTGATTACCGTTTACCAGCAGCGTACCGTGGGTGACGGTGGTGTCACCGGTATAGGTGTTATTGCCCGCCAGGCGCGTAATACCACCGCCGATTTGCTGCAGCGCGCCGATACCCGAAATCACGCCGCCGAGCAGCACATTATTGGCGCGATTAATCGCCAGTACGCCGTTGTCGAGGATGTTTGATACGGCGCTGACTTCGCCGGTATCGCCGCCGGAACCTAACTGCAGTGTCCCCGTTTGATCAATGGTGGTAGAACCGGTGTAGCTGTTGTTGTTGGTAAAGACCGTGGTCCCGCCTGCCTTACGTTCAAATTTCCCGTCACCGCTAATGACACCGTTGTAAATTTGCGCGGCTGACGTATCGCCCTGGGTATCAAAGATAACCCTGCTGCTGGTGCCCTGGGTTTTCACGTCATAATTGCCAATGGTCGCGGCGGTGCTGGTGGACTCACCGTGATCGCCAGTACGCAGCGTTGCACCATCGTTTACGGCAATGGTTTTGCTCGCCAGACTCAGATTTTCAACGACGCGGACATCCGCGTTTGACCCGGTAATGGTCAGCGAGTCCCAGCCGGTGCCAATGTTGGTGCCGGTGGTCTGGTTATCGCTGTTCAGGCTGCCAATTTTTGCACTGTCGCCGTGGGTGTTGGTGAAGGTGAGGGCGTTGCCCGTACCCGCAGCGGTAATGATGTGGCGCGTTTTATCCAGCATCACATTGCCGATGCTGGCTGTATTGTTGCCGCCGGTGCCGGCGAAATTCACCTCGCCCGCAAAGGTGCCGTTTTGCCAGTTAAAGGTGTCCTTACCTTCACCGGTGTTGATCACGCCGCTGGTCACACCGCCGCTGATATCAATGGCGTCATTGCCTTTACCAGACTGAATGGCTACGGCAGTGTCGTTGATGGCCTGCAGGGTGCCGGTGTTGGTGATTGTTTTATTGCTGTCACCGCTGGCATCAATCACCGGTGCACTGGTGCTGGCAGAGGTAATTTTGCCGCTATTGCTGACGGTGCTGACGTTCTTCGCGATGATCGCCGAGCCGCCGGCGCCGTCACGCACATTGATATCGGCATTGGTGGTGAGCGCGCCATCAGTATTCGCGCGAATACCGCTGCCTTCAGCCTTAAGGACCTCAATGGTATAGCCTTTGCCTATGCTCAGGTCGCCCGATGTTTCGCCGCCATTACGTTGTTCAAAGGCGAAGCCGGTACCTTTCCCGTGAACGTTGAGGATATTTCCCTCGCTGTCACGATCTGTCATGGTGAGCGCCACGCTGGTGCGGATCCCTGCGCCATCGTTGGAATCAATGGTCACGTTGCGCAGCAGGATATTGTTGTTGTTGGCATCGTTTTGAATGCCTGCGCCAGTTCCATCGGCGCGGATCATCACGCTTTGCGCGGACAGCGCACCGGCTTTATCGGCGAGGCGAATACCGTCAGCAGTGCCGTTGGTAGTAATGCTGTCACCGGAAATGCCGTTAATCAGCAAACTGGCATCCTCAGTCAGCAGAACCCCGGCGGTACCATCATCGACCAGGATTTTGCCCAGTTTATTAATCTGCGCATTGCCTCCTGAAGCCCGAACACCGATACCGTTACTGACATGCAGGGCATTGTCGGAATTGTTGGTGAAACGCCCGCCTTGCTGCACATCAACACCGATGCTGTCGGTGCTGGCTAGATCGATAATGGCGTTGGCACCAAGGGTCAGATTGCCTTGGTTTCTTGCCACATAGGCAATAACCTCGTTACCGCCAGTTTCAGAGGTGATCTTCGCGTTTGAGGTGAGGGTAGTTTCTGTCGGGTTACCTTGCACCTCGCCATTCAACTGATGCGCCTGACCGTCAACAATCCCGGCAATGGTTCTTTCGCCGGTTAAATTGATGGTGGTTTTATCGCTGATGGTCCCTTTCGCGCCGCCTTCAATCAGCAGGGCTGCGGAATCGGAGCCTTTCACGCTAAACGTGGCTTCGCCGGTGTCTACACTACTGCCTGCGCCGGTGGCGAGGACGCCGACGGAGTTTTTGCCGCTTAAGGTCAGGTCGAGATTGGAACTCGAATTATCTTTCGGGTTGGTCGTATTACCCGCAAGTTTTGCACCATTAGCGAGACGAAAAATAGTGGTGTTAGCCTGACCGTTGTCATTCATCACCGCCTGACCAATGTTGGCGGTAGCCCCTTTGCCATACAGGTAATAACCAATCTGGTTGGTGCTGTTGAATAGTGGACTGCTCAGGGTGTCGACATTCGCGATGGCGTTATCACGCACGTGCACGCCGATGTTCCCGGCTTTGTTAAGTGTGATAGCGGAATCGACGTTGACCGTCGCCTGACCATTAACGCCACCCTCAGCCCAGATAGCGTAGTTACGGTTGCCCACACCGCCGGTACCGTCTACCACAATAGAGCCTGAATCGCTGGTGGTCACCAGGGCATTTTTTTTCGTCGCGCTGACGTGAATGCCGACGTTGTTGGTGCCATTGACGTTGATCTTGCCGTCATTGCGAATGATCTGACCATTCTCAGCGCCACTGTCACGAACAGTGATGCCGTAGTTCTTGATATTCCCTCCGCGACCATCGCCATTGACCACAATATTGCCGGTATTCAGCACGTTGCCAGTCGCGTTGCCGATCAAGATCCCCGCAGCGTTGCGTATGCCGACGCCCAGCGTGATGAGCCCCTTATTGATGACCTCGCTGGCACTTTTGGTCATGATCCCGGCGCTTGGGCTGGAACCGCCTGGCAGGGTGGCATCCAGGGACAGATCATTGGCGTTGCGACCAAGATAAATAGAGGCATTCTGCGCGTTGGTAAAGGTCGCGTTGTCGGCGACTTCTACGCCAAAGGCAGTGCCTTTACCATAGGATGCACCGTTTTTGCTCCCGTCGACGATATTGATAACGCCGTTATTCACGCCCTGCGCATCGTTGGACAGTTGCATGCCAATGGCCAGCGTCAGCGAGGTATCGGGATTATCCTTGCTCCAGGGGTCGGCGGCAGAGGCGGTACCGAAGTTATCGGTGGTGATGGCCTGGTTGATGGTGCCGTTGTTGGTAATGGTGCTGGCGCCTTGTCCCTGCATACCAAATGCGCCATAGCTGTTGACCTTTTGATTACCGTCTTTATCAATAAACAACCCGGAGTTGATGGTGCCGTGGTTGGTAGCAGTGGCGTCTTTCGCCAACATGCCGATGGCCAGACTTTGCCCGCCGGAGGAACGCAATGCGTTCAGTTCGCCGAGGTTAGTGATAACCCCACCGTCAATGGCTTTCATTACGCCATTAATGCTGCCGTCAACGGCGATCATCGCACCTTGGTTTAGGGTGCCGGTAGTCCCAGCGCCGTTGGCATAGATGGCGTGCAGCTCACCACGCCCGGCGGTAGTGTTATTCGTATGCGACAGGCCGTCGGTCCAGACGTCATAATCCCAGGAGATAACGTCAGATTTTTTACCGGAACTAAGCACGTTTTCAATCAACTCGGCATACTTCGCTTGCGCAGCGGATACCGTCGTTATTTGGCTATTTTCGACATCCAGCCACAGCTGGATCTGGCTGACTTTTTGTCCATCTGGTTTTTGTGCGGCGTCATCACTTTCGCCTAATAGCCAGCTATTGAACTCAGCCAGCTTCGCGGCCGTCGTAATCGAGAACGTTTTGGTACCTTCTTCGATAACCTCACCGGCATCGTTATAACCGTAAGCCATTAGCGTTACATCAGTGCCAAATACGGAGGTGGTCCGTGAGCCGTGAAATGTTTCCGTTGGTACAACCGGGGCAGCGTTGAATTTAATGTAGTTATCGGACTGCCAGTTCACCTGACTGTTGGCGCCCTGCGCTTGCAGCAGTGAGGAATCTTTGGCCAGCAATTCGATGGTATTGGCCTTGTCACGTACGTTAAGCGTGTCGTTGCCAATATTCAGATTGGCGATGCCTCCGTTTGTCGCCAGCGCGATACCAAATTGCTTATAGATTTGCGTTTGCTGTGGATCATAAGTGTTCAACACCGCATCACCGATTTGTGATTCGGTGATAAACCCGGCTAATGCGCTGGTATCGAAGACTTTAATTGGCTCGGGTTCTCCCGGAAGCGCCGGATCAAAAACATCAAAATCCGTGCTCTGCGAAGGTTTCGCCGATTGAGTATGAGTCAGGTATTCTGCCAGTTGCTCCACGGTGGAGATCGTTTTGACGTTCTGATCGGGGCTGGTGGCTTTTAGGGTGATTTTTCCGTTTTGCAGCAGCTCTCTGATGGTGGTTGACTCCACAACGCCGCTTTGGCCTGGGGCAATCGTTGGGATTGCGCCGCTGATGTTGAGCGCCTGACCGGTAGAGTTATCTTCATATAAGAAGCCATAATTATGAATTCCTTCACTTACCTCAGCTGAAATACCTCTCTGGTAGTCAGTATAAATATTGTGCTCACCTGTATCGATAATCGGTGCCGCAGATGCCAGCATTGAAGCACCGCTTAATGCACTGGCCGCCAATACCGCGACAGTTTTACGCGAACTGCTTTTTTTCTTGCCTTTGGTTAATTCGGAAACGACAACCCAGATACCGAGTACCGCGTTCCAAATAATGCTGTAAACTTTATTCATATATAACCCTTGTCTGCATTTTATATTGCATGCGTTATTACGTTGAGTTGTTGGCTATGGTTGGCACGCGGGAGTGCTACCTGGCAGGTCGATTTTTAAAAATGGGGATACCTTCCGGGTTTCGCGGAATAAAAGACGAACTGAAAGTGAGTCCCTTTTAAAAAATAATCGTTATGGTCGTCCTTAAATAAGTCAGTTACGGCTGGCTATAGTGCGAGATGGTGTACTTGAGCCGGGTATTGGTTTTGCCAAGCTTTCTGGCAATGTTGCTTTTGTACGCCCCAATGGTTTTTTCACTTTTTTGCGATGCGCCGGCGATTTGAGTCAGCGTCCAACCGCGGGCCAACATCATTATGACGTTAAATTCGTTTGCGGTTATTTTGTTATGTACTGATTTGATAGTTATTGATTTTTTTATTTGAGTGATAGAGGTGAACGCGTGCAAAAGTTGATCAAGAGAGTCGTCTTGATCGAGAAAATGCATGTTCATCCCGCAAACGGTTTGAAAAAGTGAAAAAGTGGCTTCATCGGCCAGAACGATAATCATCGTCGCAGGGCGTAAGGCCATGTTGCGGATAATTCTGGCATATTTTAAAAAATCAGAATTGCCAGGATTAATAATGATGCAATCCAATTTATGAGAATGTATGTTGACGGCAGAAAGCGTCTGAGAGGAGTGGTACGTGATATCCGTAAATAATGCTGAACCACGTAAAATTTCTCGCATGCCAAGCCACGGGTAAAGTGAGTCACCCAAAAATACAGCTTTAGACATAACGATCTCCTTGAAATTTTGATGCAAGCAATCGCCTCTTTTTTTTATTAAAAAGAGTTCCTCGCGATGCGTGAAATGTTAATTAAAACGAATATCCCGTTCTGTGTTTTGAACGTATCCTTATTTATTTCGGTTTCAACAGATACTTTCTGTATTTATTAAAATCTTTAACTATTCTTAATGTTGATATTACACTTTGTTAAAATTTAAGATAAATCGTTTAAATCACCTCTGGGCAGATGATTGATAGATTTCGCTTATGAATCGAGAAAATTGCGGACTGGATAACCCTAAAGGCACAGGGGATTCTGATAGGTGTGGCTAAGAAGGTCGCCAAAAAAGAGCGTAATTCAGTTGGATAGGGCTCATTTTTAGCACAGTGAGAACGCTGTAAGATAATTCTTAACTTAAACCGGGTTGACGCGGAGGGTCTATAGAGGAAGGATGAAAATATTGTCATATTCAAATTTATTTACGTCTTCATTTTGTTTTATGGTGTTATGTGCTTTGATTTTATAGATTTCAAGGGTTTAATTCTAAAATTGTCTTTTTGTGCTTAATTTGAAAATCACACGAAAGAATAGCGATTAGCTTGTTTTTTGTACGTCGCCGGCTTATCCGGCCAGCAGTTCTTGCTCGACCTGGCGTACCTGATCTTCCAGCGTATTGCGGATCTCGGTTAACGCCCGTTGTTGGTCGGCAAAGTAGGCATCCTTATCTGTCACAGAGGCGGCGAGACGCCAGGCGTTCTCAGCTTCCAGTTCGCTAATTTCATTGAGCAAGCTGCTAATTTGCTCTCTGAGCTGCTGTATCTTGCGGCGTAAATGTTGCAGATCGTTAAGGCGGTCGCTTGCCATCATCGGTTCGAGACCGTTTTGCAACTGGGTAAGCAGCGTACGAACGGCGGCCAGATCGGCATTTTGTCGCGCCTGATTCAACTGCACCATCATCTGGTGCGCTTTCTCTTTCAGGTCATCCGCAACCACGTCCGGGTGGCACAGGCGACTGGCCTGCCGCCACAGGCGTTTTAGTTCATTGCGCTCATCATGAGAAAGTGTCCGTTCGCGGTTATAACGATGCTGCGCGTCCTGCTGTTGCTCCTGATATTCATCATATTCGTGACGGGCTTCTTCCTGCGCCTGGCGGGTGGCGCTGTCATCCTGGCGGGAAAAGTCGTTTTCCAGTTCGCGAATTTCCGCCAGCAGGGCGGTGATAAGCTCCGTTTGCTGCTGAATGCGCTGCCGGGTTTCCACTGATTCGCGCGAGTCTGAACGCTGGCTCATCCACTGCTGTTTGAGCTGCGCCAGTTGATCGACCGCCTGAGAAATAAAGTGCTGACAGGACTGATAATCTTTTTCCCGGCGTTTGCGCTCAGCTTCCTGCTTACGTTGCGCACTGGCGGCCAGATGTTTACGCAACTCGAGAATACGACTCATCAGTGGCCCAAGGTGCTGATGATACAAGTCGTTGAAGTCATCAAGGATTTGAATGCGTGCATTGCGTTTATCAATTAAGTCGCGCAACTGTGTTTCAAGTGCTTTTAGCTCAAGTTTGCTGGCAGCGATGCCGGGATCTTGCCACGTTGATACCGCTCGCTGTGATTGCAGCCAGCCGGTGATTTCATGCAGTGCATCGCTGAAGCGTCGTGCTTCAAGTGCCTGAACGATCGTTTTGGGTACGTCCGTCAACGCATCATTTTTCAAATGCACCAGTTGCTGGAAAATGATCTCGTCATCTTCCAGTTCGATGGCACTTTTGATGATTTCAAGACGTTTAATGATCTTATTCATGACGGTCGCTGCCCGGCGTGGCTTAAAGCGCGTGACAGGAACCTGACCTGGGGAACGCGTTTAAAAATGTTGAAAAAACAGTAAGGTGCATTTTGTGGCCTGCGGTGCCTTTTCGTCCAGAATAATTCACGGTAATTATAAGAAAGCGGAGGTAGCGCGCGTCAGTCGCACTCTTCAAACCTTCGTTTCATCTTTTTTATTCACGATCTAATTATTCTTGATTCAATAAAGATAATGCGTATAGTTCTCATTCTCTTTTGTTATTAACCATTTCCGTACACTCTGGTAAGGATCCCCGCAATGAAAAAAACAACATCCGCTCTGGCATTGCTGATTGCCGCAGCGCTAAGTGGCTGTGCCGCACATTCAACGCCAGCCAGTCGTACGGCGGTACAGGAAAAAGCTGTGACGCCAGCTGCTACTGATGTCCAGCAGCGTGCGTTGGCTGATGGTCTGTATGAAATGGCGCTGAGTCCGGCGGGCGATGCACTGTATGTTGCCAGTGCGGAAGGATTTAAAGATGTCCAGGGCGGGGTGGTTTACAAACTGGACCCGAAAACGCTCAAGACTCTCGGCCTTAGTCATACCGATATGAAAAACTTTGGTATGGCGCTCTCGCCAGACGGTAAAACGGTGTACGTTACTAACTCACTGGACGGCGGCCTGAGCGCCCTGAATACCGCCGATGGTAAAGTGAAAAATCGTGTACTGTTCCCGGAACGTAATGCCGAAGGTTTCCCGTACGGTGCGCGTCAGGTGCTGCTGCATAATGGCCTGCTCTATATTGGCGCGGTGGCTGACCCGGCGGTAATTTGGGTGGTGGATGCCGAAACCCTGAAGCTGAAAACCCGTATTAAAAATACCGGGAAATGGATGACAGGACTGCATTATTCTGATGCCACTCAGCGTATTTATGCCGCCAACGGCGGCGGCGAAATCCTGGTGATCAACCCGCGTAATCAGCGTATTGAGAAACGCTGGAAGCCGCTGGGAGAGAAACCGGCGCTGCTGCTGAATATGGCGGAAGACGCGCAAACGGGCCGTTTGTTTGTCACCGATAACTCGCAAGCGAAAACCACTCTGGTGCTGGATATCCACACCGGCAAACTGCTCAAACAACTCGCTGTTGGCGATTCGTTAGCGGTGAAATTCAATGCAAAGCGCAACGAAATCTATATTACCCAGCGCGATGCCGGGAAACTACTTAGCCTGAATGCAACCGACTACAGCGTGAAGAAAAGCTGGGATCTGCCGCCGAACCCGAACAGCCTGCAACTCTCTGCGGATGGGCAAACGCTGTTTGTCACCGTGAAGCAGAAATTTAATAAGGACCACTCGACGGATGCGCCCGATAGCGTGGTGCGTATTGATCTGAATAAATAACAACAACGTGTTGGCTTCCGCTAACGTCCGTTGATTTGTGACTTTTTTCCTGCGCCTCGGTGCGTTGGGCAAGGATGCCCGACGTATCCAAACGATTGCGCCTTGCGACAACCAGGTTGAAATGTTAAAAGAAGCCCCTTCAATATAAACGACACAGGGGTAGGGCGTGAAAAACGCGTCATCTGCATCCGACACCAGCGTGTCCGATGCCGCGTCAACGAGTGAGCCGACGCTTCAGCGGGGGTTGCAAAACCGCCATATTCAGTTAATTGCGCTGGGCGGCGCAATTGGTACGGGTCTGTTTCTGGGCATTGGCCCGGCGATTCAAATGGCAGGACCGGCGGTGCTGTTGGGCTATGGCGTAGCCGGGATCATCGCGTTTCTGATCATGCGCCAACTGGGCGAAATGGTGGTTGAAGAACCCGTTTCCGGATCGTTTGCCCACTTTGCCTATAAATACTGGGGACCGTTTGCCGGTTTTCTGTCTGGCTGGAACTACTGGGTGATGTTTGTGTTGGTCGGCATGGCTGAACTGACGGCGGCTGGGATCTACATGCAATACTGGCTTCCCGATGTGCCTACCTGGATTTGGGCCGCCGTATTCTTCGTGATCATCAATGCCATCAACCTGGTCAACGTGCGACTGTATGGCGAAACCGAGTTTTGGTTTGCACTGATCAAAGTGCTGGCGATTATTGGCATGATTGGCTTCGGCGTCTGGATGTTGTTTTCTGGTCACGGTGGCGAACAGGCAAGTATCGATAACCTCTGGCGCTATAACGGCTTTTTTGCCACCGGCTGGAACGGGCTGATCCTCTCGCTGGCGGTGATCATGTTCTCCTTTGGTGGGCTGGAACTGATCGGTATTACTGCGGCAGAAGCGCAGGATCCGCAAAAAAGTATTCCGAAAGCGGTAAACCAGGTGGTGTATCGTATTCTGCTGTTTTACATCGGTTCACTGGTGGTGCTGCTGGCGCTATACCCGTGGGTTGAAGTGAAATCAAACAGCAGCCCGTTTGTGATGATTTTCCATAATCTTGACAGCAACGTGGTGGCTTCCGCGCTGAACTTCGTTATTCTGGTGGCTTCTCTGTCGGTGTATAACAGCGGCGTGTACTCCAACAGCCGCATGCTGTTTGGCCTCTCCGTGCAGGGCAATGCGCCGAAGTTCTTGACCCGCGTCAGCCGTCGCGGTGTACCGGTTAATTCTCTGGTGCTTTCCGGGGCGATCACCTCGCTGGTGGTGCTGATCAACTACGCGCTGCCGCAAAAGGCCTTCAGCCTGCTGATGGCGCTGGTCGTGGCGACGCTGCTGTTGAACTGGATCATGATTTGCCTGGCGCACCTGCGCTTTCGCGCGGCAATGCGTCGCAAAGGGCGTGACACTCAGTTTAAAGCGTTGCTGTACCCGGCCGGAAACTACCTGTGTATTGCGTTCCTCGGCATGATTCTGGTGCTGATGTGCACCATGGATGAGATGCGTCTGTCGGCGATGCTGCTACCGGCATGGATCCTGTTCCTGTTTGTGGCCTTCAAACTGCTGCGCCGTAAAGCCCGCTAATCCCTTACCGATCTCATCCTTTGCGATGAGATCGGTCACTCCCTGAACTTTATCGTGATTGATCTCCCAGTTCTGTTCTTACTGACAGGATCTTTATTTTGTAATCGATTACTTTTCATTTGAACCTATTTGTAATCGATTACTTTTTTAAGGGTGGGGCAAAAAATGGTGTCGACAACCGAGAGTAGTGGAAAACAGAGCGTACAGTACCGGCTGCTGGTGCCGCGGCTGTCGCTGATGATGTTCTTACAGTTCTTTATCTGGGGAAGTTGGTCCGTCACGCTGGGGCTGGTGATGAGCCAGCACAACATGTCGCTGCTGATTGGCGATGCGTTTTCCGCCGGACCGATAGCCTCAATCTTGTCGCCGTTTGTCTTAGGTATGCTGGTGGATCGCTTTTTTGCCTCGCAAAAAGTGATGGCGGTGATGCACCTCGCCGGGGCGGCGATCCTGTGGTTTGTGCCGCAGGCGCTGGTAGCGCAAAACGGTGCGCTGCTGATTGGCCTGCTGTTTGGCTACACGCTGTGCTACATGCCGACGCTGGCGCTGACCAATAATATCGCGTTTCACAGCCTGTCGGATAAAGACAAAACCTTCCCGGTAGTACGGGTGTTTGGCACCATAGGCTGGATTGTTGCGGGGATCTTTATCGGCGTGACCGGCATTTCGGATACCACCGGCATCTTTACGCTGCCGGCGGTTATCTCTGTGATTCTGGCGCTCTACAGCCTGACGCTGCCAAACACGCCTGCGCCCGCGAAAGGGTTGCCGGTAAAAGTCCGCGATCTGTTTTGCGCCGATGCTTTCGCCTTACTCAAAACCCGTCATTTCTTCGTCTTCTCACTCTGCGCTACGTTAATCTCTGTACCACTGGGGACCTACTACGCGTACACCGCATCGTTTCTGGCGGATGCGGGCGTTGGGGATGTCAGTACCGCGATGTCGTTCGGTCAGATGTCCGAAATCTTCTTCATGCTGGTGATCCCATTCCTGTTCAGACGGCTGGGCGTGAAATACATGCTGCTGATCGGTATGTGTGCCTGGTTTGTGCGTTACGCCTTCTTTGCGCTGGGCATCAGCGAAGAAGGGCGCATCCTGCTGTATCTCGGTATTTTGCTGCACGGGGTGTGTTACGACTTCTTCTTTGTGGTCGGCTTTATCTACACCGACCGTATTGCCGGGGAAAAGGTGAAAGGCCAGGCGCAAAGCATGATCGTAATGTTTACCTACGGGATCGGCATGCTGCTGGGCTCGCAAATTTCCGGTGCGCTGTATAACCATCTGGTGGCGGGGCAGGCAGTACCTGAGTCATGGATCCCGTTCTGGTGGATCCCGGCGGTTGCAGCGGCGGTGATTGCCGTGATTTTCCTTTTCTCTTTCAAGTATGACGAGAAAGAGCAGGCGTAATATTCAGGAGGGGTTATGAGAACCATTAAGGGACCGGGGATTTTTCTGGCGCAGTTTATCGGCGGGCAATCCCCGTTCAATACCCTGGACGGGCTGGCGCAGTGGGCAGCGGGGCTGGGCTACAAAGCCATACAGATGCCGTGTAATCATGCGTCGCTGTTTGATGTTGAACAGGCCGCTGTTAGCCAGACTTACTGCGATGATATTCGTGGAATGCTGGCGCAGCACGGACTGACGATCAGCGAATTGTCCACCCATCTCGAAGGCCAACTGGTTGCCGTTCATCCCACCTACGATGACGCTTTTGATGGTTTTGCGCCGCAGGCGGTACGCGGCAATTCACAGGCCCAACAGGCGTGGGCGACGCGGACGTTACACCAGGCTGCGGCAGCCTCGCAAAAACTGGGGTTGACGGCGCACGCCACGTTTTCCGGATCGCTGGCGTGGCCCTATTTTTACCCCTGGCCGCCGCATAATGCGCAGCGTTTTGCCGAGGCATTTCAGGAACTGGCTGACCGTTGGCGGCCGATTCTCGACGGTTTTGATGAGCAGGGGGTTGATGTCTGTTTTGAAATTCATCCCGGCGAAGATCTGCATGATGGCATCACGTTTGAGCGTTTTCTTGCGCTGGTGGATAATCATCCGCGCTGCAATATGCTCTACGATCCCAGCCATCTGCTGTTGCAGCAGATGGACTATCTCGGATTCATCGACGCCTATCACTCGCGCATAAAAGCGTTTCATGTCAAGGATGCGGAGTATCGAGCCAGCAGCCGCAGCGGCGTCTACGGCGGTTACCAGCCGTGGATCGACCGCGCTGGACGCTTCCGCTCATTAGGCGACGGGCAGGTTGATTTCAAAACGATTTTCAGCAAGCTCACTCAATATGATTATCCCGGCTGGGCGGTACTGGAGTGGGAATGCTGCCTGAAAGACGCAGAAACCGGTGCCCGCGAAGGCCGTGAGTTTATTCAGCGGCATATTATTCCGGTTTCATCCCACGCATTTGATGATTTCGCCGCAGGCGATGAGGTACGCAAATGATCCAGGTTGGCATTATTGGCAGCGGGTTTATTGGGCCTGCGCATATTGAGGCGCTGCGTCGACTGGGGAATGTGCAGGTGGTGGCACTCTGCGACAGTTCGCTGGCGGTGGCTCAGGCGCGGGCCAGCCTGCTACAGGTGCCTCATGCCTATGGCAGTGTGGAAGCGCTGTTGGCGCACCCTGGGCTACAGGTGGTCCACAACTGTACGCCGAATCATCTGCATGCCGACATCAACCGGCAGATACTGCGTGCCGGGCTGCACGTATTTTCTGAAAAACCGCTGTGCATGACCGCCGAAGAGGCCCATGAACTGGTGACGCTGGCGGAGCAGGCGGGGGTCGTGCACGGCGTGAGTTTTGTCTATCGCCAGTTTGCGATGGTGCAGCAGGCGGCCAGCATGGTACGCAATGGCAGCGTTGGACGTCTGTTTGCCGTGCAGGGCAGCTATTTACAGGACTGGATGCTGCTGGAGACCGACTACAACTGGCGGGTTGATGCGGCGTTGGGCGGCGGTTCGCGGGCGGTGGCCGATATCGGCTCGCACTGGTGCGACACGGTGCAGTTTGTCACCGGGAAACGCATTGTTGAAGTGATGGCCGATCTGGCGATCGTCTGGCCCACGCGGAAAGCGGACGCGGCCGGTGGTGCGACGTTTAATTCGCAGACGGTTGGTCGGCAGTTGGAGGATAAACCGGTGACCACCGAAGACCGCGGGTCGGTGCTGGTGCGGTTTGACGACGGCAGCAAAGGCTGCTTTAGCGTCTCGCAGGTTAGCGCCGGGCGCAAAAACCATCTGAGCTTTGAGATTAGTGGCAGCCAGTGCGCGTTGAGTTGGGATCAGGAAACGCCGCAGCAACTGTGGGTGGGCCACCGCCAGCAGGCGAACCAGATCCTGACGGACGATCCGGGGCTAATGAATGCCGATGTCGCCGCCAGCGCGCATTTCCCCGGTGGGCATATTGAGGGCTGGCCGGATGCGTTTAAAAATATGATGCTGCAGTTCTATCAGGCCGTACAGACAGGCCAAATGCCCGCGCCACAGGCCCGACGTTTTGCCTCGTTCAAGGATGGCGCAGACGTAATGTACATCATTGATGCGATTATAAAAAGCCATCAACAGCAGCGCTGGGTGTCGGTACAGCGTTAAGCCGGTCCGGTTCGCCGGGCGGTGATTTTATGGTAGCCTCAGCACAAAGCGTAAAACGCAGGATGTGTCGTCGTTATGTCTATTCAAAAAATCGCCCAGCTTGCCGGTGTGTCGGTAGCGACGGTATCACGTGTGCTGAATAACAGTGAGTCCGTCAAGGTCAAAAACCGTGAACGTGTGCTGCAGGCTATTAAGGAAAGTAATTACCAGCCCAACCTGCTGGCTCGTCAACTGCGTACGGCGCGAAGCTCGATGATCCTCGTAATGGTCTCCAACATTGCCAACCCGTTTTGTGCCGAGGTGGTGAAAGGTATTGAGGAGGAGGCGGAGAAAAATGGCTATCGCATTCTGCTGTGTAATTCCGGTTCGGATACAGCGCGTTCGAAGTCAGCGCTGAAGCTGCTGTCAGGTAAAATTGTTGATGGCATCATCACCATGGATGCCTTCTCAAAATTACCGGAACTGACCTCCCTGATTGGCGATGCTCCGTGGGTGCAGTGTGCGGAATATGCCGATAAAGGCGCGGTTTCCTGCGTGGGCATTAACGATGTAGACGCCGCGCAGTCGGTGATATCGCATCTGGTAGACAAGGGCTATCGCCGTATTGCGCTGATCAACCATGATCTGAGCTACAAATACGCCCGTTTGCGTGAACGCGGCTACAAGGCGGCGCTGCATGCGTTATCGCTGGAGTATCAGGCAGTGGAGTACGCCCGTGAGTTAAGTTCCAGCGCCGGGATCGCGGCGATGGAAAACCTGCTGGCGGCCGAGGTGAAACCCGACGCGGTGTTTGCGGTATCGGACACGCTGGCAGCCGGTGCGATGCGTGCTATTAGCAACGCCGGGTTACAGATCCCGCAGGATATCGCCGTGGTGGGCTTTGACGGTACGGAATTGGCTGAAATGGTCTCGCCACAGCTTTCAACTATTGAGCAACCTTCGCGTGATATTGGCCGCAAGGCGGTGGGGTTATTACTGAATAAAATCGATAACCCCGATGCCCCAACAGAAAGGGTGATGATGGACTGGCGCTATATTGCGCGCGCCAGTAGCTAAAGATTAACGCTGAAACGCCCCTGACAGGGCGCGAATATCATTCCCGGTCGGCGACTGATGAATACGTAATCCGAACTCTTCGACCACAGCAAAAATATGGTCGAAGATGTCAGCCTGAATACTTTCATATTCCAGCCACACCACCGTATTAGTAAAAGCATAAATCTCAATCGGCAACCCGTGGTCGTCCGGAGCTAACTGGCGCACCATTAACGTCATATCTTTGCGAATGCGCGGATGGTGACGTAAATATTCGTTCAGGTAGGCGCGAAACGTCCCGATATTGGTCATCCGGCGATGATTCAAGACGGATTCAGGCGCATCTACTTGCTGGTTCCACTCGTTAATTTCCTGAAGGCGCGTGGTCAAATACGGTTTCAGCAGATGCGCTTTATGCAATCGCTGGCGCTCATCTTCATCGAGAAAACGAATGCTGGTGGCATCGATGCTGATACTGCGCTTAATTCGCCGACCGCCGGACGCTGACATGCCGCTCCAGTTTTTAAACGAGTCAGAGACCAGCGACCACGTAGGAATGGTGGTGATGGTATTATCCCAGTTGCGCACTTTGACGGTGGTTAAACCAATATCGATCACCGCACCATCCGCGCCGTATTTCGGCATTTCCAGCCAGTCACCCAGTTTGAGCATATCGTTGGCCGAAAGCTGTATTCCGGCCACCAGACCGAGGATCGGGTCTTTAAACACCAGCATTAAGACCGCTGCCATGGCACCCAGACCGCTTATCAGGATGGCGGGTGACTGACCAATCAGCAGCGAAATCATCAGAATGCCGACGAGGATCGCGCCGATTAACTTGATGCCCTGAAAGATGCCTTTCAGCGGCAACTGCGAGGCGGCGGGGAGTTTTTGCGACAGATTAAGAATAACGTCGAGCAGAGAAAAGACCGACAGCAGGGCGTACATCATGATCCACAGCTGGGCGCAGGTGACTAATATCTCTGCGGCTTCGCTGCCTTTTTGTAGCCAGAGTGCGGCCTGTATATTGACGATGATACCTTGCAGCGTAAACGCCAGGCGGTGAAATAACTTGTTCTGCGTGATGATTTGCAGCCACAGGCGGGAGCTGGCGTTGGCGCGTTTTTCAAATGCGCGAAGTACCACCCAGTGCAAAATAACGTGAACAATAATGGCGGTGATAAAAATAATGCCAAAAATCATCACCAGCGAAGTGGTGTGATTCATTTCAATGCCGAGGTCTTCTACCTGAGATATCAATTCCTGCATAACGTCTCCTTAATAAACAGCGGTCTATGATGACCGCTGTGTGGAGGTTATGCAAATGTGAGTATCAGACTTCCGTCAGGGTGGTTTCCTGCGGCAGACGTGATTTTGGCAGCGCGGCGTTGAAGTCTTCTACGCTGTGATGCCCCACCGGGACGATAACCACGCTGGTGAATCCTTTATCTTGCAGACCAAATTCTGCATCGAGAACCGCGGCATCAAAGCCTTCGATGGGTACCGCATCCAGTCCCATTGCCGCCACGCCTAACAGGAAGTTACCGACGTTCAGGTACACCTGTTTTGCCATCCAGTGCGCATCATCTTTGAGCTCTTTGCGGTGCAGATCGGCAAAGAAGGTACGGCCTTTGTGGTTGGCGGCTTTGGCTTCCGGCGTGGCGAAACGACCGTCGACTTCTTCTTGATCCACGACACGTTCCAGCCATGCATCGTCCATCGCTGTTTTGGCGCAGAACACCACGACGTGGGACGCATCGAGGATTTTACGTTCGTTGAACACAAAACCGCCGGCGGCGGCTTTGGCTACGCGCGCTTTGCCTTCGTCAGTGCTGGCCACGATAAAATGCCACGGCTGCGAGTTGGTGCTGGACGGACTGAACTGCAGCAGCGTTTTTAATTTTTCTGCCTGCTCAGCGGTCAGTTTTTTGGTCGGATCGAATGCCTTGGTGGAGTAGCGTTTTAAGGCGACAGAAACAATATCCATAAAAACTCCTGGTCGTTTTTCTTACCCTGCGGGTGCGTTTTGTTTCAGCAGGGTACAGGGAAAGCGGCAAAAAGATAAGACAGAAAAAGGCATAAACACTTATCGGGGTTAGCGATAAATCAGACGGGACGCAGGCGTTTTTGTTCCCGCTTAGGCAGGCCGTCCACCACCCGATGCCACGAGTCGTTCACCAGGTCTGCCAGTAAAGACTCGGTAATATCGTCACCGGGATAAACTGAAATCCAGTGCTTTTTATTCATGTGATAACCGGGTTCGATACTGGGGTAGATCTGCTGATTGAGCAGTGACTTTTGCGGATCTGACTTCAGGTTGACCAGCGGGCGTCCGTGATGCTCTGAGACCAGCATAAAAATCTTGCCGCCGACCTTAAAGACGTCGTATTCCGGGCCAAACGGCCAGCAGTGTTCGGTAAATGGCAGTTCAAGCGCAAGGCGTTTTGCGCACGCATGTAATGTCTGACCGTCCATTATTTTTCCTCGCGGGTGAGGGCGCGCCACATGGTTTCAAACCCCATGGCAATGTATTCATCGGCGCGGGCAGGGGTGCGGGTGGCAAATTCCATTGTGGTTTCAGCCAGTGACAGAAAAAACGCGTCACCAAAGGCGCGATACTCGTCGGACATAAACTCCGGGCGCACCGAGCGATGACAAAAATCACGCAGTTCGGGGAACATATCCTCAGCCCGTTGCTCGGTTTCTTTGGTGATTTTCTCGCTGACGGCAAGCTGACGGATGGCGCGATGTCCGGCGGTGTGATGCAGGCCCCAGCTAATGTAGCTATTCCAGATGAAGTGAATCATGGTTTTGGCATCGGTCACTGAACGGTCCAGATTGACCATCATTGACTGGCACATATCGTGCTTTAAATGGAGGTAAAGTTCGTTGATGAGGTCATCTTTTGTTGCGAAATAGCGAAACAAAGTTCCCTCAGCAACGCCTGCATTGCGGGCAATGACGGCGGTAGAGGCCGCAATGCCGGACTGCGCAAATGCTGTGGTTGCTGCTTCCAGTAATGCCAATTTTTTATCTTCACTCTTCGGACGAGCCACTACACTTTACCCTTAAGCCTGTTAAAAACACGATTGAATCACGGCCTTCGCAGCACCGCAACGGTGAATGTCAAAGATTGAAAATCATCTTGACGGCGAACTTGCGATTTCTATAATGAGTGCTTACTCACTCATAATCAAGAGTCAGTCGCGCAAACCAGCGGAAAGGGGCGCGTTTAAGGTCAGGATATGAGGCGTCTCACCGTTTGTGTGGTTGTTATTATGCTCATTGCTGCAGCTGCAAGTTTACCGTTTGTACTCAATGCCGGATTCGGTCAGGCGCCGCAAGGGGCACAACTGAGTGAGGTTGAACAGTCACCACACTATCGTGACGGACAGTTTCATAATCAGGTGCCCACGCTGGGTTACACCGGCAACAAAAGCATGCTGGCAGCCTGGTGGGAATTTCTGGTCGCAAAGCGCGAAAATGCCCGCCCTGCGCAACCATTGCCGCTGGTGGCAACCGAACTCGCGCGCCTGTCACCGCAGCAGGATACTCTCGTCTGGCTGGGGCATTCCTCGTGGTATTTGCAGCTGGCGGGGCAACGCATTCTCATCGACCCGGTATTGAGCAACTACGCTGCGCCGTTTTCATTTCTGAATAAAGCCTTTGCCGGGGAGTATCCGTGGACGGCACAAAACATGCCGGAAATCGATTTGCTCATCATCTCGCACGACCACTATGATCACCTGGATCTTGCCACCATTAAGGCGTTGATGCCGAAGATTAAGCGGGTGATTACGCCGCTTGGCGTCGGGTCGCATCTGCGGTACTGGGGAATGAACAGCGAGATAATTGAAGAGCGGGACTGGAATCAGTCCGTCAGAGTGACGGACTCACTGATTGTGCATGTCCTGCCGGCACGGCATTTTTCAGGGCGCGGCATCAAGCGTAACCAGACCCTGTGGGCCAGTTTTATGTTGGAAACGCCAGAGCAGAACGTTTATTACAGCGGAGACTCTGGTTACGGGCCGCATTTTAAAGCGATTGGCGAACAGTTCGGCACGGTCGATGTGGCGATTATGGAAAACGGTCAATATGACCAGGACTGGAAGTTCATTCATATGATGCCGGAAGAGACCGCGCAGGCATCCGCCGATCTCCATGCCAAAGCTGTTGTGCCCGGTCATGCCGGTCGTTTTGTACTGGCGAAACATAGCTGGGACGATCCCTACAAGCGTCTGGCGCTGGCCAGCCGTCTCAAAGATTACCGTCTGCTGACGCCGATGCTGGGTGAGCCGGTAGTACTGTCCGAACCGGACCAACCGTTCACGGCCTGGTGGCAGCCAGCGGCTCAATGAAAAAAGGGAGATAACGATGACGATTTCTGCACAAGTTATCGAGACGATTGTCGAATGGATTGATGATAATTTGAATCAACCATTGCGCATTGATGATATTGCCCGCCACGCGGGGTATTCAAAATGGCATCTGCAACGTCTGTTTATGCAGTATAAAGGTGAGAGTATCGGGCGCTACATTCGCGAGCGTAAACTGCTGCTGGCGGCGCGTGATTTACGTGATACTGACCAGAAAGTGTACGATATCTGCCTGAAGTACGGCTTCGATTCGCAGCAGACCTTTACGCGTATCTTCACCCGTACGTTCAGCCAGCCACCCGGCGCGTACCGCAAAGAAAATCACAGCCGTACGCATTAAAGACGTAGGGTTCTCGTGAACTGCATCCATTTTGTGGGACTCTTATACTGGAGAGTCCCATGTCAAAATATTTAAAACGACAAATTCATGTATAGCGTTTGCTATACATGAATTTGTGCTATGCTTGTAAAGCAAACGCTATACAGGGGTGTCTCATGAAATCAGATGTTCAACTTAATCTTAGAGCTAAGGAATCGCAGCGGGCGCTCATTGATGCGGCTGCGGAAATCCTTCACAAGTCACGTACAGATTTCATTCTGGAAATGGCCTGTCAGGCTGCCGAGAATGTGATCCTCGAGCGCCGTGTATTTAACTTTAACGATGAGCAATATGCGGAGTTCATCGATATGCTTGATGCACCGGTCGCAGATGATCCCGCTATCGAAAAACTGCTGGCAAGGAAACCTCAGTGGGACGTGTAACAGCACCCGAACCTTTGTCCGCTTTTCATCAGGTGGCTGAGTTCGTCAGCGGTGAGGCTGTGCTCGATGACTGGTTAAAGCAGAAAGGCCTCAAAAACCAGGCACTCGGAGCGGCCAGAACGTTTGTGGTGTGTAAGAAAGACACGAAGCAAATAGCCGGCTTTTACTCTCTGGCCACCGGGAGCGTCAATCATACTGAAGCAACCGGTAATCTTCGGCGTAACATGCCAGATCCCATCCCTGTCATTATACTTGCCCGTCTTGCTGTCGAACTCTCATTCCGCGGAAAAGGGCTTGGCGCTGATTTACTTCATGATGCAGTGCTTCGTTGCTATCGGGTTGCCGAGAATATTGGTGTACGTGCAATCATGGTTCATGCACTTACCGAAGAAGCCAAAAATTTCTACATTCACCATGGTTTCAAACCGTCACAAACTCAGCAGCGGACATTGTTCCTTAAGCTCCCTCAGTAGAATGCAAAGACTATTACGTTCAAAGCGCTATAAGCGATAATTTGATAGTACGTCTAAGGTTAATTAAGTAGAAATCCTTCAAAAGAATACGACGAAAAAATATTGATGAGACAGGAATCCGCATGATGTAAGAAAGCAACGAAATGGATAATACGGCTGCGGAAAATGTTATTTAGCTTTAACTGGAAACAAAAAGAGTCCATGTTTTAAATGGACTCTTTCTCTGATGCCTCGGTTAATCTGTCCAACTTTTTGCGGCAGTCCATCGCGGGGCTATTCCGCCAGCGAGAACCAGCGTCGCCAGATAAAGCGCAGAATAAAATACTCAATCACCCCAAGCAGTAAAAACCACAAACAAAATAGCAACGTATAAAACTGGCTAAGATCCATCAAATGTAACGTGGCGACGAGTTTTTGCGCCAGCACCAGGCCAAGCGAAGGCGCGGGCAGCAGCAGGCAGGACAGAAAGGCCAACAGCAGGATCCCGGCGGCGGTCATCAGTGATTCAAGCGGGTGTTTCATAACATTGTTAAACTTGAGTTAAAAGACCATTGTCCGGGATCTCCTGTGCTAACGCAAACCCCTCGCTTAACGCCCCGCCCAGATCTCACAATGTTTTTTCACCAGTCCGCTGAGCGATCCGCCATCGGCCACGAAATCACGCATGCGCTGTGCTTCGTTGCGCCCATTTTTTACCTGCTGGCGTAAGGCGTCAATGGCGCTGGCGGCACCCACTTTATCCGCCGAGGGGGCGACACGCTCCAGCAATCGAAGCGTGTCATCCGCCAGGCGGTGATGAGTGCCGGTATGCACGTCGGTAACGATCCCCTCCAGCCCAAAGCGGCAGGCCTGAAAACGGTTAAATTTATACAGCAGGTAATCACGCTCCTGATGTTTGAAGGGACGCTCTTTCAACAACCAATGGGCCGTAGCCTGAATGAGTCCGGCCATGTTGATCGCATGCTCGAGGGTGAGCGGGGTGTCCATTACGCGAACTTCTATCGTGCCAAAGTGCGGACTGGGGCGGATGTCCCAGTGCAAATCCTTAATGCTGTCAACGAGGCTGGTGTAGGCCAGTCGGCGAAATAATCCCTCAAATTCCTGCCAGTTGTTAACCCACGGCATCGGACCGTTATCGGGAAATCCTGAGAAGATATTGAGTCGAGCGCAGGCAAATCGCGTATCGGCTTCTTGCATATACGGTGAGGCGGCAGAGAGCGCAATAAAATGCGGTACAAAGCGTGACAGGCCGTGCAGCAGGTAAATGGCGTCGTCGCCGTGGGTACAGCCTATGTGGACATGCTGGCCAAACACCGTTGCCTGCTGGATGAGATAACCAAAGTTCTCCAGGTTGCGCCGGTAGCGCTCGTCATCGCACACCTCCTGACGCCGCCATGTCTGAAACGGGTGCGTGCCGCCGCCGCAGATGTCGAGGTGATACTCTGCCGCGGTCTGCAGGATTATCTGCTGCATGGCGGAAAACTCTGCTGCCGCTTGATCAATATTGCGACAGACGCCGGTTGCCATCTCCAGCATGCTTTCGGTGATATCGTGCTTCACTTCTCCGGCGGTGAGCTGCGGTTTTACGGCGTCAATCAGACGGGAAGAGTCCTGGCTCAGGTCGTAGCCTGGCGGATTGACCACCTGCATTTCCAGCTCAATGCCCAATGTAAACGGTTCGGAGACGTGAAAGTCGGGTAGTGACATAGCGTTCCCTTGAGCGTTGATTTTTAATCAGTATTTACTCGTCGTCTTTCGAGCCGCAGGTGCGTTGACAGCGCCTGCTCATCCTGGTCACTTACTTTAGTAAGCTCCCAGGAATTTGCAGTCTTGTCGCCTTCCTGCAACTCGAAATCCTTAGAGTATAGAAGGACTGGCGGTTTTCCGTACGATAAGGAAAATCCACATCCTGCGCTTTGAACGCAAAATGACAGGTGCTATAACTGTTTTTTGCTTTCACAACGGGGGTGAGCAGTGCCGGAAATTAATCTGTATGGACAGACGGTAGGCGATGTCCTGCCGGACTGGAATGGGGCGTCAGTGCTACCTCGGGTTGTACTGGAAGGTCGTTATTGCCGTCTTGAGGTGCTGGATGCAGACAGCCATGCCGCCGATTTATTTGACGCCTATGCGCAAGCGCCGGACGAACGTGACTGGACCTGGCTTGCCAGCGAGCGGCCAACGAGCGTTGCGGTAGCGGCCCACTGGGTGAAGGGAAAATCTACTGACGCCGGGCTGGTTCCCTACGCGGTTATCGATTTGCGCTCGGGGCGCGCCGTCGGGCTGGTGTGCTTTATGGCGATGGACCGCGAGAACGGCTCGGTCGAAATTGGTCATGTAACCTGGTCGCCGCGGATGAAAAATACGGTGCTGGGGACGGAAACCGTCTGGCTGCTGCTGCGTCAGGCATTTGCCCTCGGGTATCGTCGTGTGGAGTGGAAATGTGACTCGCTGAACGATGCGTCGCGACGGGCGGCAGAACGCTTAGGTTTTGTCTTTGAAGGGCGTTTCCGCCAGAAAATTGTGCGCAAGGGCCGTAACCGCGACAGCGACTGGCTATCGATGATTGACGGCGAGTGGCCACAACGTGATGCCGTTTTACAACGCTGGCTGGCCGCGGAAAACTTTGATGCGCAGGGTCAGCAGCGTCAGTCGCTGGCTGCGTGTCGGCAGGGATAACGCCGTCATCCGCCATAACCGTTCAGACAGATTATTAGCAACGGCTATACTCTTTCGCGAAACGGTTCAACGGAGAACGTACCATGAAATCAGGTAGCCGATTTGGGTTATCCGGCAAGGCCTTAGTTCAACCCGCCGCAGTCGCCATGGCGGCGAGTCTTTTCAGCGCAGCGGTCAGCGCCGACGCGTTGCAGGAGCAGCAACAGCGCTATCAGCAACGCTGGCAACAGGAACATGGCCCGCTGACGCAAACGCCGCCAGCGCCTCTGGCGGCATTTCTCGCCGCCCAACCCGCGACGGATAAACCGGTTTACGACACGCTTAGTTCGCGAGCAGGATTAGCGGCGCTGACCAAAGCCAACGTCACCACTTCCGACCCCATGGCGGCGGTTATCAATGATGAAGTAGATACCGGGGAGCGTCGCATCCCGGTACGTATTTATCGTCCGTCATTAGCCGGTTCGCCTGCGGTGCTGGTGTTTATTCACGGCGGCGGACACCTGAGTGGGTCAGTGGAGGTCTACGATCCCGTGGCCCGGCATCTGGCGACGGCAACCGGCAATACGGTGGTGTCGGTCGACTATCGGCGGTCACCGGAAAACCCGTATCCGGCAGGTCTCTCCGATGCTAAAGCCGTGGTCGAAAATGTCTATTCATTGCTCGAGCGTCTGCACATACCCTATCAGCGTCAACTGACCCTGGTCGGTGACAGCGGTGGCGGTGCTTTCAGCGCAACGCTCGCCGCGTCGCTTTCCCGTCATCAGCCGGGGTTGATTAATCGGCTGGTGCTGATCTACCCGAGTCTGGATTACACGCCAGGCTGGCCGTCCGTGAAGGAAAATGGCACAGGGAAACTGCTCGATGAAAGCAAAATACGCTGGTACTTCCAGCAGTATTTCCAGAATGATGAAGATCGTAAACTGGCATCACCGCTCTATTTTCCATTGCGTAAAGATTTTCCGGCCACACTACTCTTTAGCGGCGGGCTGGATCCGTTGCGCGATGAGGATTTTGCCTTTGTTGCCAAACTGCAAGCTGAGGGCATTCCCGTACAGCACGTTCACTTTCCGGGGATGATTCATGCCTATCTGATGCTGGAAGATAAAGTCCCGCAGGAAGCGCAGGCCACGTATCAGGCGATTGGTGAGTTTGTTAAAAAGTAGCGTCACACAGGGTAATGACGCTGTTATCGCGCGAGGCCCAGCGCACGTTGACGTTCAATCCGCCGAGGTTTGCCGAAAATGACGGCATTATTCGCACCATTAAGTGCGTGGCGGTGAGGGCGATGATTTTGGCGCTGGCAAAGCCCGGCAGTCCGCGAGTTTGCGCACTGAACGCTTTATATACGCTCTCTTTGGCGGAGAACGCCAGGGTTAAGGCGAGCGGAAAGGGGACCGGGCAACCTTGCAAAACCTGTTGTTCATGGTGGTCGATAATGCTGTCAGCCAGTTCGGCAGCGCTGTGAGGTGTGAAAATAGCATCAATGTCTAGCCCAATGGGATGCGGCGAGACAACCGCCAACGCGGTCGAAGCGCTATGGCTGATACTGCCAAACAGACCTGGTGGCCACAGCGGTTGGCGGCGCTCGCCGATGCCGGGTACGGCTTTACTGCCATATTCGCGCAGCGCATGGACGGCGGCAATACGCCCCGCTAAATGCTCAGCTTGTCGTTTACGCCCGCAGGCTGCGAGCTGGGCGTAATGAGGAAGCCACAGCAGATCGTGTTCATGCAGGCTGTCGGGGGCAAATTCGACGAGATGCAGCGTATGGCTGGCGAAGGACTGTGGGGTGTGGATTGTGTGCATGATGGCTCACGAATTCCCTCTCCTCAATGGAGGAGAGGGAAAAACGTTATCAGAAGTGCGTGTTAACGCTCATATACCACGTACGGCCCGGTTCGTTATAGGTGTACGCGCCTGCGCCCGCCATATAGTCGCCAGTTTTGATATCGCTGGTGGTTTGGGCATTCCCTTCGCGCCACAGACGTTTGTCAAAGACGTTATCCACACCGCCGGTCAGGCTGACGGTTTTGGTCACATCCCAGGTCGCGCTCAGACCGACAATGCTGTACGGGCTGACTTCCTGAGCTGAACTGCCGGTGACTGGTTTACCCTGATAATCGTATTTCTTCGGCTGCTGTTTGCCATACCAGGTGAAGGTGGACTGCAAGGACAGATCCTCGCGTGCCTGCCAGCTCAGCGTGGAGTTCAGTGTATACTCAGGAATAATCGACAGGCGCTCGCCGGTCTCTTTATTCTTACTCTGCAGCATGTAGGTGATGTTGTTGGTCCAGTTGACGGTCTCGCTCACCGGCACGTTCAACGTCCCTTCCAGGCCTTCTACCACCGCTTTAGGCACGTTTTCCCACTGATAAATATCGGTGTAGGTTGTTGTTGCTTTACCCGTAGTCGGGTTTTTCTGGGTAATTGATGTTCTGCTTTGCGGTACAGTTCCTGCCTCGATCTTGTTACGGTAATCGTTGCGGAACCAGGTAACGCCCGCCAGCCAGCCGTCACGTTTGAACTCCAGACCAATCTCTTTGTTGATACTGGTTTCGGCTTTCAGGTCATCGTTACCCATCATGTAGCAGCCAATACCGCTGGCAGAACCGGTGGCATAGCACCCCTGGCCTTTGCTGTACAAAATATAATTCGGGTTAGTCTGGTACAGGCTCGGCGCTTTATAGGCCCGCGCGATGCCCATTTTCAGGGTAAAGTCGTCGCCCAGACCCTGAGACAGGTTCAGCGACGGACTCCAGTTATCACCCACGATACTGTGGTGATCGAAACGCAGGCCCGGCGTCAGCATGGTGCTGTCGGTCAGCTCCATGTTGTTTTCAGCAAACAGGGAGAAGATCTCTGCGTCTGAATAGGGGCTGCGATCGGTGCTGCTGGCGCCGGGTATGTTTCCGCCCATAAAGGTCTGGGTATTGGACGTCATATCCTTCATACGCTGCTGGTTCCACTCGGTACCAAGCGTCAGGTTCTGATTAACCCACAGATCGAATGGAATGCTGATTTCGCTGTGCAGGGTGACATCTGCCAGGTCAGTGTCGGTAAATTGATTACTGTTAAACAGCCCCTCAAGACCGCCTGCCAGGCCTTCACCCAAACGAGAGTTACGGGTGTGTTCGTATTGCGCCCAGTTGCTGGTGGTAATGCCGTTGTCCCAGCCGCCGTTCCATGTCAGCGCATAGTTCTGGCGGTACATACGGTTGGTTTCTTTACCGTAGTATTTTTTTACCAGCCCACTGGTTTTGTTATCGTTGTTAGTATTCTGGGTATCGCCCGCGTACAGATTGCCCTGACGGCTGTAACCCGCTTCAAATTCCAACGATTGCATTGGCGCAAAATCCCAACGCAGCAGACCGTTGATGTCTTTGTTTTTTACCCCTTCACGACCTGCGGGCATGGTATCGGCGTATGACCCCGTACGTGCAGATTGGTGACCCTCGTTGATGTCCCAGGCATCGGCCTGCGTTTTATCAAGATTACCGTTCAGACGGAAGCTGAAATCCCCGCCCAGTGGGCCATTCAGACTAAAGTTGGTGCGTTTGGTGGCGCCTTCTTCTTTGTGTTCCGGGGCGTTGAAATAGGTATTCCAGGACCCATGCCACTCGTTGCTGCCTTTTTTGGTGATGATATTCACCACACCACCTGCAGCGCCGTTGCCGTAACGCGCCGCAGCAGGACCACGCAGCACTTCAATGCGCTCAATCATTTCCGGTGCAACCCAGGCGGTATCGCCACGGGTATCACGCTCGCCGCGCCAGCCCTGACGTACGGAGTTGCGGCTGGTGACCGGCTTGCCGTCGATCAGAATCAGGGTGTTTTCTGGCCCCATGCCGCGAATATCAATCTGACGGTTGTTGCCGCGCTGGCCGCTGGTTGAGTTACCGGTCAGGTTAACGCCTGGCATGGTACGGATGATTTCCGCCACATCGCGCGCAGGAGGATTCTTACGGATTTCATCAGCGGTGATGGTGGAAACACCAGGCGCCTGCAGGTTCTGCTGGGCGGCGGTAACGACGATGGTATCTTCATGCGAGACGGCGGTGCTATCGGTTTTATCTTCTGCCATCGCTGGCAGCGCTATCCCGTAAATCCCTAAATTGACCAATAAGGCCAGTGAATGAATCTTGTTGTTCATTGTATGTCCTGCTTTCTTTTAGCCACGTGAACCAATGTGCCGTTGTGGGGCATTTGGCCTGATGTCGCCCGCTCCTGCGAAAACCATCCGTTCCAGAAAAAGTTCGCAGCGTCAGGTCGGTTTATGAGTGGTGAAAAACTGTACGCGCTTCCCACAGCGCGACAATACGCTATTGCAAATGCAAATAGTTATCAATAATATTATCAATATATTTCATAGTTAGATTTAAAATTGCACAATAAACATGGGGTTATGACGGTGGCGGCGTTAATGATGGGAAGCGAGGCGTGGTGGCAGTCAAAAAATGGCCCGGAATGGGTGCGTGAGGACAGCGGCGATTACCGCGTCACGTTTTGGTGGCGTGACCCGCAGGGAACGGAAAAACACTCCACAATTCGTCGCGTGTGGGTCTACATTACCGGCGTGACCGATCACCATCAAAACGCCGTTCCCCAGTCGATGCAACGTATTGACGGTACAGATGTTTGGTGCTGGAGCATTAGCCTGAACGCCCGCTGGCGCGGCAGTTACTGTTTCATCCCTTCGACACGAGACGACATTTTTGCCACGTTGAACGCTGGCGACCCCCCGGACAGAACGTTATTACGCGAAGGCTGGCGACAGTTGCTGCCGCAGGCCATCGCAGATCCCCTCAATCCTCAAAGCTGGCAAGGCGGGCGCGGGCATGCGGTCTCAGCGCTGGAAATGCCCGACGCCCCTGTTCAGCCTGGCTGGGACAGTCCCCAACCTCCGGATTCACCAGCGCTTTGCTTGCAATGGCACAGCGAGAGGTTGGGCAATACGCGCCGCGTGTGGGTGTTTACCACCGGCGAGGCAAATCCCGGGGAACGTCCGCTGGCAGTCCTGCTGGACGGACAGTTTTGGGCGCACAGCATGCCGGTCTGGCCCGCGCTGACCTCACTGACGCGACAACATCTGCTCCCTCCTGCCGTTTATCTCCTGATTGATGCCATCGATACGCCTCATCGCAGTCGCGAGCTGCCGTGCAATGCCGATTTCTGGCTGGCGGTACAGCAGGAGTTATTGCCGCTGGTGAACGCGACTGCCGCGTTCAGTGACGATCCGCAGCGCACGGTCGTCGCCGGGCAAAGCTTTGGGGGCTTGTCCTCGCTGTATGCCGGTCTGAACTGGCCGGAACGTTTTGGCTGCGTGCTCAGTCAGTCCGGATCTTACTGGTGGCCGCATCGCGCAGGGCATCAGGATGGGGTGGTGATTGAACAACTGAGGGCAGGAACGTTGAGCGCGCAGGGGCTGCGTATTGTTCTGGAAGCCGGAATTCGTGAACCGATTATTTTTCGCGCCAATCAGGCGCTCTTCGCACAGTTACCGTATGCACCACGTTCTATTTTCTGGCGTCAGGTTGAAGGTGGACACGACGCGCTTTGCTGGCGCGGCGGCTTAATGCACGGGCTGATGACGCTCTGGCAGCCGCTCACCGACACGATTTAACCGGACGATGTTCCACGACAGGAGTTGAGTATGGAATTCAGTAACCCTTTCGATAACCCGCAGGGGCAGTTTTACATTCTGCAAAATCCCCAACGTCAGTTTAGCCTTTGGCCGCAGCAGTGCTCGCTTCCTGCTGGCTGGGCCATCGCATGCGAACCGCAATCCCAGGAAGCCTGCCAGCAATGGCTAGCGGAAAACTGGACCACGCTAACACCTGCAAATTATGCCGATGTACAGGAGGCAGAATGACTCAGCGCTTACCGTTAGTCGCGGCCCAGCCGGGGATCTGGATGGCGGAAAAACTCTCCACGTTGCCTTCAGCATGGAGCGTCGCGCACTACGTGGAATTAACCGGGGAACTGAACGCACCGCTGCTGGCGAAAGCGGTTGTCGTCGGTCTGGGGCATGCTGATACCCTGCGTATGCGGTTTTGCGAAGACAATGGCGAGGTTTGGCAGTGGGTTGATCCAACGTTCACTTTTACGCAACCCGAGATTATCGATGTCCGTGACATGACCAGTCCGCACGACGCCGCACGGGCGTTGATGCAGGCTGACTTGCAACAAGACATTCGTGCCGATGGCGCAAAACCCCTGGTCTGCCATCAACTTATTCAAGTGGCAGATAACCGTTGGTACTGGTATCAGCGCTATCATCATTTGCTGGTGGATGGCTTCAGTTTTCCTGCCATCACCCGCCAGATAGCCGCCATTTACCGCGCATGGCAGCGCGGCGAACCGACGCCGGAATCACCTTTTACCCCCTTTGCCGAGGTGGTGGAAGAGTATCAGCAGTATCGCCAAAGCGAGGCGTATCAACGTGACGGCGCATTCTGGGCCGGACAGCGAGAGCAGTTGCCGCCACCGGCTTCGCTGTCGGGCAAACCCCTGCCGGGCCGGGCGACCAGCGCGGATATTATTCGCATGCAGTTGACCGCCCCCGACGGCGTATTCCGCCAACTTGCCGCGCGCATGCCTGACATTCAGCGTGCGGATTTAGCGCTGGCGCTGGTGGCACTATGGTTGGGGCGTTTATGCAGCCGGATGGATTATGCCGCCGGGTTTATTTTCATGCGCCGCATGGGATCGGCGGCGCTAACGGCAACCGGGCCGGTGTTGAATGTGCTGCCATTCGGTGTGCATCTTGATGCCGCGGAAAGCCTACCTGAATTGGCGAAACGACTGGCCGGGCAGCTCAAGAAGATGCGTCGTCATCAGCGTTATGATGCGGAGCAAATTGTGCGCGACGGCGGCCGGGCGGCCGGTGAAGAGGCGCTGTTTGGTCCGGTACTGAACGTGAAAATCTTTGACTACCAGCTGGATCTTCCCGGCATCCAGGCGCAAACCCATACGCTGGCGACCGGGCCGGTTAACGATCTGGAACTGGCGCTGTTCCCGGATGAAAACGGCGGTCTGAGCATTGAGATTCTCGCCAATAAACAGCGTTATGATGAGGCGACGCTGGCGCAACATGCGTCGCGTTTAACTGCGCTGATGGACCAGTTCGCCGAAAACCCGGCGCTGCGCTGCGGCGATGCCGATATGCTATTGCCGTCAGAGCAAGAACAGCTGGCGCAAATAAACGAGACGGCAATTGATATTCCGTTCACCACGCTCAGCGCGCTGGTGGCGGAACAGGCTGCGAAAACACCGGGTGCGCCGGCGCTGGCCGACGCTCGCTATCAGTTCAGCTACCGCGAAATGCGTGAGCAGGTTGTTGCACTGGCGCAGGTGCTGCGTGAACGCGGCGTGCGACCAGGCGACAGCGTTGCTGTGGCCTTACCGCGCTCTGTGTTCCTGACGCTCGCATTGCACGGCATTGTGGAAGCGGGTGCCGCCTGGCTGCCGCTGGATACCGGCTACCCGGACGATCGTCTGCGGATGATGCTGGAAGATGCACGTCCTACGTTGTTGATCACTACCGAAGAGCAGCTGTCCCGCTTTCGCGATATTCCTGGGCTGGACAGTCTGTGCTATAACACGCCGCTGCCAACGGAAAATAGCGTCCCGCTGGCGTTATCGCGTCCGGAGCATACTGCCTACATCATCTTTACCTCGGGTTCGACCGGCAGACCAAAGGGGGTGATGGTGGGGCAAACCGCCATCGTTAACCGCCTGTTGTGGATGCAAAATCACTATCCGCTGACCGCCGATGATGTGGTGGCGCAAAAAACACCGTGCAGTTTTGATGTCTCGGTGTGGGAGTTTTTCTGGCCGTTTATTGCGGGCGCAAAGCTGGTGATGGCGGAGCCTGAGGCGCATCGTGACCCGCTGGCGATGCAGCAGTTCTTTGCACAATATGGCGTGACCACCACACACTTTGTGCCGTCGATGCTGGCGGCGTTTGTTGCCTCGCTGACGCCGGAGACGGCGCGGGAAAGCTGCACTACGCTGAAGCAGGTGTTTTGCAGCGGCGAAGCCCTGCCAGCAGAACTGTGCCGCGAGTGGGAACAGCTGACCCACGCACCGCTGCACAATTTGTACGGCCCGACCGAAGCGGCGGTGGATGTCAGCTGGTATCCGGCATGCGGAGATGCGCTTGCCGCCGTGACCGGTAACAGCGTGCCGATTGGCTATCCGGTCTGGAATACCGGCCTGCGGATCCTTGATGCCATGATGCGCCCGGTGCCCGTCGGCGTGGCGGGCGATCTGTACCTGACAGGGATCCAACTGGCGCAGGGGTATCTGGGTCGCCCGGACCTGACGGCAAGCCGTTTTATTGCCGATCCGTTTGCGCCCGGTGAACGCATGTACCGTACCGGGGACGTGGCGCGCTGGCTGGACAGTGGTGCGGTGGAATATCTCGGGCGCAGCGATGACCAGCTAAAAATCCGCGGGCAGCGCATTGAACTGGGTGAGATTGATCGGGTAATGCAGACGCTACCGGATGTCGAGCATGCCGTGGCCCATGCCTGCGTATTCAATCAGGCGGTAGCTACCGGCGGCGATGCGCGCCAGCTGGTAGGGTATCTGGTGTCGCATTCGGGGTTACCGCTGGATATTCCCGCACTGCAGGCGAGACTGCGTGAAACGCTGCCTGCGCATATGGTGCCGACCGTGTTATTGCAACTGGCGGAGTTACCGCTCAGCGCCAACGGTAAGCTGGATCGTAAAGCCTTACCGATGCCGCAGTTGACGCCGCGCACGGCAGGACGCGCGCCATGCCCGGGCACGGAGACCACCATTGCCAAGGCCTTTTCCGCGCTGCTGGGCTGTGAAGTTAATGATGTAGCAGCAGACTTCTTCGCGCTCGGCGGTCATTCGTTGCTGGCGATGAAGCTGGCGGCGCAGTTGAGTCGCATATTTGAACGTCAGGTGACGCCAGGGCAGGTGATGGTTGCTTCCACCGTTGAACAACTCAGTACGCTGTTGGACAGCAACGATGACGCACAGTCACAGCAATTGGGGTTTGAAGCGCTGCTACCGCTGCGCACCAGCCACGGCCCAACGCTGTTCTGTTTCCATCCAGCGTCCGGCTTTGCCTGGCAGTTTAGCGTGTTATCGCGCTATTTGAACCCTGAGTGGTCAATTACTGGCATTCAGTCGCCACGGCCCGGTGGGCCGATGCAGACGGCAGCAAATCTCGATGAGGTCTGTGAATACCATCTCAAAACGTTGCTGGAGCAGCAGCCTCACGGCCCCTACTATTTACTGGGGTATTCGCTGGGCGGCACGCTGGCGCAGGGTATTGCGGCACGCTTGCAGGCCAGGGGAGAGAAGGTTGCATTCCTGGGGTTGCTGGATACCTGGCCGCCGGAAACGCAAAACTGGCAGGAAAAAGAGGCCAATGGGTTGGATCCTGCCGTATTGGCGGAAATCGATCGCGAACGCGAGGCGTTTCTGGCGGCCCAGCAGGGCAATGCGTCCGACACGCTGTTTAGCACCATTGAAGGTAACTATGCCGATGCGGTGCGTCTGTTAACCACCGCGCACAGCGTGCCATTTGACGGTCACGCCACGCTGTTTGTCGCTGAACGTACCCTACCGCCGGGTGTCAGCCCTGAACATAGCTGGTCGCCGTGGATAGCCCGTCTGGATATCTACCGTCAGGACTGCGCGCACGTTGATATTATTTCGCCGTCGGCGTTTGAGAAGATTGGGCCGATCATGTGTGAATTGCTTAACAATATTCGCTAGATATTAGCAAGCAAGGACGTTAAACCTTAATCGGGTAAGCCACGCCGCCATGGGTGGCTTACCCTGCATTTTACTTTGTACGCCCGAGAGGCACCACCAGTGGTGTTCCGGCCACCGGATCGTCAATAATCATGCAGCGCAGTCCGTAGATCTTTTCGATAAGCTGCGGCGTAACAATTTCCTTCGGTGCACCCTCGGCAATAATCTTCCCTTCACGAAGCGCGATTAAATGCGTGGCATAACGGCAGGCCTGGTTCAGATCGTGCAGCACGGCGGCCAGCGTATAGCCCTTCTCGCGGTTTAACTCGCTGAGCAGTTCCAGCAGATCAATTTGATGACTGATATCCAGCCAGGTAGTCGGCTCGTCAAGCAGCATGATCGACGTTTCCTGCGCCAGCACCATGGCGATCCACGCTCGCTGGCGCTGTCCGCCGGAAAGCGTATCTACGCTTTGTGCTGCCAGGTGGGTGATCCCGGTAGCTTTCATGGCGTTCATCACCGCGTCTTCATCTTCTTTACGCCAGCGGGTGAACAGCGGCTGATGCGGATAACGGCCTCTGGCGACAAGCTCTTGCACGGTAATATCGCCTGGCGTAGTGGCGTTTTGCGCCAGCAGGCCAATGCGGCGCGCCACCTCTTTACTGGCGTAATGTTGAATATGTTCGCCATCCAGCCACACCTTGCCGTGCGCCGGCGTCATCAGACGGCTCAATGTGCGCAGCAGCGTTGATTTCCCGCAGCCGTTGGGGCCAATAATGGCGGTGAAGTGGCCGTCGGGGATCGACACGTCGAGGTTTTCTGCCACGGTAAATTTGCCATACCCCAGCGTTAACTGGTCGCCACGCAAACGGGCTACTGATTCGGTCATTTTTTGCGGGACTCCTGAATTAACAAGACGATAAGATAAATACCGCCGAGGCTTACGGTGACAACGCCGACCGGAAGCTGATAAGGCAAAAATAGCTGCTGGGCGCATAAATCGGCCATCAGCAGTAACAGTGCGCCGCACAGCGCTGACTGGGTTAATCCCCAGCGTGCAGTGCCGCTAAGGCGACGGGCAATATGCGGTGCGACAAGGGCAATAAACGAGATAGGCCCCGCCAGCGCGGTGGCGGCGGCGGTCAGTACTACCGCCACCAGCATCATCATTAAACGCGATCGTTCGACGCTGACGCCCAGCGCACAGGCGCTGTCATCACCCATTTCCAGCAAGCGCAGGCGGCGCACCAGCAGCGTGGCGCACACCAGCATCAGAATAATCAGCGGCGCGGATGGCCAGGTTTTCGCCCAGGTCAGACCGTTGAGCGATCCGGCGTTCCACAGTCCGGCCGTCAGCGCGGTTTCTAAGGAGGCTTTCAGCAGCAGCCAGGTGTTAAACGCCACCAGCATGGCGCGAATGCCGATGCCGATGATAATCAGGCGGAACGTTTCTATACCGTTGCGCCAGGCCAGCGCCCAGACGACCAGCGAGGTCAGGACCCCGCCGAGCATGGCCGCCAGCGCAATGGCGGTAAGATGCTGGCCAAACAGCACCATCGCCACCAGCACGCCGCTCCAGGCGCCGGTATTGAAGCCCATCACGTCCGGGCTACCCAGCGGGTTACGCATCAGTGACTGGAATATTGCGCCACTGACGCCCAGCGCCGCGCCAATCAGCAGCGCCATCAGCACGCGCGGTAAACGCCATTCCGTCACCACCAGCGTAATGTTGCGCGGTGCATCGCCCAGCAGGGCGGCAATGATCTGCTGCGTTTCCAGCGTCACAACGCCGCTACGCAGGCTCCATAATCCGACGGCGATACAGCCCACAACCAGCAGCAGGCAACTGATCATCAGTCGACGAGAAAGGTGCATCATGCGCCACCTCCACGCTGTTTACGGCGGACCAGAAAAATAAGCACCGGCGCGCCGATAAACGCACTGACCACCGATACGCGCAGCTCACCGGGCACAATCAGGCGACCGATAATATCGGCAATTAACAGCAGGGAAGGCGTTGCCAGTAAGGTGACAGGCAGCGACCAGCGGTGATCGGCTCCCACCAGCCAGCGCGCCATATGCGGCATCATCAGGCCGATAAAGGCGATAGGGCCGACAATCGCGGTCGCGCTTCCGCACAGGACGGTGATTACCAGCAGACCGATAAACTGCGTACGGGCGACTTTACTGCCCAGCGCGGTGGCGGTATCCGTGCCCAGGCTCAGACTGTTCAGACCACGGCTGAGGAACAGGGCTACGGCTCCGGCGATCAGTACCGGGATCAGGACCACTTTCAGGGTTTGCAGACTGCGAATGTCCAGCGAACCGGCCTGCCAGAAACGCAGTTGATCGTAGACGTCAGGGTTGAGCAGGGCGATGCCGCTGGATAATCCCTCCAGTACTGCCCCCAGCGCCACGCCAGCCAGCGTCAGGCGAACCGGGCTGAGCTGACCCCCCCCCTGGCTGCCGGTAAAGGCGACAATCAGCGACGCGGCTAGCGCCCCGGAAAAGGCCATCAGCAGTTGCTCTTGCGGGGAGGAGAAACCGAACAGCGAGGCCCCCAGCACAATGGCGAAGCTGGCACCAGAATTGACGCCAAGAATACCGGGGTCGGCCAGCGGATTCCGGGTCAGCGTTTGCATCAAGGCACCCGCCAGTCCCAGCGCGCCGCCTGCGAGCAATCCTGCCAGCGTACGCGGGAGTCGCGCGTCCAGCACAATGGTGCAATCAGCGCTATGACAACTGCCGGTGAGCGCATCCAGCACCACGGAGGCAGGGAGCGACCTGGCGCCAATAACCAGACTTAATACCGTGGTGACAACAAGTAATAACAACAGTCCGGGCACGGCAAAGGCGCGTGTCGCGGAAACAGAGCATGACATATCAACTATCCTTGATAATGATAGTAATTATCGTTATCGATCTTATTTAGGTATGTTAGCATGTGCAGCCATTGAATGGATATTGAAAAAGTACCTGGTAAGGCTCTGTAATGAATCGACAATCCTGGCTGCTCAATCTCAGCCTGCTAAAGACCCACCCTGCATTTCGCGCCGTTTTCCTTGCCCGTTTTATTTCCATCGTCTCTCTGGGACTACTCGGCGTGGCGGTGCCGGTACAGATCCAGATGATGACCCAGTCGACCTGGCAGGTTGGTTTGTCGGTAACGCTCACCGGCAGCGCGATGTTTATTGGCTTGATGATCGGCGGCGTGCTGGCCGACCGCTATGAGCGTAAAAAAGTGATCCTGCTGGCGCGTGGCACCTGCGGCATTGGCTTTATTGGTCTGTGTCTGAACGCGCTGCTCCCGGAACCCTCGCTGCTGGCAATTTATATCCTCGGTTTATGGGACGGCTTTTTTGCTTCATTGGGCGTTACGGCGCTGCTGGCGGCAACACCGGCGCTGGTTGGGCGTGAAAACCTGATGCAGGCGGGGGCCATCACCATGCTGACGGTGCGCCTGGGATCGGTGATATCGCCGATGGTCGGTGGGGTACTGCTCGCCACCGGCGGCGTGGCCTGGAACTATGGTCTGGCGGCGGCAGGCACTTTTATTACCTTACTGCCGTTGTTGAGCCTTCCTGCATTACCGCCGCCGCCCCAGCCACGTGAACACCCATTGAAATCCCTGCTGGCAGCATTTCGTTTCCTGCTTGCCAGTCCGCTGATTGGCGGCATTGCGCTGTTGGGCGGCCTGCTGACCATGGCCAGCGCTGTGCGCGTACTTTACCCGGCGCTGGCGATGAGCTGGCAGATGTCGAGCGCCCAGATTGGTCTGCTGTATGCGGCGATCCCGCTGGGTGCCGCCATCGGCGCATTGACCAGTGGGCAACTGGCGCACAGCGTGCGTCCTGGTTTGATTATGCTGACGTCGACCGTGGCGTCCTTCCTCGCAATTGGTCTGTTTGGACTGATGCCGGTCTGGCAATTGGGCGTGGTCTGCCTGGCGCTGTTCGGCTGGCTGAGCGCGGTGAGTTCTCTGTTGCAGTACACCCTGTTACAGACGCAGACGCCGGAAGCGATGCTCGGGCGCATTAACGGTTTGTGGACCGCACAGAACGTCACCGGTGATGCCATCGGCGCTGCGCTGTTAGGCGGTTTGGGGGCGATGATGACGCCTGTCGCGTCGGCAAGCGTCAGTGGATTCGGCCTGGCAATCGTTGGACTGTTGCTGCTGTTGCTGTTGAGTGAGGTCCGTCGTTTTCGGCAGATGCCGGTGAATGCCGGATAAGGCGTAAACCTCACCGGCACTAAAGATTAAAACAGTGCGGAGAGGCGTTGCAGCAGCAGCGTGGCGCTGTAGTAATCCAGACGGAAGGTTTCAGTGCCCAGCGCGTAGATGCGTTTATTCTGCACGGCAGGCAGGTGTGCCAGCAGCGGGTTAGCGTAAATGGCGTCGGCATCTTTGCTGTCGCCCGCAAACAGGAACAGCGCCTCGCCGTTCAGTCCGGTTGCCAGATTCTCACCGCCAAGTTGCACAATGTCGTGACGTTTACCCTGACTCTGGCTGGTATGCAGTCCGGCAGGCAGCGGTGCCAGCGTGAAACCGAGCTGCTCCATCAGTTGGCCCTGTGCAGACTCTGGCGTCCACAGGTTGGCGCTGTGCGCGGCGGCGGTGTACACCAGCGCGCTGACCGGCTGTGGCGGCAGGGTAATGCGCTGCTTAACCGCCTGCAACTGCTTATCAAACTCGGCAATGCGCGCCGCCGCCTGTTGTTCATGCCCGGTGATCTCACCTAACTGCGTCAGCAGCGACTGCCAGCTTTTGTCGTCGTAATTAATAATAAGCGTGGGGGCAATGGTGGACAGCTGATCGTACAGGGCGAGGGCAGAATCACCGCCGGTGGCGCTGATCAGAATCAGGTCCGGCATTTGTGCGGCAACGGCCTCGGCGCTCGGTTCGCCAATATACAGACGGCTCAGCTTGCGGGCTTTTGCCACCTCGCTCCACTGGCGTAAAAAACCCTGTGCGTCGCCGATACGGTTATTCGGCGTGGTGGCCCCGCTGGCGATAATCGGCGCATCAATGGCCAGCAGCGATCCGGTCAGCGTCACGCTGGTGGAGACAATGCGCTGTGGCTTCTGTTCCAGCGTATGAGTCCCACGGCTGTCGGTGACCTGACGCGGCCAGTCAGCCGCATGGCTTAAAGAAATTCCTGAAAGAGACAGCCCAACCAATAAGAGCGCCGTTCGGTAAAACGCGGGGAGTCGCACGAATAAGTTTCCTGTTATCAATGTGGTTAATGCTTCTCATTTTCATTGTTAGTGGGCAGGGATGCAAGCCTAAGTCGCACATTGTGTGACGGCAAGAGTTGACATACCGGCGCTTTGCTTTTAGGTTAGCGACCGAAAATATAAATGATAATCATTATTAAAGCCTTTATCATTTTTGGAGGATGATATGGATACGTCACTGGCCGAGGAAATACCGCAGACTATGGCAACACTTGCTCCCGACAGTTTTTTCTTTATGTCGCCGTACCGTAGCTTTACGACGTCAGGATGCTTTGCCCGCTATGCGGAACCGGCAGTTGATGGGGATTCACTGGACAGCCCGTTCCAGCAAAAAATGCACGCCTTGTTTGCCGATGCCAAATCGCAGGGTATCGCTAATCCCATCATGGTTGGGGCCATCCCCTTTGATACCCGCCAGCCATCGTCGCTGTTTATCCCCCGGTCCTGGCAGAGCTTCTCCCGCACGGCGAAGCAACAATCGTCGCGCTACTTTACCGCGCATCAGTCGCTGAGCGTCGTGGAACGTAAAGCGATTCCCGAACAGGACGTATTTGAACACATGGTCGCCCAGGCGGCGGCCCGGACCGCCACCCCGGAAGTGGACAAAGTGGTGCTGTCGCGGCTGATCGATATCACTGCCGACGCCAACATTGACAGCGGTGCGCTGCTGGAGCGTCTGGTGGCGCAAAATCCGGCAAGTTACAACTTCCATGTGCCGATCGAAGATGGCGGCGTATTGATCGGCGCCAGTCCGGAGTTGCTGTTACGTAAAGACGGTGACCATTTCAGTTCATTGCCACTGGCGGGTTCGGCGCGGCGTCAGCCGGATGACGTGTTGGACAGAGAAGCCGGGATCCGCCTGCTGGCCTCTGAGAAAGACCGCCATGAACACGATCTCGTGACGCAGGCTATGAAAACGGTACTGCGCGATCGCAGCCGTGAACTGCAACTGCCGTCTTCTCCTCAACTGGTCACCACGCCCACGCTCTGGCATCTCGGTACGCCATTTGAAGGTCAAGCTAACGCGCAGGAAAACGCCCTGACGCTGGCCTGCCTGCTGCATCCGACGCCAGCGCTGAGCGGTTTTCCACATCACGTTGCGCAGAAACTGATTGCCGAGCTGGAGCCGTTCGATCGCGAACTGTTTGGCGGCATTGTCGGCTGGTGTGACGCACAGGGCAACGGCGAGTGGGTGGTGACGATCCGCTGCGCGAAGCTGTTGCGTAATCAGGTGCGTTTCTTCGCCGGTGCCGGCATTGTGCCTGCCTCTTCCCCGGTTGCCGAATGGCGTGAAACGGGTGCCAAGCTTTCGACCATGTTGAATGTTTTTGGACTGCATTAAGAGCCTTATTGACCAGACCTCTAAGGAGCGATAATGAGTATTCCTTTCACCCGTTGGCCGGAAGAATTTGCCCGCCGTTACCGTGAAAAAGGCTACTGGCAGGATCTGCCGCTGACCGACATTCTGACCCGTCATGCCGACAGTGACCATACGGCGGTGATTGATGGAGCGCGGCATCTGAGCTACCGCCAGCTTAACCAGGCAGCGGACAATCTTGCCAGCAGCCTGCGTCGTCAGGGCATTAAACCCGGTGAAACCGCGCTGGTGCAGTTGGGCAATGTGGCGGAGCTGTATATCACCTTCTTTGCGCTGCTCAAGCTGGGCGTGGCTCCGGTTTTTGGGTTGTACAGCCATCAACGCACTGAGCTCAACGCCTACGCGACGCAAATCAAACCGGTGTTGCTGATTGCTGACCGCGCACATGCGCTGTTTGCTGCGGATGATTTCCTGAACGCATTTGTGAGTGATCACAGCTCGCTACGCGTGGTGCTGCTGCTCAATGACGAGGGTGAACACAACCTGCAAAATGCGATAAGCCAGCCTGCTCACGATTTTACCGCCACGCCATCGCCTGCCGATGAAGTAGCGTATTTCCAACTTTCCGGTGGCACCACCGGGACGCCGAAGCTGATCCCGCGTACCCATAACGATTATTACTACAGCGTGCGGCGCAGCAACGAAATTTGCCATTTTACCGAAGAAACGCGCTATCTGTGTGCGATCCCGGCCGCGCATAACTACGCCATGAGCTCACCGGGCGCGCTGGGCGTGTTCCTCGCCGGTGGAACCGTGGTGCTGGCGACGGACCCGAGCGCCACACTGTGCTTCCCGCTGATTGAGAAGCATCAGGTTAACGTCACGGCGCTGGTTCCCCCGGCGGTAAGCCTGTGGCTGCAGGCGATTGCAGAATGGGGCAGTTATGCGCAACTGGCATCGCTGAAACTGTTGCAGGTCGGTGGGGCGAGGCTTTCTGCTTCGCTTGCCGCCCGTATTCCGGCAGAGATCGGCTGTCAGTTACAGCAGGTCTTCGGCATGGCGGAAGGGCTGGTGAACTACACCCGTCTGGACGACAGTCCTGAGCGAATCATCAATACCCAGGGACGCCCGATGTGCCCGGATGACGAGGTCTGGGTGGCCGATGCAGATGGTAATCCTTTGCCGCAGGGTGAGACCGGACGCCTGATGACACGCGGGCCGTATACCTTCCGCGGCTATTTCAACAGCCCTGAACACAACGCCAGCGCCTTTGATGCCAACGGGTTCTACTGCTCAGGCGACCTGATCGCCATCGATCATGATGGTTACATCACCGTACAAGGGCGCGAGAAGGATCAGATCAACCGGGGCGGGGAGAAGATCGCCGCCGAAGAGATAGAAAACCTGTTACTGCGCCACCCTGCGGTGGTTCATGCGGCGCTGGTCAGCGTGGACGATGAGTTGATGGGCGAGAAAAGCTGTGCCTGTCTGGTGGTGAAAGAACCGCTGCGCGCAGTTCAGGTGCGTCGTTTCCTGCGTGAGCAGGGCGTGGCGGAGTTCAAATTACCGGACCGCGTCGAGTGCGTGGCGTCGCTGCCGCTGACCCCGGTCGGGAAAGTGGATAAAAAACAATTACGTCAGTGGCTGGCATCACGTTCACTGGCCTGAAGGAGAAAAGAGATGGCAATTCCTAAACTGCAGGCTTATGCGCTGCCCACCGCGCTTGATGTTCCCGCCAATAAAGTTGACTGGGCGTTTGAACCCGAGCGTGCTGCGCTGCTGATCCACGACATGCAGGACTATTTTATCGGTTTTTGGGGCGATAACTGCCCGATGATGGAGCAGGTAGTGGCCAATATCGCCGCGCTGCGCCAGTACTGCAAAGCGCATAACATTCCGGTCTATTACACCGCCCAGCCGAAAGATCAAAGCGATGAAGACCGTGCCCTGTTGAACGATATGTGGGGACCGGGGCTGACGCGCTCGCCGGAACAGCAGAAGATTGTCGACGCGCTGGCCCCGGACGAAGCGGATACCCTCCTGGTGAAATGGCGCTACAGCGCGTTTCATCGCTCCCCGCTGGAACAGATGTTGAAAGAAACCGGGCGTAATCAGCTGATTATTACCGGTGTCTACGCGCATATTGGCTGTATGACCACCGCAACCGACGCGTTCATGCGCGACATTAAGCCGTTTATGGTGGCCGATGCGTTGGCTGACTTTAGCCGCGACGAACACCTGATGTCGCTGAAATATGTTGCCGGACGCTCAGGTCGGGTGGTGATGACGCAGGAACTCTTGCCAACGCCGGTGCCTGCCAGTAAAGAGGCGCTACGCAGCGTAATTTTGCCATTGCTGGATGAATCCGATGAGCCGCAGGATGACGAAAATCTGATCGACTACGGTCTGGATTCGGTACGTATGATGGCGCTGGCCGCCCGCTGGCGTAAAGTGCATGGCGATATCGACTTCGTGATGCTGGCAAAAAATCCGACCATTAACGCCTGGTGGAAACTGCTTTCCCGCGAGGTGAAGTAATGGTTGGGTTTGATTTCACAGGCAAAACCGTCTGGATCACTGGTGCAGGAAAAGGCATTGGTTACACCACGGCGCTGGCGTTTGTCGACGCGGGCGCGCGGGTGACCGGCTTTGATCTGGCGTTTGATGGTGAAGCCTATCCGTTTGCCACCGAGGTGATGAACGTGGCGGATGCCCGGCAGGTGGCGCAGGTGTGCGAGCGCTTGCTGGCGAATACCGAGCGGCTGGACGTGCTGGTCAACGCCGCCGGGATTTTACGTATGGGGCCAACCGACGCGCTGAGCGTTGAGGACTGGCAGCAGACTTTCGCCGTCAATGTGGGCGGCGCGTTCAATCTGTTTCAGCACACCATGGCGCAGTTTCGCCGCCAGCAGGGCGGGGCGATAGTCACCGTTGCATCGGATGCGGCACATACGCCACGCATCGGTATGAGCGCTTACGGCGCGTCAAAAGCCGCGCTGAAAAGCCTGGCATTGACCGTCGGTCTGGAACTGGCTACGAGTGGCGTGCGCTGTAATGTGGTTTCGCCGGGGTCTACCGACACCGATATGCAACGTACGTTGTGGGTCAGTGACGACGCCGAACAGCAGCGTATTCGCGGGTTTGGCGAGCAGTTTAAGCTTGGCATTCCGTTGGGTAAGATTGCTCGTCCGCAGGAAATCGCCAACACTGTCTTATTTCTCGCCTCCGATCTGGCCAGCCATATCACCTTGCAGGATATCGTGGTGGACGGCGGCTCGACGCTGGGAGCGTAATGATGATCTGGAAACGACACCTCACGCTCGATGAACTCAATGCCACCAGCCAGAACACGTTGGTGGCGCATTTAGGCGTGGTCTATACCCGGCTGGGCGATGACGCGTTGGAAGCTGAAATGCCGGTGGACCATCGTACCCATCAGCCGTTTGGTTTGCTGCACGGCGGCGCGTCGGCGGCACTGGCGGAAACGCTGGGATCGATGGCGGGTTACCTGATGACCCGTGACGGACAGTGCGTGGTCGGTACGGAACTCAATGCTACCCACCATCGTGCGGTATCGCAGGGAAAAGTACGCGGTGTCTGCCAACCGCTGCATCTTGGGCGACAGAGCCAAAGCTGGGAAATTGTGATTTTTGATGAGCAGGGACGGCGCTGCTGTACCTGTCGTTTAGGCACGGCGGTGATGGGGTGACATTGCCGACAACGTAAAATGAAATTGCAGGCTTAACAGGTAAATGGAGTGATCTAGTTAACAATGCAATGTAAATAGTCAGTAGAGTCTCGGGTTTATGTGGTTGTCAGGTTGTTAAATTCAGGAAAGGTGTTATAGAAACAAAATGTAACATCTTTCTGGATCACGCAAACGGACAACAACCATGAATAAATCAGGGAAATACCTTCTCTGGACATTGCTCTCCGTTATCGGAGCATTTGCCCTGGGATATATTGCGTTAAACCGTGGTGAACAGATCAACGCGCTGTGGATTGTGGTGGCGTCGGTCTGTGTTTATCTTATTGCCTACCGTTTTTATGGCCTGTACATTGCGAAAAATGTGCTGGCACTGGACCCGACGCGTATGACGCCAGCCGTGCGGCATAACGACGGTCTGGATTACGTTCCTACCGATAAAAAAGTGTTGTTTGGCCACCATTTTGCGGCGATTGCCGGAGCGGGTCCGTTAGTCGGACCGGTGCTGGCAGCGCAAATGGGCTATCTGCCGGGCATGATCTGGCTTTTGGCCGGGGTGGTGCTGGCGGGCGCGGTGCAGGACTTTATGGTGCTGTTTGTCTCCACCCGTCGCGATGGCCGTTCCCTGGGCGAACTGGTGAAAGAAGAGATGGGCCCAACGGCGGGCGTGATTGCGCTGGTGGCCTGTTTTATGATCATGGTGATTATACTCGCGGTGTTGGCGATGATCGTCGTGAAAGCGCTGACCCACAGCCCGTGGGGAACCTACACCGTAGCGTTTACCATCCCGCTGGCGATCTTTATGGGCATTTACCTGCGCTATCTGCGTCCGGGTCGCATTGGTGAGGTGTCGATTATCGGCCTGGTATTCCTGGTGTTTGCCATTATTTCCGGCGGCTGGGTGGCTGAAAGCCCAACCTGGGCACCGTACTTTGACTTTACCGGTGTACAGCTGACCTGGATGCTGGTGGGTTACGGCTTCGTGGCCGCCGTGCTGCCGGTGTGGCTGCTGCTGGCACCGCGTGACTACCTGTCTACCTTCCTGAAAATTGGTACCATTGTCGGCCTGGCGGTGGGCATTCTGATCATGCGTCCAACGCTGACCATGCCTGCGCTGACCAAATTCGTTGACGGTACCGGTCCGGTGTGGACGGGCAACCTGTTCCCATTCCTGTTTATTACCATTGCCTGCGGGGCAGTTTCTGGCTTCCATGCGCTGATTGCGTCCGGCACCACGCCGAAGATGCTGGCAAATGAAGGGCAGGCTTGTTTTATCGGCTACGGCGGGATGCTGATGGAGTCCTTTGTCGCCATCATGGCGCTGGTCTCTGCGTGTATCATCGATCCGGGCGTGTACTTTGCGATGAACAGCCCGATGGCGGTGCTGGCACCTGCAGGCACGGTGGATGTGGTCGCTTCTGCGGCGCAGGTGGTCAGTAGCTGGGGCTTTGCCATTACCCCGGATACCCTGCATCAAATCGCTAACGAAGTGGGCGAGCAATCCATTATTTCTCGTGCGGGCGGTGCGCCTACGCTGGCGGTAGGGATGGCGTACATTCTGCACGGTGCGCTGGGTGGCATGATGGATGTGTCGTTCTGGTATCACTTCGCTATTCTGTTCGAAGCCCTGTTTATTCTGACCGCGGTCGATGCCGGTACGCGTGCTGCACGCTTTATGTTGCAGGACCTGTTGGGCGTGGTGTCACCAGGCCTGAAGCGTACTGATTCACTGCCTGCGAACCTGTTGGCAACGGCGCTGTGCGTGCTGGCCTGGGGTTACTTCCTGCACCAGGGCGTGGTGGATCCATTAGGCGGTATCAACACCCTGTGGCCGCTGTTTGGTATCGCCAACCAGATGCTGGCTGGCATGGCGCTGATGCTGTGTGCGGTGGTACTGTTCAAGATGAAACGTCAGCGCTACGCATGGGTGGCGCTGGTGCCAACCGCCTGGCTGCTGATTTGTACTCTGACCGCCGGCTGGCAGAAAGCGTTTAGCCCGGATACCAAAATTGGCTTCCTGGCGATCGCCAACAAGTTCCAGGCGATGATCGACAGCGGTAACATTCCGGCGCAATACACCCAGTCGCAGCTTTCACAATTGGTGTTTAACAACCGTCTGGATGCTGGACTGACCATCTTCTTCATGGTGGTGGTGGTGGTTCTGGGTCTGTTCGCCATTAAAACGGCGAGGGCCGCGCTGAAAGAGGACAAACCGACGTCAAAAGAAACGCCGTACGAACCGATGCCAGAGAATGTCGAAGAGATCGTGGCGCAGGCGAAAGGCGCGCACTAATATTCTCATAACCCACAAGCCCTCTCCGCAGCGGGGAGGGCGTTTGTATGACAGGGAATGACTATGTTTGAAACACTCGCAAAAGCCGGGAAATATTTAGGTCAAACCGCCCGCCTGATGATTGGCGTGCCGGATTATGACAACTATGTTGAGCATATGCGCGTCACGCATCCAGAGCAGGCGCCGATGACCTACGAAGAATTCTTCCGTGAGCGTCAGGATGCGCGCTATGGGGGCAAAGGCGGGGCGAAGTGCTGTTGATTTTTTGCCGGATGGCGCTGGCGCTTATCCGGCCTACAACACCGCATTGCGTAGGCCTGATAAGGCGAAGCCGCCATCAGGCAACCCACTATCAGGTAACCCACATCGCACTCACACCGTAAACGACTCCACCTTCTCAAACGCCGCGCGCAGGGTTTCTGGCGTTAACGTGACCGGCAGTGCGTGAATGGATTCCACCGGGCGCAGCGTGTGCGCAATCACCTTATCGATCTCAGCACGGTTATTGATATCCACGTCTAACTGGGCCAACCGGGTGGGTAAATTGAAACGCTGGTAGGCTGAAGTGAGTTGAGCCAGTACATCGTCTTGCCCCAGCAGCGCACTCTGTACCAGGATGCCGTAGGCCACTTTGGTACCGTGTAAAAACGCCTCCGTCTGCGGGAGCACCGTCAGACCGTTATGCACTGAATGTGCCGCCGCCACGCGGGTGTAACGCTCGCCCAGACCGCCCACCATGCCGCCGCCGGCAATGATGGCATCCACCACATCACAAAACGCCTGACTCAGTTTCCCCTGCTTTTTATCAGCCAGCGCCTGCTCGCTGTATTGCAGCAGCACGTCGCGAATAGCCAGCGCGCCGTTAATCCCCAGGCGCACGGTCAGCGGCAACGTTTCGGGCTGCGGTGCCAGCACGACTGCTTCGTACCACTTCGCCAGCGTGTCGCCGATGCCCGCCAGTAAGTATTCCTCTGGTGCATTGAGGATTATCTGCGGCTCCACCAGCACCAGAAAGTTGGCGTCATCGAAAATGTCGAAGTGCAGCGCCTGACCGGCATCGTTGTACCACACGGAGAGCGGCGTCCAGGCCGCACAGGTCGCGGCAATGGTTGGGATCGCCACGAAAGGCAAACCGAGACGACGGGCCAGCGCTTTGGCGGTGTCGAGTAATGTGCCGCCGCCCACACCAATCACCACGCTGCGGTGATCACCGGCATCTTCTGCCAGTTGCTGAACGTCTGTTTCGCTGCAATGACCGGTAAACAGCAGGTGCTTTGCCCCGTCACAATTAAATGCGCCAGGCAGATAGGGACGGGCAGCGGCGATAGCACGCTCGCCATACACCCAGACGGCGCGCGACAGTATGTCGGCGGTGAAGAAATCATGCAGTCTGGACAGGCTGCCAGTATGGGAAAAGTAATTGGCCGGGCCGACGACGACGCGAATTTCGCTCTGACTCATGTTGTGTTGTCCTTTTGGCTGTCCTGTCCACGCAGGTTATTTTTATATAGACGTCTAAACGTCTTGATTGCCAAATACTAACATCGTGTTATAGTGGCTTCAACCACAACATCACACGTCAGGATAACAATAATGAGTAATAACTCGCTGATTGTGCAAAGCAAACTCCCCAATTTAGGCACTACCATATTCTCGCAAATGAGCGCCCTGGCACAGGAACATCAGGCGATTAACCTGTCGCAGGGATTCCCGGATTTTGACGGCCCGCACTATCTGCAAGAACGCCTGGCGTACCATGTAGCGCAAGGGGCGAACCAATATGCCCCCATGACGGGTGTGCAGCCGCTGCGTGAAGCTATCGCCGATAAAACCGCCGAGTTATATGGCTACAAACCGGATGCTGGCAGTGAGGTTACGGTGACGGCGGGAGCGACGGAAGCACTGTACTCGGCGATTACGGCCTTAGTGCGACCCGGCGATGAGGTGATTTGTTTTGACCCGAGCTATGACAGCTATGCGCCCGCGGTGGCGCTATCTGGCGGCGTGGTTAAACGTATCGCGCTGCAGCCGCCATCTTTTCGCGTGGACTGGCAGGCATTTACCGCGTTGTTGAGCGACAGGACCCGACTGGTGATCCTCAACACACCGCATAACCCCTCTGCCACCGTCTGGCAAAAAGCAGACTTTGATGCGCTGTGGCAGGCCATTAAAGCACGCGATATTTTTGTGGTAAGCGATGAAGTCTATGAACACATCTGCTTTGCCGCGCAAGGGCATGCCAGCGTGCTGGCACATCCGCAGCTGCGCGAGCGTGCGGTTGCGGTCTCATCATTCGGCAAAACCTACCATATGACCGGATGGAAGGTTGGGTATTGTGTGGCGCCAAAAAACATCAGCGTCGAATTACGTAAAGTACACCAGTATTTGACCTTCTCGGTAAATACGCCAGCGCAGTTGGCACTGGCGGATATGCTGCGGGCCGACCCAACGCATTACCGCGACCTGCCCGCGTTTTATCAGCGAAAACGTGATGTGCTGGTGAACGCGCTCCGTGACAGTCGTTTGGACATTTTGCCCTGCGAAGGGACGTATTTTTTGCTGATCGATTACAGTGCTGTCTCGGATCTCGATGATGTGGCGTTTTGCCAGTGGCTGACCAAAGAGGTGGGGGTAGCAGCGATCCCTCTGTCAGTTTTTTGCGCCGATCCTTTCCCACACAAGTTGATTCGCCTGTGTTTTGCCAAGCAGGAATCGACGCTGTTGGCGGCAGCAGAACGCCTGGCCGCGCTGTAATTACTTCACCGTCCAGGCTTTGGAGAATCGGCGGTCGGCGAACAATTCTTGCAGACCGTTGATTTGCTTGAGACGTAATACCTCATCACTGTCCATCCCGAGGTCTTTACCGATTTTTTCTTCACTCCAGCCGAGGAGTGATAATTCACGGACAATTTCAGACATGGCATGGATTTGATGCCGTCCGCGAGCACGGTTGTGACGAATCGTTGCCGCCATGCGTTCATGGCGTTCACGCTGCAAGCAGGTGATGGGTAAATAACCTTTTAGTCGGGATCTCAGCGAGGGTTTGCTTTTGCCTAATTCATGTCGATGAAAACCATCAATGATTTCATATTCTTCTTCCGTTGAGTGAACCACAACGATGGGTTGGGTAAATCCATCTGCCTCGATGGATTTCAGCAGCAGTCTTTTCTCCGGCGGTGCCACGTTATTAGGGTTGTAGTCGTTAGGCGTAATATGATTGCCTTCGACCCATAACACACAATCTACCGGCTCTTCGCGAAAAGGACTGACGCTGTGGATGGCTATTCTGAATTCATTTATGGCCTCAATTCGCTCTTTTTCGGGGAGTTCAGAAAGAAAACCGAGGAGCTCTTGTGTTAATCGTTGTTGCATAAAATCCCCCATTCCTGACGTTTTGTTTTCATGCGTTCGCTATAGCGTTGGTAGCTTTTTGACTTTGTTGGACTAAAAGAAAGCGCCCGACACCAGTAATCATTATTCAGCAGGACTTTGCAGATTCGTCGCCATGAGGGGATATCTTTGGACCCAATATCAGCGTCTTGATTTTGCGGGATATCGGTCATACCTTTTTTCTTATACCACTGAATATAGACGGCGATTTTGTTGCGATAGTGCTCAGCTGTCTGTTCTGGCATGCTGTTTAGTAGCAGCATGGCGTATTCTTGCCAGCTTAAATGTTCCGGTTTTAATATTTTCCGGTGTCCGTAAAAATGGTTGTCATGACCGGCATAAATACCCCCACTTTTAACGCCGCTCACGCGGGCGCACATGGCTGCCCATCGCTGCGGTTCAATAACGTGATAGAGCCAAAGGCCCTGGCGTTGTTCCGGGCCAAAGGGCTCGCAAATGCGCATGTATCGCGTCGGGACACCGGCCTGGTACATCAGGTTATACAAGGGGTTGCATGCCATATTGGTTTTAGCAAACCAGGTCCAGATATCGGCCGTTTTCCAATCATAGATGGGATAAATGTACCAGGTATGTCCCCCAGGCGCGGCGGTGGTCCAGGGTTTATCATCGCCAAATCGCTGTTTATGCGAATTGGCAATCGCGACAAAACGGTTATAGGACTCGTCGGCACGGATCCCGACCAGCATTGCGGCCGGCCGCTTTTCTGAAAACCAGTCAGCGAACTCGCGAACGAATTGTTCAAAGGTCATTCCGGTCCGATAGAAATGGAAGAACTCGGGATCGGTAATGGCATCTGCTGGCGGTTGGCGAACCCATTGCGTATTCGGCTCCCAGCACTGCCATTCCGGCTGAAATTGAGAGAGTGAATTTTGCGTGGTTAACGGCAAGGCGACCCAATAAAACCGTTCAATAACGTCGGAGTAATGTTCGCGCAATGCCTGCACATAGTCGATAGTGCAGGAAAACTGGGCCTCCCAGTCGATAAATAATACGTGAATTTTTTTATTCATCTGACGAGCCAGTGTGGCCGTCAGATGCAACATCACCCCTGAATCCTTGCCACCTGATAATGAAACACAAATGCGCGGTAGCGTTTCCAGCGTCCACGCGATGCGTTGCTGAGCGGCTTCAAGCACATCTTGACTTAGCGGTATTTTATAAATAGACATATTTAGGTTAGGCCAGATTTTTATTATTTATATGCATAATAGATGGTTGTAATAAGATATACCAGTTTACATGTAAGTGATCTTTAATTATTTACGCACGTGCTTATTTATTGTTTTTCATTCATATTGTGAATGTGTTTTGTTGCCATTAAATAATATCAAGTCATACGTTATCTGATGTTATCCTTTTTATATATTCGGCAAAGCTGCTGTTGTTAAGAGAAGCTCGATTATACATTAAAAAGAGTTCAGCAGATGGCAGTTTAATACCAATGTCGATCTCTTTTAGGTTGAAAATATGAGCATAGGACTCAAAAATTACCTTGGGGATGGCGCCAATAATATCTGTACTGGCAATGACGTTGATGATTGATACCAGAGAGTTGCTACTAAAACCTATATTGCGGTTGACCAAGATCTCGCTGATTTTTGACCGATGTTCTTTTATACCCTGTTCTTCAGATATAAAAAGCGTAAACTGTTCTTCCAGTATTTGCTTAAGTGTGCTTGAATTATTTACTCTAGGGTGATCACCACTGCAAACCAATATATTTTCAATGGTTTTGAACGGAGTACAGATTATGGAACGATTATGCACAGGTGCGATCGTGGCGACCAAATCGGCTTTCCGATAGGCTAATATACTTTCAGCCGTTTCTGCAGTCATTAATATATCATGATGTTCAATTTCGATATCAGAGTCTTCTCTGAGGAGATGAATCAGTTCTTTTATATTTAAGCTGGTTGCAAGTTGTGGACTATAAATAACAAACTTCTTTTTCAGGCTGGAACTATGCATGATGTTTATCGTTTGTTCCAGATTATTTAAATTCTGCTCAAGATGATGGTGCAGATTAACCCCGGTTACGGTTGGGGTGATCCCCTTACCAGAACGAATAAAAAGAGGGTCATTAAACTGGGTGCGTAATCGCTGCAATGACTGACTTACGGCTGAGGGAGTGATATACAGTGTTTCGGCAGCCTTACTGATACTCAAATGTTGATAAATGCACTCAAAAATAACCAATAGGTTGAGATCGAATTTTTTAAGGTCATAGAGGTTAGCCATATGTATATTCTCATTGTTATTTTATGTGGAAATATTTCATTTTTATATATTTGAATTGCAAATTATTTCTTTTAAGAATCTTTTATACGCTTAATGAATAGTTAACTTAAACTAAAGTATCACAGTCAGTATTAATTTGACGAGTAGAAAATGCATCATGAGTGATTGAAATGAGAACGATAACAATCACTCATAATATTAGTTTTAGTTATTACCCATTATCATGTCCAGTTTTTCCTTATCTGGCAGCCCGACGGCCTGTTGTAATGTGTTGTCTTTGTTCATGTAGTAGATTGCCGGCGTGACGTTAGCGCCCAAGTCATCCATCAATTTTTGGTTGATATTCAATACCTTCAGCTGCTCGGAAGGGGGCGTCTCTGGCATTTTCAGCGTGAGTTTACCGCCAGAGGCCTCATAGTCATGCCATGTTTTAGCCGGATCTTTGCTGGCCAGAATTGCTGCGGCGGTTGCCGGACTCTCGGGCTTGATTACGCCGACCAACAATGTCCGGAGTTGTACTTTTCCTGAATCAACCCATGGACGTGCCTGTTGCCAAAATTGTTTGCAATACGGGCAGAAGGGATCGGCGAAAACATAGACAATTATCGGCGCGTCTTTTTTTCCGTCCAGAATCCACGACGCTTTTTCCATGCGCTGCCACATTTCACGGCCTGCAGGTGCATAGATTTCTTTTTCTATCAATGTATTACTGAGGTTTTCGCCTTTTTCATTATACATGTAGCCGGAAATGGCGTGTTTCCCGTCAGGCGTGACATAGATAGTCACTCCCATATCCTGGTATTTTCCCAGGTAACCTTTCATTCCCGCTGGCGCGTCAAACGGCTTGAGGATGGTAATGCCCTGTTTTTCGATGGCTTTTACCGGGGCAGGGAGTTCTTCGGCGTGCACGACGGCAGGGAGCAAAGCGAAGAGTAATGTACGTTTAAACATTGATTTTCCTTATAAAATCAAAAGGAAAGGGGGCTGAATTGCAAAACCTATCACAGCCATAGGTAAGACCGACGGTCTGTCGATTGCCCTTTCTTGAGTGGGGTGATGTAATCCCAATCGCTGTTACAACCTTTGTTAAGGTAATGTAGAGCGCAACACTTAGCCAGTCCGCTGGCACTGAAGTTATCTGCGGGTAACTCGGGTAATGGGCTCCCTGCAAAGGGGGCCTTTTTACTTTTTGCTACGGTTTCACAACATTTTGTTGAGTCGGTTGTTAGTTAACGCTTATTGATTTGATAAAGGAAACGCATTAGCCCTGATGAAAGATTTTCGTTAACTTATCCCTCAACGAAAACACGGAGGAAGTACAGATGTCTTTGATTAATACCAAAATTAAACCTTTCAAAAACCAGGCGTTCAAAAACGGTGAGTTCATCGAAGTTACCGAGAAAGATATCGAAGGTCGTTGGAGTGTTTTCTTCTTCTACCCGGCTGATTTTACGTTCGTATGCCCGACTGAACTCGGCGACGTGGCAGACCATTACGAAGAACTGCAGAAGCTGGGCGTAGACGTTTACTCTGTCTCTACCGATACCCACTTTACGCATAAAGCCTGGCACAGCAGCTCTGACACCATCGCCAAAATCAAATACGCGATGATCGGTGACCCGACTGGCTCCCTGACCCGTAACTTCGACAACATGCGTGAAGATGAAGGTCTGGCTGACCGCGCAACGTTCGTTGTTGACCCGCAGGGTATCATCCAGGCGATCGAAGTTACCGCTGAAGGTATCGGCCGCGATGCGTCTGACCTGCTGCGTAAAATTAAAGCCGCGCAGTATGTCGCTTCTCACCCTGGCGAAGTGTGCCCGGCGAAGTGGAAAGAGGGTGAAGCTACATTAGCGCCATCCCTGGACCTGGTCGGTAAAATCTAAATTTCCGTCGTCTTTCACGTCATAGCCGTGTTGGCGTCACCTGCTTACCCCGGTCACTTACTTCTGTAAGCTCCCGGGGATTATCAGGCTAGCCGCCTTGCTCTGACGCGAAATACTTAGGAAATGACGTCAGTCATGGGCGCAGGCGCGCCCATTTTATTCCAGCATCATGACGCAAGTTGCATTGATGCAGTCCCGTGAAATCGGCTTGCATGATGATGTTTTCAGAGAGGGAAGAACAATGCTCGACACAAATATGAAAACCCAGCTCAGGGCTTACCTTGAGAAACTGACCAAACCTGTTGAGCTGATTGCTACGCTGGATGACAGCGCGAAATCGGCAGAAATCAAGGAACTGCTGGCTGAAATTGCTGAACTGTCAGAGAAAGTGACCTTTAAAGAGGACAACACGCTGGCGGTACGTAAACCATCGTTTTTGATCACCAATCCAGGTTCTCATCAGGGGCCGCGTTTTGCCGGGTCCCCGCTGGGCCACGAGTTTACGTCTCTGGTTCTGGCGCTGCTGTGGACCGGCGGTCATCCGTCAAAAGAAGCGCAGTCTCTGCTGGAACAGATCCGCGATCTCGATGGCGATTTTGAGTTTGAAACCTATTATTCACTGTCCTGCCACAACTGTCCGGACGTGGTACAGGCGCTGAACCTGATGTCGGTGCTGAATCCGCGTATCAAGCATACGGCGATTGATGGCGGTACTTTCCAAAATGAGATTACCGATCGCAACGTGATGGGTGTTCCGGCCGTGTATATGAACGGCAAAGAGTTTGGTCAGGGGCGAATGACGCTGACGGAAATCGTCGCTAAAGTCGATACCGGCGCTGAGAAGCGCGCGGCAGAAGAGCTGAATAAACGTGATGCCTATGATGTGCTGATCGTCGGTTCGGGGCCTGCAGGGGCGGCGGCGGCAGTGTATTCCGCGCGTAAAGGTATTCGTACCGGCCTGATGGGTGAACGCTTTGGCGGTCAGGTGCTGGATACCGTTGATATCGAAAACTATATTTCGGTGCCGAAAACCGAAGGTCAAAAACTGGCAGGCGCACTGAAAGCACACGTTGATGACTATGATGTTGATGTGATTGATAGCCAGAGCGCCAGCAAGCTGGTTCCTGCTGCGCAGGAAGGCGGCTTGCACCAGATTGAAACGGCCTCCGGCGCGTTGCTAAAGGCACGCAGCATTATTATTGCCACCGGTGCCAAATGGCGCAACATGAACGTACCGGGCGAAGATAAGTATCGGACCAAAGGCGTAACCTATTGCCCGCACTGTGATGGCCCACTGTTTAAAGGCAAACGCGTGGCGGTGATTGGCGGCGGTAACTCGGGCGTTGAAGCGGCTATCGATCTGGCCGGTATCGTTGAACATGTGACGTTGCTTGAGTTTGCGCCGGAAATGAAGGCTGATCAGGTTCTGCAAAATAAAGTGCGTAGCCTGAAAAACGTCGACATTATTCTGAATGCGCAAACTACTGAAGTGAAGGGTGACGGTAGCAAGGTGACCGGTCTGGAATACCGCGATCGCGTCAGCGGCGACGTCCACAATGTGGAACTGGCGGGTATTTTTGTGCAGATTGGCCTGCTGCCAAACACCAACTGGCTGGAAGGTGCCGTTGAGCGTAATCGCATGGGCGAAATCATTATTGATGCCAAATGTGAAACCAGCGTGAAAGGGGTTTTCGCTGCGGGTGACTGCACCACCGTGCCGTACAAACAGATAATCATAGCTACCGGCGAAGGTGCAAAAGCCTCACTGAGCGCCTTTGATTACCTGATTCGCTCTACCGTACAATAAGAAAGTAAGACTCACCTGCAAAAGAAGGAAAATGCCTGAGGTCGCAAACGCGTTTCAGGCTTACCGATTCGATGAAATAACATCGATGCGGAATAAAAAGGGGCTACCGAAAGGTAGCCCCTTTTTTTAACGAACGACCAGCACCGGCAGGGTGGCGTGGCGGACTACGCTGGAGGCGTTAGAACCCAGCAGATGGGTGCTGATTGATGGGTTGCGCGATCCAATGACCACCACATCGGCGTTCAGTTCCTCGCCCAACTCGTTGACTACATCACGTACGCTACCAAAGCGAACGTGCTGTTTGATGCGAGAAGGATCAATACTGAAGTGACCGACCATCGTTTGCAGGCGGGTTTCCGCTTCGTGCTGCAGATGTTCCTCAAAACGGCGAACGTCAGCAGCAAAACGATGCAGGCTCAGGCTGGCGGAGCCAGGAAGCACATGCAGAAGATGGATAATCCCATTTTCCTGTGCCAGAAATTCTGCATGGCGAACAGCCTTGTCGCTCAGTTCCATTTCGAATACATCAACAGGCATTATGATTGTGTTGTACATAAACATTCTCCTTGTCATTACATGAACACATAACAGCATAGTATTAAAAATGATTCTGTCAGTCACGACACAGATTTATGTTTTGCGAGCAGGAAAGGGAAAGCAGCAATAATGTCAATGAGGGGCGGGGATATCATCGGAAAGAGGATGCGTAAGCATCCCCTGTAAGATAAAGCGAGTGGCTTTGCTATAACAGAGTTAGCGCAGGTAGTCGCCCGCAGCTTCAGGCTGGTACTCAAGTTCGATGACTTCGAGATGGGTTGAGGTACCACCTGGCAGTTCCCAGTGGATCGTGTCGCCAACGCGCAGACCCAGAAGGGCAGCACCTACCGGGGCCATCACCGACAGTTGAGTACTGCTGTCGGTCATCGTGGCTGGATACACCAGGGTACGCACTCGGACTTCACCATCGCTCAGATTGCGGAATTTCACGCGGCTGTTCATGGTGACGACATCGTGCGGCATGGTTTCTGGAGAACACATTTGGGCGCGATCCAGCTCGGCGTTTAAGGCGTCAGCAATCGGTAAACCCGCAAACGCAGGTTGCTCCAACAGGCGGTCAATGCGCTCAGCATCGAGGTCGTTAATGATGATAGTTGGTCTGGACATTTATTACTCCATGTCGTCGATACTGCGGGTGCGCAGGTAAATAATCCCAAAAGAAAACCCTCACCGTCAGGCGGCAAGGGTTTAGCTTTTACGATGATACTGAGACTTACCCCAGGTTTGAAGTGATTTAGTTCACATTCAGGCGATCAATAACCGACTTTGTCGAGGATAAACTGCTTGCCGCAGTTTCCAGGATGCGCTTGCGGTAGGAACGATGCTGCAGAAAGCGGGGCATTAATGGTGGCTGCCTTGAGCGTAAACTGGATTTCAGTCAGGTAGGCCGGATTACCGTGACAGCTTAACTTCACTGCCTTCACGCTTTCTTTACCCCAGGTTTTCGCGACGGCGGCGTCAAATGCGTTGCGGCTGACGGTTTTTCCATAATTGTCGGCAATAAATTTGCCGAGTTCGGTATTTTTTATCTCGCTATTCATTCGCACCATAGTGCCAAAGTACGCGTCAGGATCGAAACCAAAACAGGCGCCGTGCTTGGCATATTCGTAACGTTCGAGACACGATGTTCCGCCAGCGCCGGGCATCACAGCGCTCAGTTTTGCGGCGCTTTCCAGCGAAAGCCCTGTTTCTGGCGCGGCGCATTTGCGACTGGCACGAGCCTCCGGCAGGTTTGGTATAGGGCGTGTGGCGCAGCCAAAGCGCATCCACCGACGATTATCTACGCCGCGGGCAGCAATCGATTTTGGCAGGCCAGGCCACAGACCGTGGACGGTCAGGAAATCCGCTTTATTTGCGGTTTCTTTTTGCAGGCGGCATTCGTCGGGTTCCTGACGATTACGTTCGTGTTGGCTCTGACAAAAACCGGTTTGCCAGGAGAGCGCCAGCACATAGCGATCAAAGTCGCCGTACTGTTTTGCCTGAAGTTGTTCGGCCTGGGCGGCAGAAACCGGCAGCAGAAGTGCCACCAGCAAAGAGCAATAACGCCATGTCGATGTCATGATGAATTCGGATACTTATATAATTTCTGAATGTCATCTATTAAATCATAAAAAATGCCGCTCAGGTTTAGCTGAGCGGCATCATTTTAGCTATGCGTTTTGACTATGCGTAAAGCGCGCGGATTAGCTCCACATTGCCAGAATCGGCCAGCCGACCAGCAGAAGCATTGAGATGTAGATGACACCGAAGATAGCACCCAAACGCCAGTAGTCTTTGGATTTCACATAACCACAGCCGTAGATGATCACGCCAGGGCCGGTGGCATACGGAGTCAGACAGCCCATGATACCGATGGACAGCACCAGCAGAATACACAGATGCTCCATTGGCACGCCCGGTATGCCTTTACCGACCGCCAGAATCACCGGCAGCATGGTCGCGGTGTGCGCAGACAGGCTGGCAAACAGGTAGTGAGCAAAGTAGAACACCAGCACCAGCACGATCACGGTCGCGTTAGGCGAGAAGCCTTCCAGGTGTGAGCTCATGGTGTTAGCGAACCAGTCGATAAAGCCGGAACGGGTTAAGCCGTTGGCCATCACCACCAGGGTGGCCAGGTTGACCAGGGTGTTCCATGCGCTGTTATAGCGGGTAATGTCTTTCCACGGTACTACGTGCAGAGCCAACATCAGAGAAACCGCCAGCAGACCCACTGCGGTAGCGTCAATCAGCTTGCCGCCAAATACCCACAGGCCCAGGCTGAGCAGTACCAGACCGATCAGCGTCATCTCTTTACGGGTCAGTTTACCCATAGTTTTCAGTTCATCGCCGGCCCATGCGGCAACTTCAGCACTGTGGGTGACTTCCGGTTTGTACAGCACGTAAGACAGCCACGGCGCAACGATCAGCAAAATAATACCGACCGGCAGGAAGCTGAGGAACCACTGCAACCAGCTGATTTGAATGCCGGCAATTTTGTTAACGAATTCCAGACCCAGCACGTTAGGCGCAGCGCCGGTAACGAACATGGAGGAGCTCAGGCTGGTACTGATCACCATCATCCACATCAGATAACCGCCGATACGGCGAGCTGACGGATCGTTCGGGAATGATTTAAACAGCGGCGGCAGGTTCTTGATAACCGGGAAAACGGTACCACCGGTACGCGCGGTGTTCGACGGCGTAAATGGCGCCAGCAGGATGTCGATAATAACAATCGCATAGCCCAGCGTCAGAGTACGTTTCCCCATGAACTTCACCAGGAACAGCGCGATACGACGACCCAGACCGGTAACTTCATAACCCAGCGCGAAAATAAACGCACCGAACACTAACCACACGGTGGTGCTGGAGAAGCCTGCCAGACCCCACTTCAGCGCCTGTTTACCGGCGTGAAAGGTGGGGTCTGCCAGTTCTGTGGCATCAAACAGCAGGTAGTTACTGCCGATAACGCAAATTGTCACGGCGATAAAGCTGATCGCTGTTGCCGGGATAGGCTCGAGGATCATACCGACAATCATGGCCACAAACACGGCAAAGTAGTGCCAGGCCTGCGGGGGCATTCCATCAGGGACGGGGATGAGAAACATGACACCCATGACGACCAGCGGGGCCAGTAACTTCCATATACTATCTTTTGATAAAGACATGAATGATTCTCCGGAAAGGATCTTTAATGGTGATAATGATGAACTTGTGAAATCTGAGCTAAGAACCAGGTGACAATCAGCAGATCGGCACAGCCCCCAGGACTGAGGTTGCGTTCAATGCACTGTTGGTCGAACTGGTGCAGGTAATGGAGATCGGCGGGGGTGCGAATTCCCCCTTGCTGCAATAATGTGGCAGATTGCTGCTGTAACCAGCGCAGACCCTCAGCGCCACCGCGGGAAGCTACGTTGGTGTCGCCATTGATAGACATCAGCAGCAATAATGTGTCGAGTAACGCCAGTTCAGGATCGCGACCCTGAGACAGCAACGCGCGGTAGTGCGGTAAAGCGTGGTGGATCACTAATGGATAGCCCGCTTCAGCTTCACCGCGAGCCCCGGTTAATCCCAGTTGTTGATACAGACGTTGGCCAGCCGTGAGTTGTTGATTGTTCTGGCGCAGTTCGCGCTCGGTCAGGCCGCGGCAAAAGGTTGCCGCCGTAGAGCAAATGGTTTCAGGTGTAACGGTCTGGCGGAGCTGGTGCAGGCGACCAATGGCGGCACACAACAACCCCAGCGAAAAGATACTGCCTTTATGGGTGTTCACCCCGGCGGTGGCGTGAAACATCCCGGCCTCGCAGGCCATTCCCACCGGACGCAGTCCTATCAGCACATCTTCAGGCACCAGTTGCGCGCTGAAGGCCCCGTATTCGACGAAACGCGGCAGCCAGGCGTGAATCGCCTCGGCGCTGCGGTGAAAGTCATCCAGCGCCATGTCTTTGTGCGCGCCGTTGTTAATGCGATCTACCAGACCGGGTTTGGGAGACAGGTTGACTTCCGTCAGCATGGCACGCCACGCGAGCGTCGCGTACGCTTCTGGTAAATCCTGAGGAAGAACGGCGGATTTAGTCGATGTTGCGGGAATCGGCATCATGCAGCAGTTCCTCCATGCGAATAAGTAACTCGGAAAGCGTGTGGGTTTTACCCCGCGCGCAGTCGGCAGCGCTTTGCTCGCACAGCAGACAGCGGCGGGCAGGGAGCGCGAAATGACGGCGAGACAGGATTTCCCCTTCCGGAGTCAGGACATCGAGGTCCCATAACCGTCCCAGCGGGTGTGAATGCTCAAGCTCTATGGTGGTGAGCTTGAGGTCGTGTGCCGGGGCCTCTATAGACAACAGACCTTCCGGCCCGCTGGCAGAAACCCGTGCAGATTGCTCCCTGACTATCCAGCCCGATTTTTCCGCCAGCGTGAGCAAGGCAGTGATACCGTGATTAAAAATGCGACGAGTGAGTTCGCTGTCTTTAATCGGACCCGGCGCGACCACGGTAAAAGAGACCAGTGGCGCGCAGTGGCGGGTGAGCCAGGCATGCTGCCGTGCTTGTCTCTCATCGCGGCTGGCGAGCAGCTCGGGAATAGAAACCGCGTGGCAGGTGGCATGTTCAGGGAGCAGGTGCATGGCTTATTCCTTCACCTGATGCACAACGTCAATCACTGAACCGTCGCGGTAACGCACAACGGCAATTACCCGGTCGGTGAATTCGATGGCGCGTGGCTGACCGGTAAGCTGCTGTGCACGCTCGCGCAGCCAGTCGATGGAGACCACTTTCATCCCCGCTTCCTGCAAACGTTCAGCCAGTTCAGGACGTGCAGGGTTGACGGCGATACCGTGGTCAGTGACCAGGATGTCAATGCTGGAGCCAGGGGTGACGCAGGTCAGCACGTTATCAACCAGCGTCGGGATGCGACCGCGAACCAATGGGGCGACGATAATCGACAGCGCAGCACCGACAGCGGTATCGCAGTGGCCACCGGATGCGCCGCGCAGCACACCGTCGGAGCCGGTCAGCACGTTGACGTTGAAGTTTGTATCCACTTCCAGTGCGCTCAGCACTACGACATCCAGACGGTCAACCGATGCGCCTTTCGAACCCCAGTTAGCGTACTGGTTAGCGCTGATCTCAATATGGTTTGGATTGCGGGCCAGGGATTTTGCGGCGGCACTGTCGAAGCTCTGTACATCCAGCAGTTTGCGGATTAACCCTTTTTCATGCAGGTCAACGATGGTGGCAGTGATGCCGCCCAGTGCGAAGTCGGCGCGGATGTCGCGGCTGCGCATTTTGTCTTCCAGGAAGCGGGTTACGGCCAGCGAGGCGCCACCGGTACCGGTCTGCAAAGAGAAGCCCTCATTGAAGTAGCCGGAGTTGGCAATCACCTCTGCCGCGCTGCGGGCGATCAGCAGCTCACGCGGGTTGGTCGTCATGCGGGTTGCATCGGCGCCAATTTTGTCCGCATCACCGACCTGCTCGATCTGCACGATCAGATCCACCTGATCCTGGGTGATACTGGCCGGATTATGCGGGTAGCTCAGCAGTTGTTCAGTCAGCAGGACCACTTGTTTAGCGTTTTCAGCATCAACGCGGGCGTAGCCGAGTGAGCCACAGCAGGCTTTACCGGTGTAGCCGTTAGCATTACCAAATTGGTCGCAGGACGGTACGCCGAGGAAGGCTACGTCAATGCTTAACTCACCGCTTTGTACCAGGTGTACGCGACCGCCGTGAGAGTGGACCTGCACAGGTTCAGCCAGTAAACCGCGGGAGATCTCTTCCGCCAGCGGACCACGCAGACCGGAAGTATAAATGCGGCTGACGACGCCCTGACGAATGTGTTCCACCAGCGGAGCGTGACAGTCGCTCAGGGAGCTGGACGCCAGCGTCAGGTTTTTAAAGCCCATGGCGGCAATGGTATCCATCACCAGGTTAATGGTCAGGTCGCCACCGCGGAAAGCGTGGTGGAAAGAGATGGTCATTCCATCCTGTAAACCTGAACGGCGAATAGCGTCTTCCAGGTTAGCGCACAGTTTTTTGTCGCGGGGTTTTTGCGCCTGTAACGCGACTTTTGCGCTGCTGTGGAAAGCGGAAAGGTCGCTTTCAGCATGACGGCTCCAGGTCGCCACGCGATCCTGTCGTTGAGACTGTTCGATTTTCTGCGTCATTTTTTTGCCTTATTCTTCGCGAATGCCGGAAAGTTCTGCACGGGAGATAACCAGAAGGGCGCGCTCGATAACCGGGCTGTCGACCATCTTGCCGTTCAGGGAGACAACGCCACGGCCTTCGCGAGCGGCGGCTTCAGCGGCTTCTACAACCAGACGGGCGTGCGCCAGTTCTTTGCGCGTTGGCGCATACAGGTTGTGCAGGAGTTCGATCTGGCGCGGGTTGATGAGCGATTTACCGTCAAAACCCAACTGCTTGATGTGTGCGGCTTCATGCAGGAAACCGGCTTCGTTATTGGCATCGGAATACACGGTGTCAAATGCCTGAATGCCCGCAGAGCGTGCCGCCTGCAAAATAGAGCAGCGGGCAAACAGCAGTTCGGTGCCTTCCGGCGAACGTTCGGTGCGCAGATTACGCACGTAATCTTCTGCACCCAGTGCAATACCGATTAGACGTTCAGAGGCGTGAGCGATTTCAACGGCGCGGGTGATGCCCAGCGGTGATTCAATAGCCGCGAGCAGACCGGTGCTGCCGGGTTCGCGACCGCAGGCGTTTTCGATACGCAGAATTTCGCTTTCGATGTCGATAACATCCTGCGCAGTATCGGTTTTAGGTAAACGCACGATGTCAGCGCCACCGCGAACGACCGCTTCGAGGTCATTGATACCCCATTCAGAATCGAGGGCATTTACGCGAACAATGGTTTCAACGTCGTGATACAGCGGGTGCTGCAGCGCGTGGTACACCAGACGACGCGCGGTATCTTTCTCGCGCAGTGCGACGGAGTCTTCCAGGTCGAACATCAGCGCATCTGCCGGGTAGATAAACGAGTTGCTGATCATTGCGGCATTGGCGCCCGGTACGAACAACATGCTACGGCGTGTGCGGGATTTACGTTGTTGCAAAGATTCAGAAATCACTGGCAATCCTCCCAAGGCAGTGCCGGAATGCCGCTGGCGCGGGCCAGTAATGCTTCCAGTCGCGCACGTAAAATGCAGTCCAGTGCGCCTTTATCATCAACATTTAATTGCACGCCGCGTACGTTGTAGCGGGACAGAACGTCGAGGATGGTGGTGCGAATGGCATCACCAAATTGTTTTTCAACGCTACTGTTAACCTGCAGGTCGATATCCTGCGTATCGAGCGGGGCGATGCGAATCATCACATCACCAGACTCGAGAGTGCCTGCGACGGCTGCCTGCTTTATTTTCATTTTTCACCTGTTGCTAATGCGGGGGTATTTTGGCGGACTACCGCGCCTGGCGAGGTTCTCTCAAGCATGTTTTGCAAGTAGTGCAACGTGGCTTCAGGAACCAGAGGGGCGATAGCCGTGAGATCTTTTTTAACCAGCAGCTTGCGTACCCAGGAGGCGGAAATCGGCATCTCCTGGAAGCACAGCCGCTCAATTTCCACCAGTTCAATCGGTGGGGTGGGGAGCGTTGGGGTCTCCAGCCAGTAGCGCATGTCGTTGTTGTACTGGGAGGTGACGGTGCAATACGGTTCGGTACCGACGAAGCGGTGCGTGACGCCAAGTGCCGGGGCCAGATACTGGCGGAAGATTTTCAGGTCTATTTCGGTGTAGCAGTGGTTAATGACGCTCTGCTCTTTAATGAAGTAGCACGGGAACGTGGCGCGAGAAATGATGTATTCCGATCCGCGATGCACGGTTAAATGCGGAATATCTTTTGTTCCCTTAAGCACCAGATCCAGACGGTCTTCATACGGAAAGCGTGAGGTGTCTTCTTTTACCAGAAACAGATGTAGCCAGTCGCACTGTGCGGCCGCCTGCTGGATCAGAAAACGATGGCCGTTGGTAAAAGGGTTGGCGTTCATGACGATACAGCCAATTTTTTTTCCTTCGCGACGCTGTTTGGTCAGCGATTCGGCGTAACGCTTCAGACGCGTGGTGCTGTTTTCCATCAGCACCATAATGCCCGGTACGCTGGTCAGCGTAGAGAAGCCACACTGCTTAAACAGCGCTTCGTATTCGGTTTTGGTATAAATGAAGAGATGCGTACAGTGACGCTCATACGCGAGATTGATCAGCTCAGTGGCGAGCGTCAGGGCTAAGCCTTCGCCGCGCACGGTTTTGCTGATAGCCACGCATTTAATGATATTTCCGGCAATACCGCCGCAGGCAATCAGGCGGTCATCACGGGTGACGGTGATAAATATTTCAACGGTCGTATCCACGCTCAAATCATTCTCTTTCAGAAATTGAGCGATAGCCGCCATCTTTTTATTTTCTGAGCGCTTCACGTGCGAGAATATATTATTACCGAACATAATAAAAAGTGTCCTGATGGTATATTTGTTACTGGCTTTTAGGTTTTGTTGCCAGGCTTAGCAACCTGATAACGTTTTGTTTGCAAATGAAGGGAAGGTTTTTTTATTACGGAGTATTTCTTTTTTTCCCTACTGCATACATCGTAAGGGGTATTTTAGAGGTAAATTTTGATTTATTTCACAATACGTTAGAAGGTTTTTATGTGTTTTATGGTTTTAAGTTTTTTAATTAATTTAACTCTGAAATAGCGCGTGGTTTTAATTTGTTTAATTGATTTAAGGTGGGGAATCTGTAACGATCCTATTTTATGCCGTGACTTGTAAATAAAACATTTTCATTACAAATACAAAAAAATAAGTTGCGGTTAACGTCGTTGAGGAAAAATAATGTCACAACATAAAAATAAAACACGGTTTTCTTTTTTCCGCAGACTGGCGTTTCCATTGCGTATTTTCCTGCTGATCCTGGTCGTTTCCATTTTTATCATCGCCGCGCTGGCGAAATACTTCACCGCCAGTTTTGAAGACTACCTGACAACGCACGTCCGTGATATGGCAATGAACCAGGCGAAAATCATCGCCTCTAACGACAGTATCATCACTGCGGTGAAGCATCGCGATTACACGCGTCTGGCGACCATTGCCGACAAGCTTCAGAGCGGGACTGATTTCGATTATGTGGTGATCGGTGATGAGAACTCTATTCGTCTCTACCATCCGAATCCGCAAAAAATTGGCTACCCAATGCAGTTCACCAAGCCCGGTGCGTTGGCAAATGGGGAAAGCTACTTTATTACCGGGACGGGATCTATTGGGTTGGCAATGCGCGCTAAAACGCCCATTTTTGATGATGATGGCAAGATTATTGGCGTGGTTTCGATAGGTTATCTGATCAGTAAAATCGACAGTTGGCGATCGGATTTTTTACTGCCGATGGCGGGTGTGTTTCTTCTGCTGCTGTTGTTACTGATGCTACTCTCCTGGTTTTTTGCCGCCCATATTCGCCGCCAGATGTTGGGAATGGAGCCCAAACAAATTGCCCGCGTGGTGCGCCAACAGGACGCGTTATTTAGCTCGGTATACGAAGGCTTGATTGCCGTTGACCTGGACGGGTGCATAACTGCTATCAATCGCAGTGCGCGAAAAATGCTGGGGCTTCCGTCGCCAGGGCGGCAGTGGTTGGGGAAACCCATTGATGAGGTTGTTAATCCGTCGGACTTTTTTACGCAGCAGATTGCGGAGCAACGTCAGGATGCGATGGTGAATTTTAACGGGCTAAGCGTTATCGCCAACCGTGAGGCTATCCGTTCCGGCGATGAATTACTCGGGGCGATTATCAGTTTTCGTAGCAAAGATGAAATAGCCACCCTCAATGCCCAACTGACACAAATCAAACAATATGTTGAGAGCCTGAGAACGCTGCGTCATGAACATCTGAACTGGATGTCGACGATTAACGGCCTGCTGCAAATGAAAGAATACGATCGCGTGCTTGAGATGGTGCAGGGGGAATCCCAGGCCCAGCAGCAGCTGATTGATGACCTGCGCGGTGCCTTTGCCGATCGCCAGGTTGCCGGTCTGCTGTTTGGTAAAGTCCAGCGTGCGCGGGAATTGGGGCTCAAAATGACGATTGTTCCCGGAAGTCAACTTCATCAACTTCCCGAAGGGCTGGATAGCACAGAGTTTGCAGCAATTGTTGGCAATCTGCTTGATAATGCATTTGAGGCCAGCTTACGTACCCAACAAGGGAATAAGGTTGTTGAACTGTTTCTGAGTGATGAAGGGGAAGAGGTCATCATTGAAGTTGCCGACCAAGGGTGCGGCGTACCGGAAGCGTTACGTGAAAAAATATTTGAACAGGGTGTGAGCACCCGTACCGATGAACCAGGTGAACATGGCATCGGTTTGTATCTGATTGCAAGTTATGTGAGGCGCTGTGATGGGGTTATTACGCTTGAAGATAACACCCCCTGCGGCACTTTATTTTCTCTATTTCTTCCGAAAGTGAAAAAAAACGATGACGGAACCATTAACGCTATTGATCGTTGAGGATGAAACGCTGCTGGCGGAGATGCATGCTGAATATATCCGCCATATACCCGGTTTCAGCCAGATTTGGTTGGCGGGGAACCTGGAGCAGGCGCGGATGATGATCGCGCGTTTTAAGCCCGGTCTGATTCTTCTGGATAACTATTTACCGGACGGTAAGGGCATTACCCTTCTACATGAGTTGACTCAGGCACGCTACCCTGGCGGCGTGGTGTTTACTACGGCTGCCAGTGACATGGATACGGTGTCGGAGGCGGTGCGCGGCGGGGCGTTTGATTATCTGGTCAAACCGATTGCCTACGAGCGACTGGGGCAGACGCTGACGCGTTATCAGCAGCGCAGACGCATGCTGGCGGGTAACGACAGTGCCAGTCAAAAGCAAATTGATGAAATGTTTAACGCTTATGCGCGGGGTGAACCAAAAGGGGATTTGCCTACGGGTATTGATGCGCTAACGCTGAATGCGGTGCTGAAATTATTCGCCGATCCGACGGTACACCATACCGCTGAGACCATTGCACAGGCGTTGACCATCAGCCGCACAACCTCCAGGCGTTATCTGGAGTACTGTGCCAGCCGGCATTTGATTATTGCGGAGATTATTCACGGGAAGGTTGGGCGGCCGCAGCGTATTTACCACGGCGGCTAAATGCGGATTTCTGACGTAGGCCGGACAAGATGCTTTAGCATCGCCATCCGGCAACGTGCGGTTGCAATGCCGGATGGCGGCGTAACCGCCTGATCCGGCCTACATTTTGTTCGCTATCAACCTCCAATCACGGCAGTTGTAGCGGGTACCATCACTTCCGTGGCGATAATGACAATCAGTAGCCCGACCATCACCGGCACAGACGTGCGCTTGACCACTTCAAACGGTGAAATCTTCGCCATACCCGCAACGGCAACAACCACACCAGAGACCGGGGAGATCGTACGCCCCAGGTTCGACGCTTGCAGCATTGGGATGGAGAGGTAAGCCGGGTTAATACCTGAAGAATGCGCCAGTTTTGGGATCATCTCAACGAAGGCATAGAACGGGGCATTACCGGAGCCGGTGGTCATTGCTGCCAGCATGGTCAGAATAACCAGCACCAGCATCAGAATAATGCTTGCGGAGCCAAACGAGGTGGCGATCGAGATCAGGCTCTGAATAAAGCCGATAGTGCTCAGACCCTGGGCGAAAACTCCGGCGGCAACTAACAGCATTACCACGTTAGCAAAGGCATCAGCCATGCCGCGGTAGGCCACTTCCAGACCTGAGAAAACCTTCTGGGTATTGAACCCGCGGACAAACTCCAACACTGCGGCAATAAGCATGCACAGCACCAGAATGGTAATGATGTGCAGTTGTGGTCCCCACTTACCATCAAAAATGAGAACCCCGACAATCGGAGTAAACGGCAGGATGGCGTAAAACGATGGCGCGGTGGTGGTGATTTCGGCCACGTCTAACATTTCGTGAGAAACGTTCTCTTTTTTGTCCAGATAGCGCTGCCAGAAAAAGTGGGCAATCGCCATGCCGATAATGGCGGCAATGGAAATCGGCAGCGTGGTTTTAAATGCGAAGTCGATCAACGGCATTTCTGCGGCTTTGGCGGCGAGAACCACATCACCAGAAGTGGGGGATAGAATAATGGCGGCAGGGGAGGCGCAAATGGCCGCCGCAGCACCGCGGCTGATACCCACGTTAACCATCACCGGAAAGAGGGTTGCCATCAGCAGTACGCCCAGCCCCGTCGCTGAAGAGACCGCCAGTGACATCAGGCAGGCGACAAAGTAGGCGGCAATCATTAACACATAGGGTGAGTTGATATATTGCAGTGGTTTGGAAGCCAGTTTAACCACCATATCGTTTGCACCAATATGCGTCATGTAGGCGGCAAAACCACACAGCATCATGATCATCATGCCGAGATCGCCACCGCGGCTCATCAGCAAAATTTTAATGTATTCAACGATGTCTGTTGCTGTGTAGCCCGTGCTTTCGGCACTACCGGGCAAAACTTTATGACCCATCAGGGCGCTGATAATCAGTAAAACCAGGCCACCGACAAACAGTACGCCGGTCGCGGAATAACCTTTAATGATGTAGCGCGCTACACCCACAATAACCATAACTCCGATAAGGAGTTCTATAAATGTCAACATTATTTCCCCTGTCACATTGACGCCCAGAAAGTAAAAAAACTAAAAAAAGCATAAAACGGTGAGAGAATGTGCCTAATAAACGGATAACCCTCGCTGATTGAAATCAATAAAAATACGGATTAAACCAATGGCTGAGCCATTTTTTCAACATAGCGGATGAACCGGGAATGCTGCAATCAAAAAGTGTGAAGTCATCTGTGGTTGTGTGGGATTTGACATTGAATTGATCTTGTTTTGTTTTCTAATTGTTAATTTATTTAACTTTTGCATGCAAAATGAACAATTTATTGATATTAATAGAGTAATGACCGTTTCAGATAAGGCTCAAAAAATATAAGGGAAATAAACTACGCGCATACGAAGGGAATATTCTGATTTTTAACCCTAAGCATTTTCGTTAAGTTAACATTAAGGATGGCTTTGCTACAATTAATGCAGAACCCCAGAATGGTAATTATGTTGTGATTGTCGCGAAGCGCTATTTCCTGTTTATTTCATTTGTTTTTACTCAGTTGGCTGTTATTCCACAGGCCACCGCTGAAGATAAAGGTTGGTTTGATACCTTCAAAGATAATGTCAGCGAAACCTGGCAGCAGCCGGAGCATTATGACCTGTACGTGCCCGCCATTACCTGGCATGCGCGATTTGCCTACGATAAAGATAAAACAGATCGTTACAATGAACGCCCCTGGGGAGCGGGATTTGGTCAGTCCCGTTGGGATGATAAAGGCAACTGGCACGGGCTGTATATTATGGCCTTTAAGGATTCCTACAATAAGTGGGAACCCATCGGAGGATATGGCTGGGAAAAAACCTGGCGCCCGCTGGCCGATGATAACTTCCATACTGGTCTGGGCTTTACCGCCGGTTTCACCGCGCGTGATAACTGGAACTACATTCCTGTGCCGGTGATACTGCCACTGGCATCGATAGGTTATGGTCCGGCAACATTTCAGATGACCTACATACCCGGTACGTATAATAACGGGAATGTCTATTTTGCCTGGATGCGTTTCCAGTTTTGATGAACGATGTGTATTGATATGTGGCCAAGTATAAATCATTAAAAAACAATTAATTACGAACGTTACTGCAAAAATAACGCGACATTTATCACTTTTTGGCAAAGTTCGACTGGACAAAGTCCACCACAATTGTTGTACTGATACCCGACACAGCATTTGTGTCTATTTTTCATGTAAAGGTAATTTTGATGTCTAAGATTAAAGGTAACGTTAAGTGGTTTAATGAGTCCAAAGGATTCGGTTTCATTACTCCGGAAGATGGCAGCAAAGATGTGTTCGTACACTTCTCTGCAATCCAGACCAATGGTTTTAAAACTCTGGCTGAAGGTCAGCGTGTAGAGTTCGAAATCACTAACGGTGCCAAAGGCCCTTCTGCTGCAAACGTAACCGCTCTGTAAGCATACGACAGCAAGAATTCAAAACCCGCTTAATTGCGGGTTTTTTTATCTTCAGTGTGCCGAAGAAGCGGAAACCAGCCAGAACGCCAGGGCGGTCATCGCAAAAGACCCCAACAGATTGATCAGTACGTTCACCATTGCCCAGCCAAAACGTCCGTCTTGCAGTAAAAACACCACCTCTGCTGAGAATGTTGAGAAGGTGGTCAGCCCGCCGCAAAAGCCTGTCGTAATCAATACCTTCCACATAGGGTCAATGTGGGTCATGCGATTGAACCACGCCAGCCCCATACCAATGATAAACGCCCCAATTAAGTTTGCAGCCAGCGTGCCGAAGGGAATCGCTTGATGAAGGGGGTTAAATCGCATACTCAACAGCCATCTGGCTACGCTACCTGTACCACCGCCAATAAAAACCGCTAAAAGGAGTTGTGACACTGCATAATCCTGCTATTTGATTGTATATAGTGTGAGTGTAACGCTGAATAATCATTATTGGCGAGCCTAACCGTTTTTTCAGGAGGGAGTATGTTCGTTGCTGCAGGGCAATTCGCCGTGGGTCCCTCATGGGAGAAAAATGCCGAAACGTGCGTGTCATTGATGTCCCAGGCCGCGGGCGAGGGCGTCTCATTGTTGGTCTTACCCGAAGCGTTGCTGGCCCGTGACGATCTTGACCCTGACCTGTCAGTGAAATCTGCTCAATGGCTGGAAGGGGGATTTCTGACGCGATTACTGCGAGAAAGCGTGCAGAATGAGATGACAACGATCCTGACGATTCATGTTCCCTCGCTGCCGGGACGGGCGTTTAACATGCTGGTGGCGGTACGAAGAGGTCAGGTTGTGGCTCATTACGCCAAATTACATCTCTATGATGCTTTTTCGATTCAGGAGTCGCGTAATGTTGATGCAGGCGATGTCGTACCGCCGCTGTTGGACGTGGAAGGTCTTAAAGTCGGTTTGATGACCTGTTACGATTTACGCTTCCCTGAGCTGGCATTAGCATATGCTTTGCAGGGGGCAGATATTCTGGTACTCCCTGCGGCCTGGGTACGCGGCGCGCTAAAAGAACATCACTGGGCTACGCTGCTGGCGGCCAGATCATTGGATGCAACCTGCTATCTGATTGCTGCCGGTGAGTGTGGCAATAAGAATATTGGTCAAAGCCGGATAATCGATCCGTTTGGCGTAACGATTGCCGCTGCCGCAGAAACACCCGCGCTGATTGTTACTGAGGTTTCTGCCGAACGAGTGCGACAGGTCAGGGCGCAACTTCCGGTGTTACGCAACCGACGCTTTGCGCCACCGCAATTATTATGACGTTTTTTTAAACAAGACTTGATTCACCTTGTTACAGATTGCTATTGTGTGCCCGCGTCGAAAGGCCGTTAAAATTCTCAGGTTAATATGGCGCTTTATGCAGCCTGGTTTAAGTGAAGAAGGTATCTATGGGTGAGATTAGTATTACCAAACTGCTGGTGGTTGCCGCACTGGTCGTTCTGCTGTTTGGTACCAAGAAGTTACGTACTCTGGGTGGAGACCTGGGAACGGCAATTAAAGGCTTCAAGAAAGCGATGAACGATGAAAATGCCGATGCGAAGAAAGATGCTGATGGTAGCGTTCAGGCTGAGAAGCTTTCTCATAAAGAGTGATGTCAGGAGCATGATGCTCATACTGCAAACTCTGCATGAAAAAAACCGGCATTTGCCGGTTTTTTTATTGCTGAAATGTAAGTGAGTATTACGCGATCACTTCACTTCCAGCCCTTTTGCCTGCATGTCTGCATGATATGAAGAACGTACAAATGGACCGCAAGCTGCATGGGTAAAGCCCATTGCCATAGCTTCCGCTTTCATTTCATCGAACTCATCCGGGCTAACATAGCGCTGAACCGGCAGATGGTGACGGCTTGGCTGTAAATACTGCCCCAGCGTTAGCATGGTAACGCCATGACGACGCAGGTCACGCATGACCTCAATGATTTCCGCGTTGGTTTCACCCAGACCCACCATCAGACCTGATTTGGTTGGGATCTCCGGATGGGCTTCTTTGAAACGCTCCAGAAGCTTCAGTGACCAGTTGTAATCTGCACCCGGACGTACATTGCGGTAAATACGCGGTACGTTTTCAAGGTTGTGGTTAAACACGTCTGGCGGCGTTGCGGTGAGGATATCCAGCGCGCGATCCATACGACCACGGAAGTCAGGTACCAGCGTTTCGATTTTAATCGACGGGCTTTTCTCACGGATAGCTGTGATGCAGTCCGCAAAGTGTTGAGCACCGCCATCGCGCAGATCGTCGCGATCGACGGAGGTGATGACGACATAGCGCAGCGCCATGTCCGCAATAGTTTGAGCCAGTTTTAACGGTTCGTTGGCATCCGGGGCAACCGGACGACCATGGGCAACGTCACAGAATGGGCAGCGGCGGGTACAAATCGCGCCGAGGATCATAAAGGTTGCGGTGCCGTGATTGAAACATTCAGCCAGGTTAGGGCAGGACGCTTCTTCGCAGACAGAGTGCAGGCCATTTTTGCGCATTGCCGCTTTGATGCCCTGGATGCGAGTGGAGTCCGCTGGCAGTTTTATTTTCATCCATTCCGGTTTACGCAGCAGGGCTTCACGCTCTGTTGCCACATTTTTTACCGGGATAAGAGCCATCTTATCGGCATCGCGGTATTTAACACCGCGTTCCATCACAATGGGTTTACTCATAGCTTGCGTGTTCCAGTTGCGAATAACGAAGGAAAGCGTTTCAATTCAAGGGAATGTTGTATTTATCAACTATTTTTGAATTAGTGATACGCAGTATATCATTGAAACGGGCCAGAAAGCAGCCTGACAGGCTGGCAAAATGTAAAATAGTTGTTGTTTTGTGCCATTTGCCACAACATATGCTGCGGCAATGTCTGCCCCATTTTTAGTCTGCGACGTACTCGTGTGGTGGGTTACCGAGTAGCGCTAATATGTTTGCCAGCAAACGAGGACGAACGCTTTCGGTGGTGGCATGACTGTCCCACTGTGAAACTTTCGCCATCTCCATTCCGGCGTAGCCGCAAGGGTTGATGCGCAGGAAAGGCGACAAATCCATATTCACGTTAAGCGCTAAGCCATGGAATGAACATCCTCTACGAATCCGTAACCCTAACGAACAGATTTTCTTTTCACCGACGTAAACGCCTGGCGCATCGGCTCGTGGGTGTGCATCGATACCCATTTCTGCAAGCGTGTTTACCACGGTTTGTTCCAGCAGCGTGACCAGTTCGCGAACGCCCAGTTTTCGGCGTTTGAGGTTCAACAGGACATACATCACCTGTTGGCCTGGGCCGTGGTACGTTACCTGACCACCACGATCGCTCTGAATAACGGGGATATCACCCGGCACCAGAACGTGTTCTGCTTTGCCTGCCTGCCCCTGAGTGAAGACCGGATAATGCTCTACCAGCCAGATTTCATCATGACTGTTTTCATCGCGGGTATCGGTGAATTCGTGCATGGCCTGAGAGACGGGCTCGTAAGGCTGAAGACCGAGCTGGCGGACAAGAATTTTATCCTGATACAAAACGGTATCTCCGTAGATACTCACATCGAGTAGAGAATATTAATGAGGGGAAAGTATATCACAGGGGAAGGAGAGAGAGGTTACCCGAGCAGGATGCAGCGGGTAACCGACAGGCTGTTACAGCACCATACGTACGATGTCGATGTTGCCTAATTCTTCGTACAGGGTTTCAACCTGCTCAATGTGCGTAGCAGTGATGGTGATAGAGACCGAGTGGTAGTTGCCTTTGCTGCTCGGTTTTACTGTTGGAGAGTAATCACCTGGCGCATGGCGCTGTACCACTTCAACCACCTGATCAACCAACTCCGGCAACGCCTGCCCCATTACTTTGTAAGTAAATGGAGTAGGGAATTCAAGCAGTTCGTTAAGTTTGGTTTTCATGTCAGCTCCGGCGTTACATCAAAAAATAATAACTCCCACGCTGAGTGGGAGTTATCTGGATACCTAGTATATGGGGACGTAAATCACACTTTCAAGTGTTCAATTTTTAGCCAAACCAGTGATGAAACATTAATTTAATGTAATCAATGATTTTACCAAAGAAGTTGCCTTCAGGGATTTCCTGCAGGACCACCAGCGGGCGCTGTTCAATGGTTTTGCCATCAAGCTGGAAATTGATGGTGCCGACAACCTGGTTTTTCTGCAGCGGCGCGTGCAGTTCAGTGGTGTTCAGTACATAGCTCGCTTTCAGGTCTTTCATACGGCCGCGCGGAATAGTCAGGTAGACATCTTTATCAACACCTAACGAGGCACGATCGGTATTACCAAACCAGGCCGGTTCAGAGGCAAATTCTTTGCCGACCTTCAGTGGGTTCACGGTTTCGAAGAAACGGAATCCCCAGGTCAGCAGCTTTTTGCTTTCGGTTTCACGACCTTTATAGGTGCGACCGCCCATGACGGCAGAGATCAGACGCATCTGACCTTCGGTAGCGGATGCCACCAGGTTATAGCCCGCTTTATCGGTGTGACCGGTTTTAATCCCGTCAACATTCAGGCTGTTATCCCACAGCAGGCCGTTACGGTTTAACTGACGAATGCCGTTGAAAGTGAACTCTTTTTCTCGGTAGATAGAGTATTCGTTAGGCACGTCGCGAATCAGCGCCTGACCAATCAACGCCATGTCACGTGCTGAGCTGTACTGACCTTCAGCATCCAGACCGTGGACGGTCTGGAAGTGGGTGTTTTTCAGTCCCAGCGCATTCACATAGCTGTTCATCAGGCCGACGAAAGCATCCTGGCTACCGGCAGCAAAGTCAGCCATTGCCACGCAAGCGTCGTTGCCGGATTGCAGGTTAATACCACGGATCAATTGTGAAACGGGAACCTGCATTCCCGGTTTCAGGAACATCAGCGATGAACCTTTAAACACCGGGTTACCGGTAGCCCACGCGTCATTGCCCACGGTGACCAAATCGGTTTCTTTGAATTTCCCGGCTTTCATGGCCTGACCGATGACATAGCTGGTCATCATTTTGGTCAGGCTGGCGGGGTCGCGGCGAGTGTCCGCATTCTGTTCGGCCAGAACCTTGCCTGAATTGTAATCAATCAGGATATAGGACTCCGCGTCGATCTGCGGAACGCCCGGGATCATGGTTTTAATATTCAGGTCATCGGCATGGGCAGCAGAGAGAGAGGCTGCGCAGAGAGCCGCGGTGAGCGCGATGCGCTGCACGAAACGAGCGGAAAAAGTGGTCTTCATGGTCTGAACTACGACGTCCGTGATGAAAGTAAAAAAAGTACCCTACTATAGCAAATGCGTAACTTACAGGCATCCGACTTTCCACATGACTTTGTTAATGTCATTGACAGAAATTGACAGAACGGGTGCCTGCTTTACGTTACTACACGCCGGTGATGAAGGACTGTAATTGCGCTTCGGATTGCAGGCGCTGCTGCAATGTACTGGCTTCCGCTTTGCTGGCGAACGGCCCCATCTGGATACGCCATACGGCACCGTTTTGTACCACGCGGCCCGGCACGCCAAACTGCTGGCTCAGTCGTTTTTGGTACTGCTGCGCACGGGCCTGCTCGCTGACGGCGCCCACCTGAACGACATAACGGCCATTGGTTGAAGCAACGGGTGTAGCAGCGGCCGGAGCAGATACCGGTGCTGACACTGTTGCAGGCGCTGTTGCAGGCGCTGTTGTTACGGGCTGTGGAGCCGGTGTGGGTTCGCTGCCTTCGAGCACGCCTGCGGCCAGCGTAGTTGGCGCACCAAGGAAACCATTGCTGTTAACTGGCGCACCGGTAGCGTCATCGCTTTTCAGCGTCGAATTACTGATAGGACGAATATCGCCTTGCGGCTGGCCTGCGTCCGGTGCAGAAGGCATAGTGTTACCCCCGCTTAAATCAGGACGAGACGGCAGGGCGTAAGTCTGTTTTGCGACCGTCGTACACGCCATTCCGGGGCCTGACAACGAACCGTCTTGCGCGACGATTATCGGATCAATACGCACTTTCGTATTGTTCGAGGTGTTCAGACGATCGGCCGCAGCGCGTGAAAGTGAAATCACGCGATCGTTGCCATAAGGACCACGATCGTTAATCCGTACGACGATCATCCTGCCGTTTGCCAGGTTGGTAATTCGGGCGTAGCTGGGAACCGGTAATGTCGGATGCGCAGCGGTGAGCTGCATGGGATCAAATGCCTCACCGGATGCGGTTAAATTGCTGCCGGGTTCCGCATCATAGATTGCGGCCAATCCGGCCTGGCTAAAGCGAGAGGGATCCTGAACAATTTTATAGCTTTTACCATCACGCTGGTAATCCTGATTAGCCGTTGGGTTCAGGGGTTCAAAACGCGGATCGGCTCCGCTGATTTCAACAATCGGACCATTACACACCGCCGGCTGCGGCGCGACAGCACCCTGTTGCTGACCATCATCATTCGAACACGCCGCGAGCATTCCTGCTGCGATGCAGATTCCAAGCCACTGCTTACGCATTGCGTACCCCTTACACGCTTTTCGACAACATTTTTCTATGGGTGTGGATCGACATCACAATCCCGAACCCGGCCATCAGCACAATCAGTGCAGAGCCTCCGTAACTGACCAGCGGGAGTGGAACCCCTACTACGGGCAGAATACCGCTCACCATACCAATATTTACGAAGACATAAACGAATAATATCAACATTAAACCACCGGCCATGACGCGACCAAAAGTGGTTTGCGCTCGGGCGGCAATCCATAGCCCACGCATAATCAGCAAAATGTACAGCGCCAGCAGAATTAAGATCCCTACTAGCCCAAGCTCTTCGGCTAACACCGCAAAGATAAAGTCGGTGTGGCGTTCGGGTAAAAATTCAAGCTGTGACTGCGTACCGTGCAGCCAGCCTTTGCCGCTCAGGCCGCCGGAACCAATAGCAATTTTAGACTGAATAATGTGATATCCCGCGCCCAGTGGGTCGGTTTCAGGGTCGAGAAGCATCATCACGCGCTGACGCTGGTAATCATGCATCAAGAAGAACCACAGTATCGGGATAAATGCGGCGACCAGAACCACAGCCACACCGATTAAGCGCCAGCTTAAGCCCGACAGGAACAGCACAAACAGGCCGGAAAGGGCAACAAGGATAGAGGTCCCGAGGTCAGGTTGCGCGGCAACCAGCAGCGTAGGCATGAAAATCAACACCAGCGCGATAGCGGTATTCTTCAGCGACGGCGGACAAACATCACGGTTGATAAAGCGTGCTACCATCAGCGGGACTGCAATTTTAGCAATTTCAGACGGCTGAAAACGCACAATGCCGAGGTCCAGCCAGCGCTGTGCGCCTTTAGAAATGGCCCCAAAGGCATCTACCGCTACCAGCAGAATAATACAGACAATATAGAGATAGGGGGCCCAGCCTTCGTAGACCCTGGGAGGGATCTGCGCCATCACCACCATGATGACCAGACCCATGGCTATTTGGCCGACCTTACGCTCCATCATGCCAATATCCTGGCCGCTGGCGCTCCAGATAACCAGCGAGCTGTAAACCAGCAGTGCCAGCAAAATAAGCAACATCGTGGGATCGATGTGAATTTTATCCCAGAACGTTTTTTTGTTCGGATTATCCGTCACGATTATTGGTCCTCAGCTGCGGTAGCCACCGGGTTTTCCGCAGGCAGATTGGTGTTGTTGTCGCCCAACATAATATGGTCAAGGATCTGGCGCATGATGGTACCTACAGGTGCACCGGCCCCGCCGTTTTCGAGGATAATCGCGACAGAGACCTCGGGTTTATCGTAGGGCGCAAATGCGATCATCAGCTTATGGTCGCGTAAACGTTCGGCAATTTTATGCGCATTATAGGTTTCATTGGCTTTCAGACCGAAGACCTGAGCGGTACCGGATTTTGCCGCAATTTTATACGGTGCACCGGCAAAATATTTATGCGCGGTACCGTTAGGACGGTTTGCAACACCGTACATACCGTCTTTGGCAATTTCCCAGTAACCGGAATGAATGTCACCCACCGGCGGCTCATGCGGCTGAACCCATGGCACCTGCTTGCCGTTTTCCGTGGTGCTCATCAGCAGATGTGGGACTTTTACCACGCCGTCGTTGATAAGAATCATCAGCGATTTACTCATCTGAATAGGGGTTGCTGTCCAGTACCCCTGACCGATGCCCACCGGAATAGTATCACCCTGGTACCATGGCTTTTTAAACCGTTTTTGCTTCCATTCACGCGTTGGCATATTACCGGCCCGCTCTTCGGCCAGATCGATCCCCGTATAATGGCCATAGCCGAATTTACTCATCCACTCTGAAAGACGGTCTATCCCCATATCATAGGCGATTTGGTAGAAAAACGTATCCGCAGATTCCTCCAGTGAGCGGGTGATGTTCAGATGACCATGCCCCCACTTTTTCCAGTCGCGGTAACGTTTTTCTGAACCGGGCAACTGCCACCAGCCTGGATCGAACAGCCCGGTATTCCGGGTAATCACGCCCGCGCTTAACGCGGATACCGCCACGTAAGGTTTAACGGTTGAGGCAGGGGGGTAAACACCTTGCGTCGCGCGGTTAACCAGTGGGGTATTGGGGTCATTGAGTAACCCTGCATAATCTTTGCTGGAGATACCGTCCACAAACAGGTTGGGATCGTAGCTGGGCATAGAAACCAGCGCCAGCACGCCGCCGGTACGCGGGTCAGTAACCACCACGGCGGCACGACTGCCGGCCAGCAGGGTTTCAATATACTGCTGGAGCTTTAAATCCAGCGTTAAATAGATATCGTGCCCGGCCTGAGGCGCCACTTCTTTCAATTGGCGAATTACGCGACCACGGTTGTTGACTTCAACTTCTTCGTAACCGGTCTGACCATGCAGAACGTCTTCGTAATAACGTTCAATACCCAGCTTGCCGATATCGTGGGTAGCGGCGTAGTTGGCGAGCTTGCCGTCTTTGTCCAGGCGTTCAACGTCTTTATCGTTAATTTTTGAGACGTAACCAATGACGTGAGTTAGCGCAGAGCCGTAGGGATAGTAACGGCGCTTATAGCCTTTGACTTCCACACCGGGAAAACGATATTGATTGACGGCAAAGCGTGCTACCTGCACTTCCGTCAGATTGGTTTTCACCGGAATGGACGTAAAGCGGTGGGAACGTGCGCGTTCTTTTTTAAAGGCGGCAATATCGTCGTCATTGAGATCAACCACTTCCCGCAGCGCATCCAGCGTTTGCTGAACGTTATCGACCTTCTCAGGCATCATTTCTATCTGGTAAATGGTGCGGTTGAGGGCCAGGGGAATGCCGTTACGGTCATAAATGATGCCGCGACTGGGGGCGATTGGCACCAGTTTGATGCGGTTTTCGTTTGAACGGGTCTGATAATCGGTGAAACGAACGATTTGCAGATTATACAGGTTGGCGATCAGCACGCCAGTGAGCAGCAAAATCCCCAAAAAAGCAACCAGCGCCCGACGCACAAACAGCGCGGACTCAGCCGTATAGTCGCGAAAAGAATTCTGTAGTTTCATCCGCTGCTTAATCTACTCAAGACTCAATGATCACTCACGGTGATAAGGGTGGTTGGTGGTAATGCTCCACGCTCTGTACAGACTCTCTGCCACCAGAACCCGAACAAGAGGGTGGGGAAGGGTTAATGCAGAGAGTGACCAGCTTTGCTCCGCGGCAGCCTTACAGGCAGGAGACAATCCTTCCGGTCCGCCAATCAGCAGACTGACGTCACGACCATCCAGTTTCCAGCGTTCCAGCTCGGTTGCCAGTTGCGGCGTGTCCCAGGGTTTTCCTGGGATATCAAGGGTGACGATGCGATTTTTGCCAGCGGCAGCCAGCATCTGTTCACCCTCTTTATCGAGTATGCGTTTAATATCCGCGTTCTTGCCGCGTTTTCCTGCTGGGATCTCGATAAGCTCAAAAGGCATGTCTTTTGGAAACCGACGGAGATACTCCGTAAAACCGGTTTGCACCCAGTCAGGCATTTTCGTACCCACAGCGACAAGTTGCAGCTTCACGCATTAACTCCAGAGTTTTTCCAGTTCATACAGGCGACGGCTTTCTTCCTGTAAAACGTGGACAATCACCTCGCCGAGATCAACGACGATCCAGTCGGCCACGTTCTCACCTTCAACGCCAAGCGGCAGCAGGCCAGCGGCGCGAGATTCCTGAACAACGTGGTCAGCGATAGACATGACATGGCGGCTGGATGTGCCGGTGCAGATAATCATGCAGTCAGTGATGCTGGATTTGCCCTGAACGTCTAAGGCGATGATGTCTTGACCTTTAAGGTCATCAATTTTGTCGATTACAAAATCCTGAAGTGCTTTACCCTGCAAGTGTTCCCCCTGGGTGAAAAGAGTTAAAAAGGCTTGTTAGTATACCTGAACCAGAGGCGATATCGGGACAAATGTCTCCGAAAACGCTTTTGAGGTGCGCTATCATCCCACCCCACGCAACAGAATGCATCGCCATTTTTGTAAAACAATTTCTGCAAAGCTCTGAAAGGCGGGAAAAGTCAGGCTGCGGAGAATAGCAGCCTGTCATGGGGTGTCAATGGGCGCGAGCCCCTTCGACAGAAAAAACCGCGTATTCACTCCCCCTCGCGCCATATGGCCCGGCTGTTTAACACTTTCAGCACCGCAAAATCGTCGCAAAAATCAATTGCGCTCCAGCACCCCTGTTCAACGCGGAAATGCCACATTGATGCCGCGGGCATTGACATGAGCCGGGCGATCAGCACGCTGAGTACACCCTGATGGCTGACCACCAGAAGGTTCTGCGAATCTTTATAATCAGCGAGTTGTGCAATGAAGTGCTCAACTCGCTGTGAAAATGCCTGAAAACCTTCGCCGTTGGTGGGGGTCGCATTCTGCCAGTCGTTACACCACAGCGCATAGTTTTCTGCGTCCTCACGCGCCAGATCGCGATGGTGGCGCATTTCCCAGTCGCCAAAGAACATTTCATTAAGCTCGGGCATGATCCGCAGTGGAACGTCGCGCCCCGCTAAGACCAACTGCGTGGTATGGCGCGCGCGTTCAAGCTCGCTGCAGAGGACGTGGTCGAAAGGAACGTTGTGTAACAGTGCGGCCAGTGTTTCAGCTTGGGTTATTCCCCGCTGAGTGAGCGATGTAGGGGCATGACCGCTGTATAACCCGGCAACGTTGGCGTCGGTTTCTCCATGACGTACTAACCAGAGTCTCATTTTTCCCTCGTGAGGCTATTCGCACGAAACATGATATTTGCCCTGATTGCGCAGTGACTTTTCAATAAAATACCCTTTTAAAACTGGAGCGGCACGATGTCTTTATTAAAGAGCGCGCATGGCGGTAATACCCGGGAAGCCGCCGCATTATTGGGCATCTCACCTGAGCAATTGCTGGATTTTAGCGCGAATATTAACCCGCTGGGTATGCCGGCAAGCTTAAAACGCGCACTAATCGACAATTTGGACCGTGCTGAGCGCTATCCGGACGTGGATTACGCCCACTTGCATGCCACGCTGGCGGAGCACCATCATGTTCCTGCGTCGTGGATCCTCGCCGGTAACGGGGAGACGGAGTCGATCTTTACGTTGGTTGATGGTCTTAAGCCGCGTCATGCGATGATCGTCATTCCCGGATTTGCGGAATATCGCCGGGCACTGCAATGGGGCGAATGCGCAATACACGAGTTTGCGCTGCGCGAAGAGGACGGTTGGCAACTGACCGGAGAGATTCTCGATGTACTCACCCCGGAGCTGGATTGCCTGTTCCTGTGTACACCTAACAATCCCACAGGGCTGTTGCCCGAACATCACCTGTTGCAGGAGATAGCACGGCGTTGTAAACAGCTCGGGATCGCATTGATCCTCGATGAAGCGTTTATCGATTTTATCGCCGGGGAACAGGGGTTTATTCCGCTGTTGCAAGAGAATCCGCACATCTGGGTTTTGCGTTCACTCACCAAATTTTATGCGATACCCGGCCTGCGCCTGGGATATCTGGTTAACAGCAACGAGCAGGCGGTAGCACACCTGCGCAGCCGGCAAATGCCCTGGTCAATCAATGCCTTTGCCGCACTGGCGGGCGAAATGATTCTCCACGATAGCGTCTATCAGCAGGCGACATGGGAATGGCTGGCGCATGAGGGGAACCGATTCGATCAACAACTGCAAAATCTGCCTGGCCTGACGGTGTATCCCGGACGGGCAAATTATCGCCTGTTACGCTGCGAAAGACCGGGTTTAGATTTGCAAAAATCATTGCTTGAACAGCATGTGTTGATCCGCAGTTGCGCTAACTATCCGGGGCTGGATGCGCGTTACTACCGGGTGGCTGTCCGTGGCGCTGAAGAGAACAACCGCCTGCTGGCGGCATTACGCTACGCGCTTAGCGGTACAACCCTTGCTGATTGATATAGTCCAGCACGGAGTCCGGCATTAAATCGTCACACGGCTCACCGTGTTCCAGTCGTTCGCGGATAAGGGTAGCGGAGATATTGAACCAGGGGGTTTCTGCCAGGTAAATTTTCCCGGCAGGAAGCTGGTGCAGGTCATCTGGCGAATGAGTCAGATGACGTTCGAGCCACTGCTGGTGCTGCGCCTGCGCCATCTCCAGCGGATACCCCGGTCGTCGGCAGACGATGAGATGGGTATTGTCCAGAATGGTGTCGGAATTGTGCCAGGAAGGAAAGGTGAGCAGTGAGTCCTGACCAATAATAAACGCCAGCGGCGCGAGTGGCCCTTGCTCCTCGCGCCACTCCTTGAGAGTTTGGGCGGTGTAAGAGGCCGTATCTCGTTTTAGCTCACGTTCATCCAGGATAAACAAAGGCTTGTCAGCAATTGCCAGCTCAAGCATCTGTTTACGCTGTGCGCTGGAGGCTTCGGGTTGCGCACGATGCGGCGGCACATTATTAGGCATGATAATCACCCGTGACAGGCCAATCAGATTAGCCAGAATTTCCACGGGTTTAAGATGACCATAATGCACCGGATCAAAGGTGCCACCGAACAAAGCCTGTAATGATTTCATATCAACCATCAATAAAAATATCTGCCAGTGATTTATGGCAGAGCAGAAGAGAAAGTCCCTCAAGCTCGGCCCATACTGACTGACCATAATCTTGTTTAAGCGTAATTTCCGTGCGCGTTAACAACTGTACCGCCTGGCGTAATTGCTCAGATGACAGCCGGTTTAGCGCATCACCCATCATGCCGCGGCGGTTTTGCCATACCCGATGCTTATCAAACAAGGCGCGTAATGGTGTGTGGGCTGATTGCCTTTTCAGGTTGACCAGTAACAGTAATTCACGCTGTATCGTGCGCAGCAGAATAACCGGCTCACTGCCTTCAAGGCGCAGTTGCTGCAGGATATGTAGCGCGCGTTTACTTTTGCCCATCAACAGCGCATCGACCCAATGGAAGGGGGTAAAGTGCGCCGCATCGTTAACCGCTTGCTCCACACGAGGCAACGTGAGTTTTCCATCAGGCCACAGCAATGATAACCGCTCCAGCGCCTGCGCCAGGGCTAACAGGTTACCTTCATAGCAATAACATAATAGCTGATTGGCGGCTTCGTCCAGTTGCAGGTTGCTTTGTTTCGCTCTGGCGGCAACCCAGCGAGGGAGCTGCGCCTGCTCTGGCGTCTGGCAGCTCACCTGAACAGCATGGCTCGCCAGACTGGTATACCAGGCGGCGTTTTCCTGTGCTTTGGTCAGTTTGTTGCCGCGAACAATCAGCAGCAGATCGTCATGTAGCAGGGTAACCAGCGTGGCGAGTTGTTCGTTAATGGCGGCATTAGGGCCGTTTTCAGGCAGCTGTAGAAGTAATGTCTGCCGGCTGGCAAACAGGCTCATGGCCTGACAGAGGGAAAAAATCGCCCCCCAGTCAGTACTGGTATCGAGGGTGAACGTGTGGTGTTCTTCGAACCCTTGCACAGTGGCGGCCAGACGGACGGCATCCTGGCTTTCCTGCAACAAGAGGGGATCGTTGCCCAGTAATAAGTACGCCGCGCGCAGCCCTTCTTTGAGCTGTGCGCGGAGTTGTTCAGGGTACAACTTGAGCATCAGTTACCCAGCGTGGTGGAGACACGCGCCGGAGAAGACGTTGGCGCGGCTGTTTCATTCTCAGCAGGCTGTACGTCATCACTGGATGACTGAGTATCGGCAATGTGCACGCTTGGCAGCTTACGAATCAACTGTTCGGCCGCTTTGTCATACATCTCTTTGATGATCATTTCCTGCTCGTTATCCTTCGCCAGTGCAGCCTGTGAGTTGTCAAAGAATGAACGATAGACCTTGGCGCTGATTGGGTAAATGTCATGACCTGGAATCAGGACGGTGGCACTGACCGACATCACCATCTGGTATTCAGCCGTTTGACCATTCTGGAATACAGACGCCGTATCCTGAGAAATGCTGACTGCTCCCAGACGCAGGGACGGCACGTCTTTACGCATAGAACCGCTTTCGAGCAGTTCGATGTCGTTCAGACGTAACTGGTTGCGTACCGCGCGGCTTAACGGGCCGTTCGGATCGCCAGAGTCCAGGATCATAGTTTTCATTGTGGGCGGTACCTGCGTAGTGCTACGCAGATGCCAACCACACCCAGCGGTGACCAGCACCACCAGGGATAACAACAGAGTTGTCAGATGTCGCACGCTTCCTCCCGCGCTTAGCCAACGACCAGATTGAGGAGTTTACCCGGTACATAAATCACTTTACGTACGGTAACGCCATCAAGATATTTTGCTACCAGATGCTCCTGGCCAGCACGCTCACGAACTTGCTCTTCGGTGGCGTTGACTGGAACGGTGATTTTGCCACGTACTTTACCGTTCACCTGCACCACAACCAGCGTTGAGTCTTCGACCATTGCGCTGTCGTCAGCAACCGGCCACGGTGCGTTGTCGATATCGCCTTCGCCCTTCAGCGCCTGCCACAAGGTGAAGCATACGTGCGGGGTAAACGGGTTGAGCATACGCACAACGGCCAGCAACGCTTCCTGCATCAGGGCGCGATCCTGTTCGTCTTCCTGCGACGCTTTTGCCAGCTTGTTCATCAGTTCCATAATTGCCGCAATCGCGGTGTTAAAGGTCTGACGTCGGCCGATATCATCGGTCACTTTCGCAATGGTTTTGTGAACATCACGACGCAGCGCTTTTTGATCTTCGCTCAATGCTTCAACGTTCAGGGCGGCAACATCACCTTTGCTGGTGTGTTCGTAAACCAGTTTCCAGACACGTTTCAGGAAGCGGTTTGCCCCTTCTACGCCGGATTCCTGCCATTCCAGGGTCATATCAGCCGGAGAGGCGAACATCATGAACAAACGTACGGTGTCCGCGCCGTAACGCTCAACCATCACCTGCGGGTCGATACCGTTGTTTTTCGACTTGGACATCTTGCTCATGCCGGTATACACCAGTTCATGACCTTCGGCGTCCTGCGCCTTCACGATACGGCCTTTCTCGTCACGTTCAACGATGGCATCAACCGGAGAAACCCAGTTACGCTCGCCGTTTACGCCTACATAGTAGAAGGCATCAGCCAGCACCATACCCTGACACAACAGCTGTTTAGCCGGTTCGTCAGAGTTTACCATGCCCGCGTCGCGCATCAGCTTGTGGAAGAAGCGGAAGTAGAGCAGGTGCATGATGGCGTGCTCAATACCACCAATGTAGATATCAACTGGCAGCCAGTAGTTGGCGGCCTTAGAGTCCAGCATGCCTTCCTGATACTGCGGGCAGGTGTAGCGCGCGTAGTACCAAGAAGATTCCATAAAGGTATCAAAGGTGTCGGTTTCACGTAGAGCAGGCATACCGTTAACGGTAGTCTTCGCCCACTCCGGGTCCGCTTTAATCGGGCTGGTGATACCGTCCATGACGACATCTTCTGGCAGAATAACCGGCAGCTGATCTTCTGGGGTTGGCAACACGGTGCCATCTTCCAGCGTGACCATTGGGATTGGCGCTCCCCAGTAACGCTGACGGGAAACACCCCAGTCACGCAGACGATAGTTAACTTTGCGCTCGCCCACGCCTTTTTCGACCAGCTTGTCGGCAATGGCGTTGAAAGCCGCTTCGAAATCGAGACCGTCGAACTCACCAGAATTAAACAGCACGCCTTTCTCGGTCAGTGCCTGCTCAGACAGATCCGGTTCTGAACCGTCCGCTGCCAGGATAACTGGCTTGATGCTCAGACCATACTTGGTTGCGAACTCGTAGTCGCGCTGATCGTGACCCGGCACGGCCATCACGGCACCAGTGCCGTATTCCATCAGCACGAAGTTTGCAGCCCAAACGGGGATTTCTTCGCCGGTCAGCGGGTGAATGGCTTTAAAGCCAGTGTCGACGCCTTTCTTCTCCATGGTCGCCATTTCAGCTTCGGCAACCTTGGTGTTGCGGCATTCGTCGATGAATGCAGCCAGCTCTGGGTTATTCGCCGCGGCTCTCTGCGCCAGCGGGTGACCTGCGGCAACCGCCAGGTAAGTGGCACCCATAAAGGTGTCAGGGCGGGTGGTGTACACGGTCAGCGTGTTGTCATAGCCGTTGACATCAAAGGTGATTTCCACGCCTTCAGAGCGGCCAATCCAGTTGCGCTGCATCGTTTTTACGGTGTCAGGCCAGTGATCCAGGCGGTCCAGGTCACGCAGCAGTTCGTCAGCGTATGCGGTGATTTTGATAAACCACTGCGGGATCTCTTTCCGCTCAACTTTGGTATCACAGCGCCAGCAGCAGCCGTCAATAACCTGTTCGTTCGCCAGTACTGTCTGGTCATTAGGGCACCAGTTAACCGCAGAGGTTTTCTTGTACACCAGACCTTTTTTGTACAGTTCAGTGAAGAACTTTTGCTCCCAACGGTAATATTCCGGGGTGCAGGTCGCCAACTCACGGCTCCAGTCATAGCCGAAGCCCAGCATTTTGAGCTGGTTCTTCATGTAAGCGATGTTGTCGTACGTCCACGGAGCAGGCGCGGTATTGTTTTTCACCGCCGCGCCTTCAGCTGGCAGGCCGAATGCATCCCAGCCAATCGGCTGCAGAACGTTTTTGCCCAGCATACGCTGATAGCGGGCGATCACATCACCGATAGTGTAGTTACGTACGTGGCCCATGTGTAGTCGACCAGAAGGATAGGGAAGCATAGACAGGCAGTAATACTTCTCTTTGCTCTCGTCTTCGGTAACTTCAAATGTGCGCTTCTCATCCCAGTGAAGCTGTACTTTGGATTCTATCTCTTCCGGGCGGTATTGCTCTTGCATGGCAGCCAGTGGTCCTGTTTTCAATACAGCTACAAACGTAGCTTTAGATGTGGTGTTTCAGATCCGCATAGCATAGCCCAAACGTCCGCGTCAAAACAGCCTTTCGCGCATTCAGCATTGAATTCCCGCAAGGATAAATATTGCACGAATTTACATACTCTGTGGACAGTCTTGCAAAGCGTAGTGTAAATAACGTCTATTATTATAGACAGTTAACGACCCAGGAGGCGAAGCGATGAACAAGGTTGCTCAATATTACCGTGAACTGGTGACGTCACTTAGCGAACGTCTGCGCAATGGTGAACGCGATATCGATGCGCTGGTGGACCAGGCACGTCAGCGAGTTATGCAGACCGGGGAGTTAACGCGAACCGAGGTAGAGGAACTCACCAGGGCCGTCAGACGCGACCTTGAAGAGTTCGCGCTCAGTTATGAAGAGAGTCTCGATGAGGAGACTGACAGCGTTTTTATGCGGGTCATCAAGGAGAGTATCTGGCAAGAACTGGCGGATATTACTGATAAAACCCAGCTTGAATGGCGCGAAGTGTTTCAGGATCTGAGTCATCACGGGGTTTATCACAGCGGCGAGGTGGTCGGGCTGGGGAATCTGGTTTGTGAGAAATGCCACTTCCATTTAGCCGTTTATACGCCAGACGTGCTGCCGCTATGCCCGAAATGCGGTCACGATCAATTCCAGCGCAGACCGTTCGAACCGTGATTTTTGTGCCGGATGCGACGTGAAGCGTCTTATCCGGCCTACTCACTACGCGTAAAACTTCAGGCGCTCAGCCAGCAGATCGACAAAACCTTGTCGGTCGATATCAACCATAACCGTGGCGTTGGGTTTATTTCCGCTCAGGAAATAGTAATCCACTACGGTCATGCCCTGCGTGTATTTTCCCTGCGTCTCTACGCCGACCCAGCGTTCAACGGTGGTAAACAGTTCGGGCTTTAGTAGCCAGGCAATGGTGCACGGATCGTGTAGCGGTGCGCCAATGAATCCCCATTTCTCGTCTTTGTGATATTCGAAGAAGAAATCCAGTAACTCAGCGACAATGCTCGCCACAGGATTGCCAATCGCGCGCAATCGCTCGGTGTCTTCACGATGAATTTGTGCTTTATGTGTGACGTCCAGCCCGGCCATCACTACCGGAATACCTGATTGAAACACCATCTCTGCCGCTTCGGGATCAACATAAATATTGAACTCAGCAGCCGGTGTCCAGTTTCCGAGTCCCATCGCGCCGCCCATAATCACAATACGGGCGATTTTCTTATGCAACTCGGGGTGGCTGTTCAGCAGCAGTGCTACGTTAGTTTGGGGGCCAGTTGATACAATCGTGACCGGTTCCGGGCTTTCGCGTAGGGTTTTCGCCATTAACTCCACGGCGGTACAACTTTGCGGGGTAAATGCCGGCTCCGGCAGCACGGGGCCGTCCAGGCCACTTTCTCCGTGAACGTTATCGGCAATTATCAACTCGCGCATCAGGGGCTTTAACGCGCCACCGGCAACGGGGATATCCGGGCGGTTGAGCAGCGTTAACATACGCAACACATTACGCAGGGTTTTATCAGGCGTCTGGTTGCCCGCTGAGGATGTTATGGCTTTAACATCAAGTTCCGGTGAGGCGAGGGCGAGAACAATTGCGATAGCGTCGTCATGACCTGGATCGCAATCAAACAGGATCGGAAGTGCCATTGTGACTCCTTGTGAGTGGGACTTTGTGACAAGGTTAACGCCGGGCTGTATGTGATTCGAGAAGCGAAGAAAGAAAGCGTGATTTGGCGCGCACTCTGATGTGCGCGCCGGGAAGATTAATGCAGGATTTTGGCGAGGAAGTCTTTGGCGCGGTCTGATTTTGGATTGGCAAAGAACTCTTCTTTCGGCGAGTCTTCCACAATCTTACCCTCATCCATAAAGATTACCCGGTTCGCCACTTTCCGAGCGAAGCCCATTTCGTGGGTGACCACCATCATGGTCATCCCTTCATGAGCCAGCTCGACCATGACGTCCAGCACCTCGTTGATCATTTCTGGATCGAGCGCTGAGGTGGGTTCATCAAACAACATGGCGATAGGATCCATACACAGCGCCCGGGCAATGGCCACGCGCTGCTGCTGTCCACCAGAAAGCTGGGCCGGAAACTTATCGGCATGGGCCGACAGTCCTACGCGCTCAAGCAGTTTTTGTGCTTTGTCGCGAGCAGGCTTTTTATCGCGTTTAAGTACTTTTACCTGGGCCAGGGTCAGGTTTTCGATGATCGACAAATGTGGGAACAGTTCAAAGTGCTGGAAGACCATGCCCACGCGAGAACGCAGTTTGGCCAGATCGGTCTTTTTGTCATTCACCACGGTACCGTCAACGGTGATCACGCCCTGCTGCACAGGCTCCAGGCCGTTTACCGTTTTGATCAGCGTCGATTTACCGGAGCCTGACGGACCGCAAACTACCACTACTTCACCTTTTTTAACTTCCGTGGAGCAGTCGGTCAGAACCTGAAAGTGACCATACCATTTAGAAACATTTTTCAGGGTAATCATTAAACTGTCCTTTTCTTCAAATAGCTGACCAACAACGATGCGCTCAGACTGAATACAAAATAGACGGCGCCAGCGAACAGGATCATCTCGACCTGTGTGCCGTCACGCTCGCCAATGGTGGAGGCGGTACGGAAGAAATCTGCCAGACTTAATACGTAGACCAGCGAGGTGTCCTGGAATAGAACGATGCCCTGGGTCAGCAGCAACGGCACCATCGCGCGAAATGCCTGCGGCAGAATAATGAGCTTCATCGACTGCCAGTGGGTCATCCCTAACGCCAGCGCGGCGCTGGACTGTCCACGAGAAATACTCTGGATCCCGGCACGGATAATCTCTGAGTAGTACGCCGCTTCAAACATCGAAAACGCCACCATCGCTGAGATCAGACGAATATCGGTTTTCGGTGACAGGCCTAATACGTTCTGTAAGAACCCCGGTACAATCAGATAGAACCACAGCAGCACCATGACCAGCGGAATAGAGCGGAATACGTTCACGTAGATCTTCGCAAACCAGGCAATGGGCGCGAAGCTGGACAGACGCATTACCGCGAGGATAGTTCCCCAAACGATGCCAATAATGACCGCCGTAACGGTAATTTTCAGCGTGATCATCAGCCCATCCAGCAGATACGGCAGGGAGGGGACAATGGAACTCCAGTCAAATTCGTACATTATTTGCCTCCCAAATTGCCAGGCAGGCGAGTTTTACGTTCAACCAGATTCATCACCAGCATAATAAAGGCGTTAATCAAGACGTAGGCAAGGGTGATAGCCGTAAACGACTCCCAGGCGTGGGCAGAGTAATCCAGCAGCTTGCCTGCCTGTGCTGCCATATCGACCAGACCGATGGTTGAGGCAATGGCGGAGTTTTTCACCAGGTTCATCATTTCTGATGTCATCGGCGGTACGATTACGCGGTAGGCGTTGGGCAGCAGAACATAGCGATAGGCCTGCGGTAGCGTCAGCCCCATCGCCAGCGCGGCGTTTTTTTGTCCGCGAGGCAAAGACTGAATCGCGGCGCGCACCTGCTCACAAACGCGGGCGGCGGTAAACAGCCCCAGGCAAAGCATTGAGGAGAGGAAAAACTGGATGTTGGGATCCAACTCAGCCTTGAACCACATGCCAATGTTTTCTGGGAGCAGTTCCGGGATCACCAGATACCAGGTAAAAAATTGTACGATCAGCGGAACGTTACGAAACAGTTCAACGTACAACGTGCCTATCCCGGAAAGGAAACGGTTAGGAACGGTGCGTAAGATGCCGAATAGGGAACCTATCAGGAAAGCAATAATCCAGGCGGTGATTGAAAGCGCGACGGTGACCTGGAAACCACTCCAGAGCCAGCCGAGATAGGTGGTGTTGCCGAACGGGGCTTCTTGTAAAAAAATCCCCCAGTTCCAGTCTATAGACATAAATCTACTCCAGAAAAAAAAAGGGTAGCAGCGCTACCCTCGAAGATTGTTGAGAAGCTCATTTTTCGCGCTGAGTGGGGAACGGCCACTCAGCGTATAGTCTGTCCATGCTTCCCGACAATCGTGAGGGCCAGGTGAACTCGCCCCATTTATTTTAGTTAGTTGAGTGCTTTATCATTTGGTTCTTTGAACAGGGCCTTCATCTCGCTCGACAGTTCGAAATTCATATTCAGGTTCTTTGGCGGAATAGGGTTTTTAAACCATTTATCAAACCACTTCTCTGCTTCACCTGAAGTTTGTGCCTGTGCAATGGTGTCATCCATCAGCTTTTTGAACGCGACGTCGTCTTTACGCAGCATACAGCCGTACGCTTCCTGAGATTGTGGCTTGCCGACGATCTCCCAGTTGTCCGGTTTCTTCGCCTTCGCGCGCTCACCAGCCAGCAGGGCGTCATCCATCATAAAGGCGACAGCGCGACCGCTTTCGAGGGTACGGAAAGAGTCACCGTGGTCTTTCGCACTGATGATGCGCATATCCATTTTTTGTTCTTCGTTCAGCTTATGCAGCAGCACTTCCGAGGTGGTACCGGAAGTCACAACCACCGCTTTGCCTTTCAAGTCAGCGAAATCTTTGATATCGCCGCCTTTTTTCGCCAGCAGGCGGGTGCCGACAACGAAAATGGTGTCAGAAAAGGCCGCTTGTTTCTGGCGTTCAACGTTGTTGGTGGTGGAACCACATTCAAAGTCGAAGGTGCCGTTTTGCAGCAGCGGAATGCGGTTCTGGGAGGTAATCGGAATCAGCTTCACCTGCAGGTCAGGCTTGTTCAGCTTTTTCTTCACGGCCTCAACAATTGCGTTGGAGTAATCCTGTGAATAACCGACCACTTTCTGCTGATTATCGTAGTAGGAAAACGGGACCGAGGATTCACGGTGTCCGACGACGATGACGCCATTTTTAGCGATCTTGTCCAGGGTGCTGCTTGCCGCAGGGGCGGCATCTTCCGCGTGCGCCAGACCGGCAGACATTCCCACGACCAGCATGGCAGTGGCGAGCTTACGTAATTGCATATCCAACTCCTTTATCGTCTGCGTCAGGGACGCATTGATACCCATTGTGATGTTGTTATTGTTTGCTACTTAAAAGTGCAGTCTTGTATGTGTTTGTTAACATTTAGTTTGGATGAATGTAAAGAATTTGCTGTGTTATTGTTTATTTTTGCGAAGTGCGCCGCACCGTTTGAGGGCAAAAATATCTTGTTGCACATTTCAGGTGCTACCTGTGCTCAAATTTGGTGCGACCAGGTTGCACATTCAACCAAAACAGCGTTTGCCTTGTATAACAAAGCAATAGGCGTGCCAGAATGGGAGATGAGAGGGGATGTGTTAGCCGGACAAGGCGCGTGAGCGCCAACATCCGGCAATATGACAGAGCAGAGATTATTTACGACGTTGGCGCAGACTCATGACGATCGCGCCAAAGCCTAACAACGCGGTAATCAGCCATAACGGCCAGTTTCCGGTACGCGCATACGGCGTGAGACCCGTTGTCGGGGTAACGCTGGTGGTCAGTACCTGTCGGGTAAACTGCGGGATCATGGCCTGCACTTCACCTTGCGGGCCAATCACCGCCGTGATGCCATTATTAGTGCTACGCAACAGCGGACGCGCCAGCTCCAGTGACCGCATGCGTGCCATCTGGAAGTGCTGCCATGGACCGATGGATTTACCAAACCAGGCATCATTGGAGATGGTCAGCAAGTAGTCCGTATCCGGGCGGAAGTTATCCCGTACCTGTTCGCCAAGAATAATTTCGTAGCAGATTGCCGCCGTCAGCTTAAAGCCGTGCGCCTGCAGCTGTGGCTGCACATACGGTCCTCGGCTGAAGGATGACATGGGTAAGTCAAAGAACGGCGCCAGCGGGCGTAGAATCGATTCCAGCGGCACAAACTCACCAAACGGGACAAGGTGATTTTTGTTGTAACGATTGCTGGAGTCATAGCTGTACGGACTGTCTTTACCCAGCGTGATGATGGTGTTGTAGGTATCGTAGCGGTTTTGCTTGTTAAGGCGCGCGTCAACAATACCGGTGATTAGCGTGCTGTTTTTAGATTTTAGCAGGTCATCCATCATGCCGAGGAAACGCTGCTGATTGATCTCCAGATCAGGAATAGCGGACTCTGGCCAGATGATAAGCTGTGATTTGCCCATTTCGGGCTGCGTGGCATCAAGGTAAATCTTCAACGTGTTGATGAGCTGACCTTCATCCCACTTCAGCGACTGCGGAATGTCACCTTGCACCATCGAAACTTGGGTGGTTTTTTCTGGCTCCAGCGTATACCACTGGATGTAGCGCAGCGGGAAGGGCAGAGCGAACAATACCACGGCAGTAACCAGAGGACGCCAGTTACGTGTGACTAACGCCAGCGCCAGCAGGCCGCTGACCATCATCAGCAGGAAGTTAATCGCCTCGACGCCCATTACCGGCGCCAGGCCTTTCAGCGGGCCGTCAATCTGGCTGTAGCCAAACTGTAGCCATGGGAAGCCGGTCAGCACCCAGCCGCGCAGGAATTCGGTTATCTGCCAGACTACCGGGGCAGCAATCGCCACCCGCAGCCAGCTGGTTTTTGGCCACAGGCGCGACAGAACGCCCGCAAACAAACCTGTGTACAGCGAGAGGTATGCCGCAAGCAATACCACAAGGAATACGTTAACCGGGCCTGGCATACCGCCAAATTGCGCAATGCTGACATAGACCCAGTTGATGCCGGAGCCAAAAAGACCCATTCCCCAGACATAGCCGATAGCGGCAGACTGGAGTGGGCGACGGTTGAGAGTTAAGGCCTGCAGACCCATCAGCGAAATAATCGCCGCAGGCCAGATGTCATACGGAGAGAACGCCAGCGTCCCGCATGCACCGAATAATAACGCCAGCAGCAGGCGAATGCGCTGGCGTTCAATTAAGGGGGCAAATGCCATGTAGTCTTTGATCCAGTTTCGGGTTTATTCGTCCAGTTTTGGCTGGGGTGAGTCGTCCGGAATTCTGACATGAACCTGAATAATACGACGGCTGTCGGCCATGGCAACTTTGAACTGGTAGCCATCAATGTCGATAGTCTCTCCACGTGCGGGCAGATGACCAAAGGCCTGCATCACCAAACCGCCAATAGTATCGACTTCTTCGTCGCTAAAGTGGGTGCCGAAGGCTTCGTTGAAGTCTTCGATCGGGGCCAGCGCACGAATGGTCCAGGTGTGGCGACTGAGCTGACGGAAATCGATATCGTCTTCTTCGTCGTATTCATCTTCGATTTCACCGACGATCAGTTCAAGAATGTCCTCAATGGTCACCAGACCCGAGACACCGCCGAACTCGTCGATAACGATAGCCATATGGTACCGCTGAGAGCGGAACTCTTTCAGCATGCGGTCAACACGCTTGCTCTCAGGTACGACAACCGCCGGGCGTAACACTTTTTCCATGCTGAAAGCTTCGGCATCACTGCGCATAAACGGCAGCAAGTCTTTCGCCATCAGAATCCCTTCAATGTGATCTTTGTCTTCGCTGATCACCGGGAAACGCGAGTGGGCGGACTCGATGATGACATCAAGACACTCATCCAGAGTCTGGTTGCGTTTCAGTGTGATCATCTGGGACCGGGGGATCATGATGTCGCGAACACGTTGGTCCGCAATGTCCATCACCCCTTCGAGCATATCGCGCGTATCTTCATCGATAAGGTCGTTTTGCCCGGAATCACGGATCAGCTCCAACAGTTCGTCGCGGTTTTTTGGTTCACCGTGGAAAAGTTGGCTCAGTAACAGGGAAAAGAATCCCTTTTTGCTGTGTAAGGTGTCACTACTGTGTGAATTGTCGTCGCTCATGGCGTCGTATGGGTTCTCATGTTAGTTAATAGATTGCTCAAGGCACGTAAACTCAGTGCCCGGCGTCGTGACCTGTCACCGGCTTGACCGGCAGCAGGTTATTCCTTCTCGGCAATGTACGGATCCTCATAGCCCAGAGCAAGCATAATCTCTGTTTCGAGGGATTCCATTTCTTCCGCTTCGTCGTCTTCGATATGGTCGTAGCCTAAGAGATGCAGGCTACCGTGTATAACCATGTGTGCCCAGTGGGCTTCAAGAGGCTTACCTTGCTCCTGCGCTTCTTTTTCGACCACCTGACGACAGATGACCAGATCGCCCAGCAGCGGCAGTTCGATGCCCGGTGGGGCCTCAAACGGGAAGGACAGCACGTTGGTTGACTTGTCTTTCCCGCGATAGGTCAGGTTCAGTTCGTGGCTTTCAGCGTCATCGACCAGGCGAATGGTGACCTCTGACTCTTCCTGAAACTGCGGGATCACCGCATCCAGCCATGCCTGAAACTGGCGCTCATCCGGTAAACCGGCGTTATCTTCACATGCCAGCTGTAAATCGAGAATAACCTGACTCATTTTTGTTCCTGTTCCTGGGCTTCACGCTTGCGTTCCGCTGCCTGTTCGGCTTTACGTTTTTGTTCTGCTTCTTCCCAGGCTTCATACGCCGTCACGATACGGGCAACCACCGGATGGCGCACCACGTCTTCGCTATGGAAGAAATTAAAGCTAATCTCATCGACCTCAGCCAACACTTCGATGGCATGACGCAGGCCGGATTTGGTGCTGCGCGGCAGGTCAATTTGGGTAATGTCGCCGGTGATCACCGCTTTGGAATTGAAGCCAATACGGGTCAGGAACATTTTCATCTGTTCGATAGTCGTGTTCTGGCTCTCATCAAGGATAATGAACGCATCGTTCAGCGTACGACCGCGCATATAAGCCAGCGGGGCGACTTCAATGACGTTACGCTCGATAAGCTTCTCCACCTTCTCAAAACCGAGCATTTCGAACAGCGCATCATACAGCGGACGTAAATAAGGATCGACTTTCTGGCTGAGATCGCCCGGCAGGAAGCCCAGTTTTTCACCGGCTTCAACCGCCGGACGGGTCAGCAGAATACGGCGAATTTCCTGACGCTCGAGCGCATCGACCGCGGCGGCTACCGCCAGGTAGGTTTTACCCGTCCCTGCAGGACCGACGCCGAAGGTGATGTCGTGGTCGAGAATATTGGCGATGTATTGCGCTTGATTCGGCGTACGCGGTTTGATCACGCCACGCTTGGTTTTGATATTCACCGCTTTGCCAAACTCCGGCACGCTGTCTGCGCTCTGCTCAAGGACACGCGCTTCTTTGATTGCCAGGTGAATTTGTTCCGGCTCAATGTCCTGCGTCTTGCCGCGCATTGGCGCGGTATCGACGTACAGGCTGTGTAAAATATCTGCCGCAGCGGTAACGCAAATCGGGCGACCGGTCAGCTTAAAGTGGTTGTCGCGGCGGTTAATTTCGATACCAAGGCGACGTTCCAGCTGTTTGATGTTGTCATCAAAAGGACCGCACAGGCTCAACAGACGGGCATTGTCTGCGGGCTCAAGGGTAATTTCGCGAGTGTCTATGTTCAAACCGTTCCTCTTATGCAGATATCGCCGGACGTCGAACATTTACCGGCATGTAGGGAAATTATTCACGCCACAGGGAAAAGGCGCAAGCATTGCAATGAAGATGGGGGCGTAGAGAGGAAATACAAGACCCTCCCCGTCATACTTCAAGCCGCAGAGGCGTTGCCTGCACTTGCGCACCCCAGTCACATAGTTATCTATGCTCCTGGGGATTTGCTCGTTTGTCGCCTTTCTGCAACTCGAATTATTTAGGGGATAGAGGAGGGGGTATGGTAATTACGGCTGATAAATGCCGACACCCAGATCGTTTTCTTTGCGGGTACGCGCAATGACCGACTCCGGACTTTCTGCGATGCGCAGGCCCATTTCGTCCTCGGTACGCACGACTTTACCGCGCAGGGAGTTAGTCCAGACGTCGGTAATTTCAACATCCACAAACTTACCGACCATATCCGGGGTGCCTTCAAAATTCACCACACGGTTATTTTCAGTACGACCCGACAGCTCCATTACGCTTTTACGCGACGTGCCTTCGACCAGAATACGCTGGGTGGTGCCGAGCATACGGCGGCTCCAGGCCATGGCCTGCTGGTTGATGCGATCCTGCAGGATATACAGACGTTGCTTTTTCTCTTCTTCCGGGACGTCGTCAACCATATCGGCGGCAGGCGTGCCAGGACGAGCTGAGAAGATAAAGCTGTAGCTCATGTCGAAGTTAACGTCGGCAATCAGCTTCATGGTCTGCTCGAAATCTTGTGTGGTTTCGCCAGGGAAGCCCACGATGAAGTCGGAGCTAATCTGAATATCCGGGCGTGCAGCGCGCAGTTTGCGGATGATCGCCTTGTATTCCAGCGCGGTATGGGTACGTCCCATCAGGTTTAGTACACGATCTGAGCCACTCTGTACCGGCAGGTGCAGGAAGCTTACCAGCTCCGGGGTGTCGCGATAGACTTCAACGATATCGTCGGTGAACTCAATTGGATGACTGGTAGTGAAACGGATACGGTCAATGCCGTCGATCGCCGCTACCAGACGCAGTAAATCTGCGAATGAGCCGGTCGTGCCGTCGTAGTTCTCACCGCGCCAGGCGTTAACGTTTTGCCCCAGCAGGTTGACTTCACGTACGCCCTGCGCCGCAAGTTGGGCAATTTCAAGCAGGATATCGTCCGCCGGACGGCTGACTTCTTCACCGCGGGTGTAGGGCACCACGCAGTAAGTGCAGTATTTGTTACAGCCTTCCATGATGGACACAAACGCGCTTGGACCTTCAGCACGCGGTTCCGGCAGGCGGTCGAACTTTTCGATTTCCGGGAAACTGATATCCACCACTGGACTACGGCTGGTGCTACCGCGCACTTTGTTGATCATTTCCGGCAGGCGGTGCAGGGTTTGTGGCCCAAAAATAATGTCGACGTAGTGTGCACGTTGACGAATATGGTCGCCTTCCTGGGAGGCGACACAGCCACCCACGCCGATAATCAGATTCGGGTTTTTCTCTTTTAAGAGTTTCCAGCGACCTAACTGATGGAAAACTTTTTCCTGAGCCTTCTCGCGAATTGAGCAGGTATTCAGCAGCAGCACATCCGCTTCTTCCGCCACGTCGGTCAGTTGATACCCGTGAGTGGCATCCAGCAGATCGGCCATCTTCGATGAATCGTATTCGTTCATCTGACAGCCCCAGGTTTTAATATGGAGTTTTTTAGTCATCGACTTGCTCTTGCGAAATTGTGGCTGAAATGCAGGGCGCATAGTGTACTGCGTTGGCGCGGTTGTGACCAGTATGACGGATGTCAGCCTCAAGGGGTAAAAAATCCTGTAAACTTACACAATACATGTAACAGGATGATTGACCATGACAAATCAACCAACGGAAATTGCCATTGTCGGCGGGGGGATGGTCGGCGGCGCGCTGGCGCTGGGACTGGCGCAGCATGGATTCAGGGTGACGGTGATAGAGCATGCCGCGCCCGTGCCGTTTGTGGCTGACAGTCAGCCTGATATCCGTATTTCGGCCATTAGCTCCGCCTCTGCATCGTTGCTGAAAGGGGTGGGGGTCTGGGATGCGGTGCAGGGCATGCGCAGTCATCCATATCGTCGTCTGGAAACCTGGGAGTGGGAGAATGCCCATGTGGTGTTTGATGCGGCAGAGCTAAAACTCCCATTGCTGGGCTATATGGTCGAAAACAACGTCCTGCAGCAGGCGTTGTGGCAGGCGATGGAGGCGCATCCCAACGTGACCCTGCGCGTGCCGGCATCACTGATTTCTCTGCATCAACATAACGATCTGCATGAGCTTGAACTGACTGGCGGTGAAAAGATAACGGCAAAACTGGTGATTGGTGCCGATGGCGCAAATTCTCAGGTACGTCAAATGGCCGGGATTGGCATCCATGCCTGGCAGTACGCGCAATCCTGCATGTTGATTACCGTGCAATGCGAGAATTCACCGGGAGACAGTACCTGGCAGCAGTTTACCCCTGACGGACCGCGGGCGTTTTTACCGCTGTTCGATAACTGGGCTTCGCTGGTGTGGTATGACTCTCCGGCCCGCATCCGCCAGTTGCAGAGTCTCGGTATGGCTCAGCTCCAGGTGGAAATCGCAAAATATTTCCCTTCACGTCTGGGTGACGTTACGCCTGTTGCCGCAGGGGCGTTTCCGCTTACTCGTCGCCACGCGTTGCAGTATGTACAGCCAGGACTGGCGCTGGTGGGCGATGCCGCGCACACCATTCATCCGCTTGCCGGGCAGGGGGTGAATCTGGGGTACCGTGATGTCGATGCGTTAATTGATGTGCTGGTGAACGCCCGTAGCTATGGTGAGCAGTGGGCCAGTCAGCGGGTACTGAAGCGCTACCAAACGCGTCGTATGACCGATAACTTCATCATGCAAAGTGGTATGGATCTGTTTTACGCCGGATTCAGCAACAACCTGCAGCCCCTGCGTATTATGCGCAATCTTGGTCTAATGGCCGCCGAGCGTGCAGGCGTGTTAAAACGTCAGGCGCTGAAGTATGCGTTAGGGTTGTAGCTCAAGTGGTGCCTGATGGCGCTGCGCTTATCAGGCCTACGCGTCATGTAGGCCGGGTAAGGCTTGCCGTCACCCGGCGTTAGAAAAGCAAAAAGCTCGCCGAAGCGAGCTTTTCTAAAATGGCTGGGGTACGAGGATTCGAACCTCGGAATGCTGGTATCAGAAACCAGAGCCTTACCGCTTGGCGATACCCCAACGGGTGCACCCACAGAGTGGACGACTTTTTGAAATTGGCTGGGGTACGAGGATTCGAACCTCGGAATGCTGGTATCAGAAACCAGAGCCTTACCGCTTGGCGATACCCCAACGGGTGCACCCACAGAGTGGACGACTTTTTGAAATTGGCTGGGGTACGAGGATTCGAACCTCGGAATGCTGGTATCAGAAACCAGAGCCTTACCGCTTGGCGATACCCCAACGGGTGCACCCACAGAGTGGACGACTTTTTGAAATTGGCTGGGGTACGAGGATTCGAACCTCGGAATGCTGGTATCAGAAACCAGAGCCTTACCGCTTGGCGATACCCCAACAATTTTTTGGATTTACCGAATTAAATCGATACGCCCTTAATATGGTGGCTACGACGGGATTCGAACCTGTGACCCCATCATTATGAGTGATGTGCTCTAACCAGCTGAGCTACGTAGCCAAATACTATCATATTCTTCGATGGCTGGGGTACCTGGATTCGAACCAGGGAATGCCGGTATCAAAAACCGGTGCCTTACCGCTTGGCGATACCCCAATGACCGTTGCGGTGAACCGCTATATCGAAGAAAAGTGGCTGGGGTACCTGGATTCGAACCAGGGAATGCCGGTATCAAAAACCGGTGCCTTACCGCTTGGCGATACCCCAATGACCGTTGCGGTGAACCGCTATATCGAAGAAAAGTGGCTGGGGTACCTGGATTCGAACCAGGGAATGCCGGTATCAAAAACTAAAATGGCTGGGGTACGAGGATTCGAACCTCGGAATGCTGGTATCAGAAACCAGAGCCTTACCGCTTGGCGATACCCCAACGGGTGCACCCACAGAGTGGACGACTTTTTGAAATTGGCTGGGGTACGAGGATTCGAACCTCGGAATGCTGGTATCAGAAACCAGAGCCTTACCGCTTGGCGATACCCCAACAATTTTTTGGATTTACCGAATTAAATCGATACGCCCTTAATATGGTGGCTACGACGGGATTCGAACCTGTGACCCCATCATTATGAGTGATGTGCTCTAACCAGCTGAGCTACGTAGCCAAATACTATCATATTCTTCGATGGCTGGGGTACCTGGATTCGAACCAGGGAATGCCGGTATCAAAAACCGGTGCCTTACCGCTTGGCGATACCCCAATGACCGTTGCGGTGAACCGCTATATCGAAGAAAAGTGGCTGGGGTACCTGGATTCGAACCAGGGAATGCCGGTATCAAAAACCGGTGCCTTACCGCTTGGCGATACCCCAATGACCGTTGCGGTGAACCGCTATATCGAAGAAAAGTGGCTGGGGTACCTGGATTCGAACCAGGGAATGCCGGTATCAAAAACCGGTGCCTTACCGCTTGGCGATACCCCAATGACCGTTGCGGTGAACCGCTATATCGAAGAAAAGTGGCTGGGGTACCTGGATTCGAACCAGGGAATGCCGGTATCAAAAACCGGTGCCTTACCGCTTGGCGATACCCCAATGACCGTTGCGGTGAACCGCTATATCGAAGAAAAGTGGCTGGGGTACCTGGATTCGAACCAGGGAATGCCGGTATCAAAAACCGGTGCCTTACCGCTTGGCGATACCCCATCCGTGCAACGCTTACGGGTGAATGGTGCGGGAGGCGAGACTTGAACTCGCACACCTTGCGGCGCCAGAACCTAAATCTGGTGCGTCTACCAATTTCGCCACTCCCGCAAAAAAGATGGTGGCTACGACGGGATTCGAACCTGTGACCCCATCATTATGAGTGATGTGCTCTAACCAGCTGAGCTACGTAGCCATCTTTTTTTCGCGTTACCTTATCGGCGTTGCGGGGCGCATTATGCGTATTGAGCCTTGAAGCGTCAACCCCTTTTTCATTGAAAATAGCTGGAATGTGACTGTTTGGTTAGGTTGCGAACAGCGTGACGCAATATTCGGCAATTATTCGTTATTAATTGTTTTTCCGCACGTAAAACCGACATAAAAAAAGAGCCCCTCAGGGCTCTTAGTGGATGATGGGCTTACTTATAAGCCGACTGGTGCACGCCAACCGCACGGCCTGATGGATCGTTCATTGTTTTGAACGCTTCGTCCCATTCGATGGCTTTGGCAGAAGAACAGGCGACGGACGGGCCACCCGGCACACACTCGGCGGCGCTGGCTACCGGGAACAGCTCTTCGAAAATCTCACGGTACAAATACGCTTCTTTAGACGATGGGGTGTTGTATGGGAAGCGGAAGCTGGCGGTTTCCAGTTGTTGATCGGAAACGTGCTCTGCCGCCACTTCTTTCAGCGTGTCAATCCAGCTATAACCGACGCCGTCAGAGAACTGCTCTTTCTGACGCCATGCAATGCTGGCCGGCAGGTAGGATTCAAAACATTCACGCAGGACATGTTTTTCCATCTTTCCGTTACCGCACATTTTATCCTGTGGGTTGATGCGCATCGCGACATCGAGGAATTTCTTGTCGAGGAACGGTACGCGGGCTTCAACGCCCCAGGCCGACATGGCTTTGTTGGCTCGGGCGCAGTCGAACATATGCAGTGCCTGCAGTTTACGTACCGTTTCTTCGTGCAGTTCTTTGGCGTCCGGCGCTTTGTGAAAATAAAGATAGCCGCCAAATACTTCATCAGAACCTTCGCCTGACAGCACCATTTTAATGCCCATCGCTTTGATTTTTCTTGACATTAAGTACATTGGTGTTGAGGCGCGAATGGTGGTGACATCATAGGTTTCAATGTGATAAATCACATCGCGGATGGCATCCAGGCCTTCCTGTACGGTGAAATGGATCTCGTGGTGTACGGTCCCCAGGTGGTTGGCGACTTCCTGAGCGGCTTTCAGATCCGGTGCGCCTTTCAGGCCCACGGCGAAGGAGTGCAGTTGCGGCCACCAGGCTTCACTGCGCTCTTGATCTTCAACACGGCGCGCTGCGTATTTTTTGGTGATAGCGGAAATCACGGAGGAGTCCAGTCCACCGGACAGCAGCACACCATAAGGCACATCTGACATCAGATGGCTTTTAACCGCATCTTCCAGCGCCTGACGCAGTTCGTCTTTATCCGTCACATTGTCTTTTACGGCATCGTATTCGAACCAGTCGCGCTGATAGTACTGACGGATTTCCCCGTCTTTGCTCCACAGGTAGCTACCGGCCGGGAATTCTTTAATGGTGCGGCAAACAGGAACCAGCGCTTTCATTTCAGACGCCACGTACAAGTTGCCGTGTTCATCATGACCCATGTACAGAGGGATAATCCCAATGTGATCGCGGCCGATCAGATACGCATCCTGCTCGCTGTCGTACAGTGCGAAGGCGAACATGCCCTGCAGGTCGTCAAGGAATTCAGGCCCTTTTTCCTGGTACAGCGCAAGGATAACTTCGCAGTCGGAACCGGTCTGGAACTGATAGCGATCGCCGTATTCAGCACGTAACGCCTGATGGTTATAAATCTCGCCGTTTACCGCCAGGATATGCGTCTTTTTCACGTTGTATAGCGGTTGAGCACCGGCGTTAACGTCGACAATGGACAGACGTTCATGTGCCAGGATCGCGTTATCACTGGCGTAAATACCCGACCAGTCCGGGCCGCGGTGGCGCATCAGACGAGACAGCTCAAGGGCTTTTTTACGCAGCTCAACTGCGTCGGTTTTAATATCAAATACGCCAAAAATAGAACACATAACCTTCTCCGTTAACCCGTTGCGTGATGCTTTTTATGTTTGCTTAATAAAGAAAATGCCGTAAAGCCGCAGAGGGCGCAAGGAGTTTGGTGAGGAGAAAAGAAAAAACTCAATGATGATTGTTGAATAGTGAAAAAAGAGTATGTAATGAGCGTATTTATTGATGAATCGCCAGAAAAATGGCGGTTTTATTAGATGGGGTTATTTAGTGTGCCGGTTAACGTGTTCTTAGGGTTATCCGGCACAGCGTTGCTTAAATAACATCTATCTCGGCAACGGATGGGTAGATCCAGCTTGGTCGGAACGGCATGCTGTCGATATCATCAAGGGTGGAAATGCCAGACAGCACCAGGATAGTTTCAAGACCGGCCTGGAAGCCAGCCAGAATATCGGTACGCAGGTTGTCGCCAACAATGACGGTCTCTTCCGAGTGCGCCTGCATTTTGTTGAGTGCCGCGCGGATAATCCACGGGCTGGGTTTACCTACGTAGAAGGGCTCACGGCCTGAAATCTTCTCAATACCGGCGCACAGCGCACCACAGGCAGGATAAAAACCGCGACCGTGCGTATCCGGGTTGGTGGCAATGAAACGTGCGCCATTGGCCACAAAGTATGCCGCTTTATGCATCATGTCCCAGTTGTAGGAACGCGTCTCGCCGACGATCACAAAATCAGGATTAACGTCGGTAATGGTAAAGCCCGCTTTGTACAGTTCGTGGATCAGTGCGCCTTCACCGACAACATAGGCTTTTTTTCCTTCCTGGCGACGCAGGAAATCGGCGGTAGCCATGGCGGAGGTATAAAACACGCTGTCAGGAACATTGACACCTGCGGTGGCAAAGCGGTTTGCCAGATCCTGTCCGGTCTGCGAAGGGTAGTTAGTCAACAGGACTAACGGCAAGCCTTTCTCCATCACGCCGGTCAAAAATTCTGCCGCACCCGGTACGGCAACATTGTCGTGCATCAGCACGCCGTCGATATCACAAATTACATTCTTAATGGCCATGGACAATCCGACATCAAAATAAGAAGGCGTTACTATACATAAAATACACTCAATTATTCGAGTTGCCTCAGCGACACAGAGGCAGCTTGAAGAGTGAGGTGTATTAGCTTTCCAGCAAACGTTGTAGCAACGTTCCGTTGAGCATGGCGCGTTTCACCAGCGCAAATGCGCCAATGGCGGAACGGTGGTCCAGCGTGGAGCGTACCACGGGCAAATTGTGGCGAAATGCCTTCAACGCTTGGGCATTAATGCAGCTTTCGATCGCTGGCAGCAGGACCTTATCTGCCTCTGTAATCTCACCAGCAATAACGATTTTTTGTGGGTTAAACAGGTTGATGGCTATAGCGATAGTTTTACCCAGGTGGCGGCCCACGTGCTCAATCACTTCCGATGCCAGGTTATCGCCTTTGTTGGCAGCCTTACAGATAGATTTGATACTGCAATCATCAAGCGTTAGCCGACTTGGATAACCTTGCTTGAGTAAGTTTTGCACGCGATGCTCGATGGACGCGTTGGCCGCGATAGTTTCCAGACAACCAAAGTTACCGCAGTGGCAGCGCTCGCCCAACGGCTCTACCTGAATATGGCCAATCTCGCCAACGTTGCCGTTACGGCCAATAAAAATGCGGCCATTGGAGATGATCCCGGCACCGGTTCCGCGATGCACTCGCACCAGAATGGAGTCTTCGCAGTCCTGACTTGCCCCGAAATAGTGCTCGGCAAGTGCCAGACTACGGATATCGTGACCAACAAAGCAGGTCACCTGGAACCGTTTTTCCAGCGCCTCGACCAGCCCCCAGTTTTCGACCTGAATATGCGGCATATAGCGAATGACGCCACTTTCCGGGTCAACCAGGCCTGGTAGAATAACGGAGATGGCAATTAGCTCACGGACTTTCCGTTGGCAGCTGTCCATAAAGGTGGCAATGGTATTGAGTAGCGCATGTTCCAGCGTTTCCTGGGTGCGCTCGGGCAAGGGGTAGTGCTCCTCGGCGACGGTTTTGCTGCTCATATCGTACAGCGTTAGCGTAGTGTCATGACGGCCAAGGCGTACGCCAATGGCGTGGAAATTGCGTGTTTCAGTGACGATAGAGATAGCGCGGCGGCCCCCGGTGGAGGCCTGCTGATCCACTTCTTTGATCAGCCCGCGTTCAATAAGCTGGCGCGTAATTTTAGTTACGCTGGCGGGAGCAAGCTGGCTCTGTTCGGCAATCTGGATGCGCGAGATTGGCCCATGCTGGTCAATCAGGCGATAAACTGCCGCGCTGTTAAGCTGTTTTACGAGATCAACATTACCTATTTGAGCTTGTCCGCCTGGTGTCATTCTGTCTCTTACTCTGTAATGACCTCGTTGCCATTAACGATGGTCTTGATAATTTTAAAGTCGTGTGTGAACGCGGTCAGGTTGGCGACTTTGCCTGGGGCGATACTGCCGAGTTGCTTGTCCACGCCGATGGCGCGAGCGGGGTAAAGTGTTGCCATACGCAGCACTTCATCCAGCGCAATGCCGCAATGTTCAACCAGATTACGTACACCTTCAATCATGGTTAATGACGAGCCGCTCAGGGTGCCATTCTCATCCACACACAGTCCATTGCGGTAGTATATTGTTTTACCAGCGAAAATGAACTGTTCAATATTTGCACCCGCCGGCGCGGTGGCGTCGGTCACCAGGCACAGCTTGTCACCTTTCAGGCGTTTAGCGTTACGGATGTTAACGTAATCGACGTGCAGACCATCGGCGATGATACCGCAATAAATATCGGCTTCATCAAGGATGGCACCAGCCAGACCCGGTTCGCGGCCAGTAATGTAAGGCATGGCGTTGAACAGGTGTGTTGCAAAGGTAATGCCCGCACGGAAACCGATTTTGGCTTCTTTTACCGTCGCGTTTGAGTGACCCGCTGAAACGACAATACCGGCATTGACCAGTCGGGTGATCACGTCAGCAGGAACCATTTCTGGTGCCAGCGTGACTTTAGTGATCACATCGGCATTATCGCACAGGAAGTCGACCAGCGCAGCGTCAGGCTGACGAACAAAACTTGGGTTATGGGTACCTTTTTTCACCAGATTCAGCCATGGGCCTTCAAGGTGAAGTCCTAATGCCTGATTCGGGTGTTTTGCCAGGTATTCACGCATCACGCGAACGCCTTGTTTCATCAACTCATCGCTGGTGGTGATAAGCGTAGGCAGGTAGTTAGTGCAGCCCGATTTCTCGTTGGCTTTCTGCATGATTTCCAGTGTTTCAACGGTCACGGCTTCTGCCGTATCGTTGAACTGCACGCCGCCGCAGCCGTTTAACTGCACATCAATAAAACCGGGGGAAAGAATGGCCCCATTCAATGCGCGTTGTTCAATCTCCGGCGGTAATTCAGCCAGTGGGCAAACGCTGGCTATCAGGCCATCAGCGACGACAATCGCATGGTCATCAAGAATTTCGTGACCGGTAAAGATCCGGCCCTGGGTTAAAGCATACATTCCGACCCCCGATTTCAAAAAAATGCCGCCCTGCAACGCTTTCGGCTGGGCGGAAACAGCATTACAGACCTTTAATATTTTCGGCTTCTAACTCGTTAAAGTATTTCAGCGTCTTCACTTTCAGTTCCATTGTGGAAGGTTCATCGCAAACCACAACGGCTTTTGGATGCAGCTGCAGGCAGCTGATGGTCCACATATGGTTGACGTTACCTTCAACGGCAGCCTGCAGAGCCTGCGCTTTCTGGTGGCCCAGCACCAGAATCATCACTTCTTCGGCATCAAGCAGTGTGCCCACGCCAACGGTCAGCGCATATTTCGGCACCTGGCTTACGTCACCGTCAAAGAAACGAGAGTTCGCCACGCGTGTGTCGTGGGTCAGCGTTTTGATACGCGTACGAGAGGCTAAAGATGACGCCGGTTCGTTAAATGCGATGTGCCCGTCGTTGCCTACACCCCCCATAAACAGGTGGATTTTACCGTAGGAACGGATTTTTTCTTCATACTGACGGCATTCTGCATCGATATCTGGTGCGTTACCATTGAGGAGGTTGATGTTTTCTGCTGGAATATCAACATGATCAAAGAAGTTGCGATGCATGAAGCTGTGGTAGCTTTCTGGATGCTCTTTCGGCAGGCCAACATACTCGTCCATATTAAATGTGACAACATGTTTGAAGCTAACCTGGCCCGCTTTGTGCATTTCGACTAATGCTTTATAGGCTGTCAGTGGAGTGCCGCCAGTCGGCAGGCCCAGAACGAACGGACGATCTGCCGTTGGTTTGAACGCGTTGATACGGTTAACGATATGGCGAGCAGCCCATTTGCCGACTTGTTCAGCGGTATTCAGGGGGATCAGTCTCATTCTTCACCTCAGTAGTCAATGTAAGCAGTTGGCGGATTGAGTCGCTGTGTAGTATTAAGCGTAACCTGGTTTTGCATCGGTCAGGATCAATCCGTTTCGATTTTTTTAATGATAAAATAAGTTTTCGTAGTTAGCCAGTATGAGGGAAGGTTAATAACGATATTTGGTGACTGTAATCACAAAAAACATGCTTTTAATTTGCGATACGAATTAATTTTCCACACACTCTGAATGTAGATGAATGGTTAATATCGTTGTTCCAGAATATTTTGCTGTCAGAATTGGTCGCACAATAAAAATATGGCTTCAAAGGAGCCTAATCGGGGTCTCGTAGGGGGAATAAAATGAATATTTTAGGTTTTTTCCAGCGGCTGGGTAGGGCGTTACAGCTCCCCATCGCTGTGCTGCCTGTCGCGGCACTGTTGCTGCGATTTGGCCAACCAGATTTGCTTAACGTCGCCTTCATCGCGCAAGCGGGTGGGGCCATCTTTGATAACCTCGCGTTAATATTTGCCATCGGTGTGGCATCCAGCTGGTCTAAAGACAGTGCGGGTGCGGCAGCATTGGCAGGTGCCGTTGGTTATTTCATATTGACCAAAGCAATGGTTACTATTAACCCGGCGATCAACATGGGTGTGCTGGCTGGTATCATTACCGGTCTGGTCGGCGGTGCCGTGTATAACCGCTGGTCTGGCATCAAACTGCCTGACTTCCTGAGCTTCTTCGGCGGTAAACGCTTTGTGCCAATCGCCACCGGTTTCTTCTGTTTGGTTCTGGCGGCTATCTTCGGCTACGTATGGCCGCCGGTACAAAATGCCATCCATGCGGGTGGTGAGTGGATCGTGGGCGCTGGCGCGCTGGGTTCCGGTATTTTTGGTTTCATCAACCGTCTGCTGATCCCAACCGGTCTGCATCAGGTTCTGAACACCATCGCCTGGTTCCAGATTGGTGAATTCACCAACGCGGCAGGTGCGGTCTTCCACGGTGACATCAACCGCTTCTACGCGGGTGACGGCACTGCAGGTATGTTCATGTCCGGCTTCTTCCCGATCATGATGTTTGGTCTGCCGGGTGCGGCGCTGGCGATGTACTTTGCCGCTCCGAAAGCGCGTCGTCCGATGGTTGGCGGTATGCTGCTGTCCGTGGCCATCACCGCGTTCCTGACCGGTGTGACCGAGCCGCTGGAATTCCTGTTCATGTTCCTGGCACCATTGCTGTATCTCCTGCACGCACTGTTAACGGGTATCAGCCTGTTCGTTGCGACATTACTGGGGATCCACGCGGGCTTCTCCTTCTCCGCAGGTGCTATCGACTACGTGTTGATGTACAACTTGCCGGCTGCAAGTAAGAACGTCTGGATGCTGGTCGCGATGGGGCTGGTGTTCTTCGTCATCTACTTTGTGTTGTTCAGCGCGGTTATTCGTATGTTTAACCTGAAAACGCCGGGCCGCGAAGATAAAGACGATGAAATTGTTACTGACGAAGCCAACAGCAACACCGAAGAAGGTTTAGCCCAACTGGCCACCAGCTACATTGCTGCGGTTGGCGGTACCGATAACCTGAAAGCCATTGATGCCTGTATCACTCGCCTGCGTCTGACCGTTGCCGACTCCGCGAAAGTGAGCGATGCAATGTGTAAACGCCTGGGTGCTTCCGGTGTGGTTAAGCTGAACAAGCAGACTATTCAGGTTATCGTCGGTGCGAAAGCGGAATCTATTGGCGACGAAATGAAGAAAGTTGTCGCACGTGGTCCAGTTGCCGCAGCGTCTGCTGACAGCGCGCCTGCAGCAGCCCCGGTTGCAAAACCGCAGGCTGTGGCGAATGCTGTCACCGTTGAAGCGCTGGTTTCTCCGATTACCGGTGACGTGGTTGCGCTGGAGCAGGTGCCTGATGAAGCCTTCGCCAGCAAAGCGGTCGGCGACGGCGTGGCGGTGAAACCAACCGACAAAATCGTGGTTTCTCCGGCAGCGGGTACCATTGTGAAAATCTTCAATACCAACCATGCGTTCTGCCTGGAAACGGTGAAAGGCGCGGAGATCGTGGTCCACATGGGTATCGATACCGTGGCGCTGGAAGGTAAAGGCTTTACGCGTCTGGTGGAAGAAGGTGCGGAAGTCAAAGCAGGTCAGCCAATCCTGGAAATGGATCTGGAATACCTGAACGCCAATGCTCGTTCAATGATTAGCCCGGTTGTCTGCAGCAACAGCGATGACTTCGGTGGCCTGGTGATCAAAGCCGAAGGCCATGTGGTTGCCGGTCAAACGCCACTGTACGAGATTAAAAGTAAGTAATCGCGCGTAGGCCGGAGAAGGCGTAAGCGCTGCCATCCGGCAACATGAAATGCGTCACCAGCGGCGGGGAGCAATCTCCGCCGCTTTTTTTTGCAGCAAATGCCCGCATAATGACTGTCTGATACGTATTTTGCGTAACTAAAGGTTGTCAGTCAGTCCTGCTTATAAGATCATACGCCGTTATACGTTGTTTACGCTTTGAGGAATCCACGATGAGTGAGGCTGAAGCCCGCCCGAGTAACTTTATTCGTCAGATCATCGATGAAGATCTGGCCAGTGGTAAGCACACCACTATCCATACCCGTTTTCCGCCGGAGCCAAATGGCTATCTGCACATTGGCCACGCGAAATCCATTTGTCTGAACTTTGGTATTGCGCAAGATTACCAGGGCCAGTGCAACCTGCGTTTTGATGATACGAACCCGGTCAAAGAAGACATCGAGTACGTTGAATCCATCAAAAATGACGTTGAATGGTTAGGTTTCCACTGGACTGGCGATATTCGCTACTCGTCGGATTACTTCGACCAGCTGCATGCCTATGCGGTAGAGCTTATCAACAAAGGCCTGGCGTACGTCGACGAACTGTCAGCTGACGAGATCCGTGAATACCGTGGCACCTTGACGCAGCCTGGTAAAAACAGCCCGTACCGCGATCGTAGCGTTGAAGAGAACCTCGCGCTGTTCGAAAAAATGCGTACCGGTGGTTTTGAAGAAGGGAAAGCCTGCCTGCGCGCGAAAATCGATATGGCCTCGCCGTTTATCGTCATGCGCGACCCGGTGCTGTACCGCATTAAATTTGCCGAGCACCACCAGACCGGTAATAAGTGGTGCATCTACCCGATGTACGACTTTACCCACTGCATCAGCGATGCGCTGGAAGGCATCACGCATTCCCTGTGTACGCTGGAGTTCCAGGACAACCGTCGTCTGTACGATTGGGTACTGGACAACATCACCATTCCGGTTCACCCGCGCCAGTACGAATTCTCGCGCCTGAACCTGGAATATACCGTGATGTCCAAGCGTAAGCTGAACCTGCTGGTCACCGACAAGCACGTTGAAGGCTGGGACGATCCGCGTATGCCGACTATCTCTGGTCTGCGTCGCCGTGGCTATACTGCTGCCGCTATCCGTGAGTTCTGTAAACGTATTGGCGTGACCAAGCAGGATAACACCATTGAGATCGCTTCTCTGGAATCCTGTATTCGTGAAGATCTCAACGAAAACGCACCGCGCGCGATGGCGGTTATCGATCCAGTGAAACTGGTTATCGAAAACTATCCGCAGGGTGAAAGCGAACTGGTTACTATGCCGAACCATCCGAATAAACCGGAAATGGGCAGCCGTGAAGTGCCGTTCAGCGGTGAGATTTGGATCGATCGCGCAGATTTCCGCGAAGAAGCCAACAAGCAGTACAAGCGTCTGGTGATGGGCAAAGAAGTGCGTCTGCGCAATGCGTATGTTGTTAAAGCCGAGCGTGTTGAGAAAGACGCAGAAGGCAATATCACCACTATTTTCTGCACCTATGACGCTGACACGCTGAGCAAAGATCCGGCCGATGGGCGTAAAGTCAAAGGCGTTATTCATTGGGTCAGTGCGGCACATGCACTGCCAATTGAAATCCGTCTGTACGATCGTCTGTTCAGCGTGCCGAACCCAGGGGCGGCGGATGACTTCCTGTCCGTTATTAACCCGGATTCACTGGTTATCAAACAGGGCTATGGCGAACCATCGCTGCAGGCTGCCGTTGCGGGTAAAGCCTTCCAGTTTGAACGTGAAGGGTACTTCTGCCTCGATAGCTGCTATACAACGGCGGATAAGCTGGTGTTTAACCGTACTGTGGGTCTGCGTGATACGTGGGCTAAAGTGGGCGAGTAAGCTGCAATCCCCCCTGTCAAACGCCGCGCTCTGCGGCGTTTTTTTTATCTCGACATCCTGCATTACTGGCTCTGTTTGCAGAGCGAATTAATTATTATTACGTCGTGTCCTGAGAATTAGTTAATTACCTATCAAAACCTTATGCCCGAGGATGACTTTGACTGTAACCGCTTTCATCCATATGGAAAACAAGCATTTTTTCATTTTTCAACGTTTTTATATCTGCACATGAAAATGTAACAGAAAGCAATCAAATATGTGCGGTTGCTCATATTCTTACATACTGGTTATAAAAAGAGATTGATAATTCGCGTCGCGAAAAATAGTCTATTCATTGTAGTCAATGAGGTTTTCTCAGCGCTACTTTTTTACTTTTTTACTTTTTGTTTTTTCGCTGACCGCTTTTATCGGCAGCATTTTATACCCAATGGATTTCGAGTTGCATCAAGGCGGCGACGCAGCGAATTCCCAAGAGCGTACATCAGTACGTGACTGGGATGAGCGAGGAACGCCAACGCAGATGCGGCTTGAAAGACGAAGGGTTATACGTCAAAGAGGATTAACATATGCGTACGTTTAGTGGCAAACGTAGTACGCTGGCGCTTGCTATCGCCGGTATCACAGCAATGTCCGGTTTAGTTGTCGTTCCCCAGGCTCAGGCTGAAGGTTTTTTTGATGATTCCACCCTGACCGGCGGCATCTATTACTGGCAGCGTGAGCGTGACCGTAAAGATGTCACTGACGACGACAAATACAAAACCAACCTTTCTCACGCGACCTGGAACGCCAACCTTGATTTCCAGTCTGGCTACGTAGCCGATATGTTCGGTCTTGATGTGGCAGCCTTTACCGCGATAGAGATGGCGGAAAACGGTGACAGCGGACATCCAAACGAAATTGCATTCTCGAAAAAAAATAAAGGCTATGACGAAGATTACTCCGGCGATAAGAGCGGGATTAGCCTTTATAAAGCGGCGGCGAAATTCAAATATGGCCCAACCTGGGCGCGCGCTGGTTATATTCAACCCACCGGGCAGACGTTGCTGGCTCCGCACTGGAGCTTTATGCCGGGCACCTATCAGGGTGCTGAAGCCGGTGCTAACTTTGACTATGGTGATGCCGGTGCGTTGAGCTTCTCCTACATGTGGGCTAACGAATATAAAGCACCGTGGCACACCGAAGTCGATAAATTCTATCAGGCCGATAAAAAGACCAAGGTAGATTACCTTCATTCAGTCGGCGCGAAATATGACTTCAAAAACAATCTGTTGCTGGAAGCGGCATTTGGTCAGTCCGAAGGCTATGTCGATCAATACTTCGCGAAAGCTAGTTACAAATTTGACTTGGGTGGCAACCCGTTCACCACCAGCTACCAGTTTTACGGCGCACGCGATAAGGTTGATGACCGTACCGTTAACAACATTTATGACGGTACCGCCTGGCTGCAGGCGCTGACTTTTGGCTACAAAGTAGCGGAAGTGGTTGATCTGCGTCTGGAAGGTACCTGGGTGAAAGCGGACGGGCAGCAGGGCTTCTTCCTGCAGCGTATGACCCCAACCTACGCCTCTTCAAACGGTCGTCTGGACGTGTGGTGGGATAACCGTTCTGACTTCAACGCCAACGGCGAAAAAGCGGTCTTCTTCGGCGCAATGTATGACCTGAAAAACTGGAACCTGCCGGGTTGGGCTGTGGGTGCCTCCTACGTTTACGCCTGGGACGCGAAGCCATCGACCTGGCAGATTAACCCGGATGCGTACTACGACAAAAATCGTACCATCGAAGAGTCGTCTTACAGCCTGGATGCGGTCTATACCCTGCAGGATGGTCGCGCGAAAGGCACCATGTTTAAACTGCACTTCACCGAATACGACAACCATTCAAACATCCCGAGCTGGGGCGGTGGTTACGGCAACATCTTCCAGGATGAGCGCGACGTGAAGTTCATTGTTATTGCACCATTCACCATCTTCTAATGCCAACCGCGGCAGGCCAGGTGCCTGCCGCACCGTTGAGGACTGTTCTATGAAAAAACTGATACTCATCGCCGTTATGGCATCTGGGCTGGTGGCCTGCGCGCAATCTCCGGCGCCAAAAGAAGACAGTCGTTTGAAAGAAGCCTACAGCGCCTGTATTAACACCGCGCAGGGATCGCCAGAGAAAATTGAGGCCTGCCAAAGCGTGTTAAACGTGCTGAAGAAAGAAAAGCAGCATCAGCAGTTTGCCAATGAAGAAAGTGTACGGGTACTGGACTATCAGCAGTGTATCCAGGCGACGCGTACGGGCAACGATCAGGCCGTTTCGGCCGATTGCGACAAGGTCTGGCAGGAAATTCGCAGCAAGAATACCGCGCAGTAAAATGTCAACATCGGTAGGTAAAAGGACTCGCAAGTACAGCGGGTCTTTTTTATGCGTATAAAAAAAGCCAACCTTCAGGTTGGCTTTTCAGAACTCAGGAGATTACTTGCCGTCGTGTGCATGCTCATCTTCGCGGCAATCGCCTTCAGCGCAGTGGCCGTAAAGATAGAGGCTATGATTCGTTAAACGAATACCATGTTTAGTGGCAATCTCACGCTGGCGCGCTTCGATAGAGTCATCGCTGAATTCGACCACTTTGCCACAGTCGAGGCAAATCAGGTGATCGTGATGATGCTGTTGAGTCAGTTCAAAGACGGACTTGCCCCCTTCGAAATTATGGCGGGTTACGATACCGGCATCATCAAACTGGTTCAGCACGCGATACACGGTCGCCAGACCAATCTCTTCACCCATGTCGATCAGGCGTTTATATAAGTCTTCCGCACTGACGTGATGGTTATCCGGTCCCTGAAGAACTTCCAGAATTTTTAAACGAGGAAGCGTTACTTTCAGGCCAGCCTTCTTTAATGCGGTATTGTTGTCAGTCATGCGGAATCTGTCCTGTAGCTAAACGGTTCACTTCATTAAAAGAAGTGACAGAAAATGCACTTGAGATAATGCGTATCATTATAGAACTGCCACGCCTAAATGAAAACTGCAAGCCTCTGGCAAATATTGTTAATCAAAACGTGGTATCGCCAACAAACACACTGTGCAATACCCGATTGGCATCCAGCCATTGTACAGGGTCAGGCGAGAAAGTTACAAATTTGTAGCAATTATTTTGATTGGTTTTATCTATTGATGCGGCACAGATGAAGATCTGCGCCGCACGAAATTAGGCGTTAATAATCTCGTCGAGATGCAGTTCCGCTGAAATCTGCTTAACCCATTTTTCAACGCGTTCTGCGGTCAGTTCAGGCTGGCGATCTTCATCGATAGCCAGGCCGACAAAGTGGTCGTCGTCAGCCAAACCTTTGGATGCTTCAAAGTGGTAGCCCGCCGTTGGCCAGTGACCGACGATGGTTGCGCCGCGCGGTTCGATGATGTCGCGAATCGTGCCTAACGCATCGCAGAAATATTCTGCGTAATCTTCCTGATCGCCACAGCCAAACAAAGCAACCAGTTTACCGTTAAAATCAATGTCTTCGAGGGTCGGGAAGAAGTCGTCCCAGTCACACTGCGCTTCACCGTAGTACCAGGTCGGGATGCCGAGCAGCAGAATGTCATACCCTTCCAGGTCTTCTTTGCTGCTTTTTGCAATGTCATGTACATCGGCAACGTCTTTACCAAGCTGTTTTTGAATCATTTTTGCGATGTTTTCGGTATTACCGGTGTCGCTGCCGAAAAAGATGCCAGTGATTGCCATGAGTAAAATAACCTCTTGAAACTTATTGAAATGGTGGTGGCGCATTGCCCACGGATAAGGGCAATCATAGCAGAACAGTCAGGCATGCGGAAACAGCAAACACGCAGGACTGCACTCTGTGCTACACGATTTATGATTTATACCCGTCATACTTCAAGCTGCATGTGCGTTGGCTTTCCTCGCTCACCCCAGTCACGTACTTATGTACACTCCTGGATGTCATACTTCAAGCTGCATGTGCGTTGGCTTTCCTCGCTCACCCCAGTCACGTACTTATGTACACTCCTGGATATTCGCTGCGTCGCCGCCTTGATGCAACTCGAATTATTTAGGGTATAGAGCAGAATTTCAGACTATGCCTGACCACGCAATGTGGCGAGTTGGATCATCAGCATCTCTTCAATGAGTTCACTGCGGCTCATATTACGCGCATCAGCCAGCTCATTCAGCGCGTCAACGGCGTCGGCGTTCAGTTTCAGTTCGACACGCTTAAGCCCACGAACTTTGTCGCGTTTAAGCTGATTACGTTTGTTAATACGTAACTGTTCATCACGCGAAAGCGGATTGGTTTTGGGTCGTCCCGGGCGACGCTCCTGCGCGAACAGATCTAATGTCGTACGGTCCGTTTGTTCTTTGGCCATGATCTTGGTGACTTCGGGGAAACAATCAGCCAGGCGTCTGCCCGGATGGATAGCGCGCCATCATACATCAGCAGGGGAGGCGCGCCAACGCCCACGCACGTAATCGCGCGCGGACGCTGAGTTTTTAATCAGTTAGCCTGTTCTGTCAGATAACGACGGATGGCGCGCAGCACGGCTTCGGGTTTTTCTGCATGCACCCAATGGCCCGCGCCGGCAATGACATGTGCCCGTGCCTGGGGAAATTGCGCCAGCAATGGGGCACGATACGCTTCAGTAACGTACGGTGAGTTACCCCCGGGGATGAACAGCGCCGGGTGATCCCAGGCCGGAATGGTTTCCCAGCCGACAATATGCGGATACTGATCCCACAATACCGGGACGTTAAAGCGCCATTCACCGTCTATAAATGATTTCAGCAGAAACTGGATCACGCCTTCTTCTTTAAGATGTTGGCGCATCACGCTAGCCGCTTGCTGGCGCGACGCGGCTTCTGCATCCGTCACCGCATTAATCGCCGCAAATATCTCATCGTGACGGCGGACCTGGTAATCAACCGGGGCAATATCGATAGCCACCAGCTTATCGATACGTTCCGGTGCCAGGGCGGTTAGCGCCATCACGGCCTTGCCTCCCATTGAATGGCCAATAAAGGTGGCTTTTTCTATCTGTTGGGCATCCAACGTATCCAGCAGATCTTGCGCCATCGCCGGGTAGTTCATCTCCGGAGAACGGGGTGAGAGGCCATGATTTCGCATATCAACCTGGATGATATTGTGATCGACAACCAGAGAGCGGGCCAGTATGCCCAGATTGTCCAGGCTGCCAAACAGCCCGTGCACCAGGACGATGGGAGAATTATTGTGCAGGTTTTGTGCAGATTGCGCTCGGATATTCAATTTCATGGCAAAGTTCTTTTTTTCACGCTAGCGGGTTAGGGTATCATGTTGACCATTCTGCCACACGGCTGCAACAACTACGGTTACTCCGAGTTTTTCCGGCCATCGGGCTTGACGCTATCCGCTGTTGGGATTTGCCTTTACACTACGCGTGTACAGTCCCAACAACTTGTATTCAGCTAAACACCGCACTGGATTAAGATGAAAACGATTGAAGTTGATGATGAACTCTATAGCTATATTGCCAGCCATACCAAGCATATCGGCGAGAGCGCATCCGACATTTTACGGCGTATGTTGAAGTTTTCCGCCGCATCACAGCCTGCCACGCCGGTGGTGAAAGACGTCCGCGCCGTGCAACCTGTCGTGGAAGCCAAGCCGGTCAACCCTGTAAAAGACAAAGTGCGCGCCATGCGTGAACTGCTGCTTTCCGATGAATATGCGGAACAGAAAAAAGCAGTGAATCGCTTTATGCTGGTGCTGTCTACACTCTATTCACTGGATCAACACGCGTTTGCCGAGGCAACAGAATCGTTGCATGGTCGCACGCGCGTCTATTTTGCAGCGGATGAACAGACGTTGCTGAAAAATGGTAATCAAACCAAGCCGAAACACGTGCCAGGCACGCCGTATTGGGTGATCACCAACACGAATACCGGCCGTAAATGCAGCATGGTTGAACATATCATGCAGTCAATGCAATTCCCTGCGGAATTGATTGAAAAGGTTTGCGGAACAATTTAATCCTTGCATTAGAAGGACCAGGCAATGGCAATCCACAATCGTGCAGGTCAACCTGCACAACAGAGTGATTTGATTAACGTCGCCCAACTGACGGCACAGTACTATGTACTGAAACCAGAAGCAGGGAATGCAGAGCACGCCGTTAAGTTCGGTACGTCCGGGCATCGCGGCAGTGCAGGTCGTCACAGTTTTAACGAACCGCATATTCTGGCTATCGCTCAAGCGATTGCTGAAGAACGTGCGAAAAACGGAATTACTGGCCCTTGTTATGTGGGCAAGGACACTCACGCGCTGTCTGAACCGGCATTTATCTCTGTACTGGAAGTGCTCGCGGCAAACGGTGTTGATGTCATCGTGCAGGAAAATAACGGCTATACGCCAACGCCCGCCGTGTCTAACGCTATCCTGGTCCACAACAAAAAAGGCGGCCCGCTGGCTGACGGTATTGTGATCACACCGTCCCATAACCCGCCGGAAGATGGCGGGATTAAATACAACCCGCCAAACGGTGGTCCGGCAGATACTAACGTCACTAAAGTGGTGGAAGACAGGGCCAATGCACTACTGGCCGATGGCCTTAACGGCGTGAAACGTATTTCACTGGATGCGGCGCTGGCGTCGGGTCATGTGAAAGAACAGGATCTGGTGCAACCGTTCGTTGAAGGATTGGCAGACATCATCGATATGGCCGCGATCCAGAAAGCGGGCCTGACGCTGGGTGTTGATCCGCTGGGTGGCTCCGGTATCGAATACTGGAAGCGTATTGCTGAGCACTACAAACTGAATCTGACCATCGTTAACGATCAGGTTGATCAGACCTTCCGCTTTATGCATCTCGACAAAGATGGCGCCATCCGTATGGACTGCTCCTCTGAGTGTGCCATGGCGGGTCTGTTGGCGCTGCGTGATAAGTTCGATCTGGCGTTTGCCAACGATCCGGACTACGACCGTCACGGCATTGTTACCCCGGCTGGGTTGATGAACCCGAACCATTATCTGGCGGTGGCAATCAACTACCTGTTCCAGCATCGTCCGCAGTGGGGCAAAGAGGTTGCTGTCGGTAAAACGCTGGTGTCCTCCGCGATGATTGACCGCGTGGTGAATGACCTGGGTCGCAAGCTGGTGGAAGTGCCGGTTGGCTTTAAATGGTTCGTTGACGGTCTGTTTGACGGCAGCTTTGGCTTTGGCGGTGAAGAGAGCGCGGGCGCGTCATTCCTGCGTTTCGACGGTACGCCATGGTCGACGGACAAAGACGGGATCATCATGTGCCTGCTGGCGGCGGAAATTACCGCGGTTACCGGTAAAAATCCGCAGGAACACTATAATGAACTGGCCGCGCGCTTTGGTGCGCCAAGCTACAACCGTTTACAGGCTCCCGCGACGTCTGCGCAGAAAGCTGCGCTGTCTAAACTGTCTCCGGAAATGGTTAGCGCCAGTACGCTTGCCGGTGACCCGATCACTGCACGTCTGACCGCTGCACCAGGTAACGGTGCCTCCATTGGCGGTCTGAAGGTGATGACCGACAACGGCTGGTTTGCCGCACGCCCGTCCGGCACCGAGGACGCCTACAAAATTTACTGTGAAAGCTTCCTCGGCGCTGAGCATCGCCAACAGATAGAGAAAGAAGCAGTAGAGATTGTCAGCGAAGTGCTGAAAAACGCGTAAGGCGTAGACCGGATGACGATGCTCGTGTCGCCATCCGGCATGAATTATAAAAGCCGGATAGCTTATATGCTGATCCGGCTTTTTTATTCAGCATCTGTTCACGGCATAAATCGATAGCCGATCCCTGTTTCGGTAATAAAGTGACGTGGACGGGCCGGGTCCAGCTCGAGCTTCTGGCGCAAGTGCCCCATATAGATTCGCAGGTAGTGGCTGTGTTCGACGGCATTAGGTCCCCATACCTGGTTTAACAACTGGCGTTGGGTGAGCACTTTACCTGCGTTGTTCAGCAGGACTGCCAGCAGGCGAAACTCAATCGGCGTCAGATGTATTTCCTCTTCACCACGGTGTACCAGCCGCGCGGCAATATCCACTTTAATGTTTGAGAATTGAACCACCGGTTCGGGCGTTTGCCCGGTTGCGTGGCGGCGTAAGGCCACGCGTAAACGCGCCTGCAGCTCACCAATACCAAACGGTTTGCTGAGATAATCGTCGGCACCGGCGTCCAGCGCGGTGATTTTGTCGCTCTCTTCACTGCGGGCAGAAAGCACAATCACCGGGATAGCACTCCATTGTCGCAGGTCGCGAATAAAATCGATGCCGTCACCGTCCGGCAGGCCGAGATCGAGAATGATGAGATCGGGTTTTCGCGTGGCCGCTTCCAGCAGGCCACGTTGCAGCGTTTCTGCTTCGTAAACGCGCAGGCCATCGGCTTCCAGCGCGGTGCGCAGAAAGCGGCGAATGGCCTGTTCATCTTCAACAATCAGTACGTTTGTCACATATCCTCATGAAAATCTTCAAGTTCAGGGGGCGTTTCCTGCGGGAGTGTAACACGGAAGCATACGCCACCCTGCGGTCGATTGTGGGCGGTAATCGTCCCGCCGTGTACGTTCACAATCGCCTGACAAATAGCCAGTCCCAGCCCTACGCCCGGTACAGAGGATTCTTTGTTTCCCCGGGAGAATTTGTCGAAAATAGCGTGCTCCTGGCCCGCTGGAATGCCGGGGCCATTATCCCATACATCCAGAAGCAGATGCTCACCCTCGACCTGTGCATCAATGCCGATTTGCGCCTGCGGGCCTGCGTACTTAATGGCGTTTTCTAGCAGGTTAATCAGCACCCGTTCAAACAGTGGACCGTCAACATGGATCAGCGTCAACGGCGCCGGAAGCGACAGATTAATCGGCGCGGCTAAGCCAGGCTCCAGCATTTGCAGGGCGCTACCTACCACTTCTTCCAGCGTTAACCACTCCTTCTTAAGATTAAAGCCGCCAGACTGGATCCGCGCCATATCCAGCAAATTATTGACCAGCCGGGTGGTATTGAGCACGTGCTGGCGAATTTCGCTGGCCTGAAGGGCATGGGGAGAACCTTCGCTGGCGAGGTCCAGCGTTAAAATCTCCGCCTGACCGAACAGCACCGTGAGTGGCGTGCGTAAATCATGAGAGAGTGCCGCCAGCAGGGCATTGCGGATGCTCTCTCGTTCGCTGGCCAATCGCGCCAGTTCTTCGCTGGCGGTCAGTGTCAGGCGTTCGAGCGCACTGGCAACCAGCAGGGTAAAGGTTTCCAGCAGACGCTGCTGTTCCGGGATCATCAACTGACGCAGGTTTCCCGGCTCCACTACCAGCAGCCCGTGGGTTTTGTCAGCGCTTTTCAGCGGCAAGATTTGATACGGCACGCCGGGGAGGGTATCGGTGCCGGCACCTGCCGGTTGTCCTTTATCAAAACTCCATTGGGCAATGGCGTCATCCCACGGCGTCATGCCCTGTTGCTGCGTCAGCGGTGCCAGCTTTCCGTGCTCATCCGGCAATAACACCTGGCTGCGGGCCTGAAAGGTGGAGGCGATAAACTGTTCGCTGGTGGTAGCGATATCTTTCTGGCTACGTCCCACGGCCAGCGCTTTGGACATCTCATACAGATGACGCGTTCGCTGCTCCCGATAACGCGCGACCCGTGCCTGATAGCGCACGCCTGCGGTCAGATTCCCAATAACCAGACCAACCGTTAACATTACCGCAAAAGTGAGCAGATACTGGACGTCTGAGACGGCAAGCGTCCCGCGTGGCGCAATAAAGAACAGATCGAAGCTGGCGACGTTGATCATGGTTGCCACTACCGAGGGCCAACGACCATAAAACAGGGCGATAACCACCACGCCTAACAGATAGAGCATCACCAGATTGGCGGCATCAAAGGTAACCAGCCATTGCATGGCAATCAGCGTGGTGATGGCGCACAGCGCGGCGGCCACCACACAGCCCTGAATTTGTACCCGCCATTTATCCTTAAAAGTGCGAGTATCCATGGTTTGGGCTGCCGCGCGTGGTGGAGGCTCGTCCAACGCGACAATCATCAGATCGAGATCCGGGGCACGATGAGCCAGCTTGTCGGCAAAGGAATCGCTGCGCCACCAGCGGCGCGTGGTTGGCCGTCCCAGCACAATTTTTCCCAGGTTATGCTCCCGGGCGTAGCGAATCACTGCCTTGTCTTCGGCGGGATCGGAAAGGGTGGCGGTTTCCGCACCCAGTTCCTGTGCCAGCCGTAGCGCGCTTAAGATCGCACGGCGCTGTTTTTCCGGGAGCTGATGCAGCGCCGGGGTTTCGACATACACCGCGTGCCACACGCTGCCAAGGCGAGCAGCCAGACGTGCGGCGGCGCGTACCAGCTTTTCACTGCCGGTATTGTGTCCAATACACAGCAAAATAGCGTCGCGGGTGTGCCAGACTTTTTCCTCTCCCGGTCGTCCTCGCCAGGCGCGCATTTGATCGTCTACCCGATCGGCGGTACGGCGTAGGGCCAGTTCGCGCAGGGCGATTAAATTACCTTTGCGAAAGAAATGTTCGATTGCCCGTTCCGCCTGACCGGCGATGTAGACCTTGCCTTCGTTGAGGCGCTGGCGTAAGTCGTCAGGCGGCAGATCGACCAGCACCACATCATCGGCGGCATCGAAAAAGGGATCGGGGACGGTTTCACGCACCTGAATACCGGTCACGCCGCTGACCACGTCGTTCAGGCTTTCCAGATGCTGCACGTTAACGGTAGTAAAGACATCAATGCCCGCTTCCAGCAGCTCTTCAATGTCCTGCCAGCGGCGGGGATGGCGAGAGCCTGGCGCATTACTGTACGCCAGTTCGTCCATTAATATCAGCGCCGGGCGGCGGGCGAGGGCCGCATCAAGATCGAACTCGCTGATGCGTCGCCCGCGGTGAGTCTGACGTTTTAACGGCAGCACGGCGAGACCGTCCAGCAGCGCGGCGGTCTCTTTGCGTCCGTGGGTTTCCACCACACCGATCAACACATCCAGGCCTTGCGCCCGCAGCCGCTGGGCCTCTGCCAGCATGGCCCAGGTTTTACCCACGCCGGCACAGGCACCGAAGAAAATTTTCAGTTTTCCACGATGCGTGGCGGTCGTTTGTTCCAGTAAACGGTCCGGATCGGGGCGTAAGGGTTCGCTATGCATGTCCTTTGTCTCAGTGCTTATCCAGCGCTAAATTAAGTTCCACCAGATTCACCACCGGTTGACCGATAAAACTGACCAGCGGCTTTTGCGTGTATTGTGCAACCAACTGCGTAACCTCTTCAACGCTGAGGTTGCGCGCTTGCGCCACGCGTGGAATCTGCCAGGCAACGGCCTCTGGCGTCAGGTTATTATCCAGCCCGCTGGCGGATGCGGTTACTAACTCCACAGGAACGACAGGGCTGGCCTGCGGGTTGGCGGCACGCAGCGCGGCGATCCGGCTTTGCAGTTGCTTATCCAGAACCGGGTTGCTGGCGGCCAGATTACTGCCACCCGAACCCATTGGATTATAGGGTATTTCCGCCGTTGCTGACGGGCGTCCCTGAAAATATCCGGCGGCGGTGAAGTGTTGCCCGATGCGTTCAGAACCGCGGATCGTCTGACCTTCGCGGATGAGCGACCCGTTGGCCTGATGGGGAAACCACCACTGCCCCAGTGCGGTGGTCAACAGCGGGTAGACCCCGCCGGTAAGAAGCATCAGGAAAAATAATGTTGATAATGCAGGACGTAATCCACTCATCTGAAACCTCACACCAGACCCAGCAGGGTCAGCAGTAAATCAATCACTTTAATGCCGATAAATGGCACGACCAGGCCGCCGAGGCCGTAAATCCACAGATTGCGGCGTAACATGGCGGAGGCGGACAACGGTTTGTAGCTCACCCCTTTCAGTGCCAGAGGGATCAGAAAAACAATTACCAGCGCATTGAAGATAACTGCGCTGAGGATCGCCGAATCCGGCGAATGCAGACGCATCACGTTAAGCGCGTTGAGCTGCGGATAGGTGGCGGCAAACGCCGCCGGAATAATGGCAAAATATTTGGCGACGTCGTTGGCAATACTGAAGGTGGTCAGTGAACCGCGCGTCATCAGCATCTGTTTGCCAATGTGGACCACTTCGATAAGCTTGGTGGGGTTAGAATCAAGGTCCACCATGTTGCCCGCTTCCTTCGCCGCCTGGGTCCCGGAGTTCATGGCGACCGCAACGTCGGCCTGCGCCAGTGCGGGGGCGTCGTTCGTGCCGTCACCGGTCATCGCCACCAGACGACCTTCCGCCTGGTACTGACGGATCAGCGCCAGCTTAGCTTCCGGTGTGGCTTCGGCTAAAAAGTCGTCCACCCCGGCTTCTGCCGCAATCGCCGCGGCGGTCAGGCGGTTATCGCCGGTAATCATCACCGTTTTGATACCCATTTTGCGTAGCTGGGCAAACCGTTCTTTGATCCCGCCTTTGACGATATCTTTCAGGGCAATGACGCCCAGAACGCGCGAACCTTCGACAACCACCAGCGGCGTCGCGCCAAGACGGGCAACGTTTTCCACTTTCTGTTCGACATCTGCAGGGAAGTGTCCGCCGTTGGCCTCAACGTGACGACGAATGGCGTCGACCGAGCCTTTACGGATCATGCGGTTGTCGATGTTAATGCCGCTCATCCGGCTTTGCGCGGTGAACGGCACAAACGAGGCGTGCAGCGATTGCACATCGCGTATGCGCAGATTAAAGCGCTGTTTTGCCAGAATCACGATGCTGCGACCTTCCGGCGTTTCATCCGCCAGTGATGAAAGCTGCGCCGCGTCGGCCAGCGTTTTTTCGTCGACACCGTGGGCGGGAATAAAATCTGATGCCTGACGGTTACCCAGCGTAATGGTGCCGGTTTTATCCAGCAGCAGTACGTCGACGTCACCTGCTGCTTCGACCGCCCGCCCGCTGGTGGCGATCACGTTCGCGCCGAGCATTCGGCTCATACCGGCCACGCCAATCGCCGAGAGTAACCCACCAATAGTTGTCGGGATCAGGCACACCAGCAGGGCAACCAGCACCGTGACGCTAACGGCACTGCCGCCCCAGGCGGAGAACGGCCACAGGGTTGCGGTTGCCAGTAAAAAGACGATGGTCAGGGCTATCAGCAGGATCGTCAGCGCGATTTCGTTGGGCGTCTTACGCCGCTGGGCGCCTTCAACCATGGCGATCATCCGGTCGAGGAAGGTTTCACCGGGGTTCACGCTGCATTCGATAACCAGCCAGTCGGAAAGAATGCGGGTCCCGCCGGTTACGGAAGCAAAATCACCGCCGGACTCACGGATAACCGGCGCAGATTCCCCGGTAATGGCGCTTTCGTCCACCGATGCGCCGCCTTCAATCACCTCGCCGTCGCAGGGAATAATATCGCCTGCTTCCACCAGCACGATATCGCCTTTGCGTAGTTCCTCTGCGGGAACATGATCCATTTCTGCACCGTATTTCGGTTCACGCAATTTGCGGGCAAACGCCGTCTTCTTAACGCCTTTCAGGCTGTTGGCCTGAGCTTTACTGCGTCCTTCCGCCAGCGCTTCGGCAAAATTGGCGAAAAGGACGGTGACCCACAGCCAGAGGCTTATCGCACCGGTAAACAGGGGATTGCCTGTCATGTGCCCGGTTGCCATTGCAACGGTTAACAAGGTTGTCAGCAGGCTGCCCAGCCAGACGATAAACATCACCGGGTTGCGCCACTGAGTATGTGGGCTTAACTTTTTGACTGCGTCCATCAGCGCGTGTGCGACCAGAGACGGTTCGAACAGTGCCAGTTGTTTGCGACTCATAACAATGTGCTCCGTATCGCTCAACGTAAAGAGAGGTATTCTGCGACCGGGCCAAGCGCCAGTGCAGGAATAAAGGTAAGGGCGCCAACCAGTAACACTGTACCGATCAACAACCCGACAAACAGTGGGCCGTGAGTGGGGAGCGTCCCCTGGCTTGCCGGTTGGCTCTTTTTAGCCACCAGCGAACCGGCAATTGCCATCACCGGAATAATGACCCCGAAGCGGCCAAAGAACATGCACAACGCCAGCAGGCAGTTCCAGAAGGGGCTGTTAGCGCTTAACCCGGCAAAGGCGCTGCCGTTGTTGTTGGCGGCAGATGATACGGCGTACAGTACTTCGCTGAAACCATGCGGGCCGGGGTTGAGCATGGCGCTGCGTCCGGCGTCGCTCATCATGGCTATCGCTGTACCGAGCAGCACCAGCGCAGGCGTCACCAGAATCGCCAGCGCGGTCATTTTCATTTCCCGCACGTCGATTTTCTTACCCAGATATTCCGGCGTGCGCCCGATCATCAGTCCGGCGATAAACACTGCCAGCAGGACGAACAGCAGCATGCCGTACAAACCGGAGCCCACGCCGCCGAACACCACTTCTCCAATCTGCATCAACCACATCGGTACCATCCCGCCCAGTGCGGTGAAGGAGTCGTGCATCGCGATGACCGCCCCACAGGAGGCCGCCGTTGTGATGACCGCAAACAGACTGCTGACCAGTACGCCAAAGCGGCTCTCTTTCCCTTCCATATTGAGACTGCTGTCTGCGCCAAATGCCAGCAGATGCGGGTTTCCTTGAACTTCCGCCCACATCACAATCGCCACGCAGATGACAAAAATCAGCGACATGGCCCACAGTAGGGTGCGTCCCTGACGGCGATCGCCCACGACATCGCCAAAGGCAAAGCACAGGGCGGCAGGGATGCAAAAGACAGCCAACATCTGCACCATATTGGTCAAGGCGGTTGGGTTTTCAAACGGATGCGATGAGTTAGCATTAAAGAAGCCGCCGCCGTTGGTACCGAGCATTTTAATGGCCTCCTGCGAGGCAACCGGTCCCATTGGTAACAGCTGCTTGACGCCTTCAAGGGTGGTGAATGACTGATAGGGCAGCAGGTTTTGCAGTGCGCCTTGCTGAATAAAGAACAGGGCAATAAGCAGAGAAAGAGGGAGCAGGATCCACAGCGTAATGCGCACCAGATCCACCCACGCGTTGCCCAGGGTATTCATACTCTGGCGCGTAAAGGCGCGGATCAGGGCAAAAATCACCGCAATACCGGTCGCCGCAGACAGGAAGTTCTGCACGGTTAAGCCAGCCATCTGGCTAAAGTAGCTTAAGGTGGTTTCGCCACTGTAAGACTGCCAGTTGGTATTGGTGACAAAGCTCACGGCGGTATTCAGCGCAAGATGCCATGACAGCCCCGGGAGCTGCTGAGGATTCAGCGGTAACAAGTTTTGCGCCATCAGCAGGGAAAACAGTACCAGCAGACCCAGGATATTGAGCATCAGGATCGCCAGCAGGTACTGTTTCCAGTTCATCTCATGTTGTGAAACGCCTAACCCGCGCCAGAGAATACGCTCAACACCGGTTACGCCCGGAAGGGGGATGTTGGTGATGAGTCGTGCCAGCACGGCACCCAGCGGTCTGGCGATGACAAATAACACCAGTAAGAAACTGGCGATGAGTAAAAATCCTTGTGCCGCCATCAGAACGCCTCCGCCTTAATCAGGGCATACACCAGATAACCGAGTAATAAAAAAACCAGCACAATGCCAGTTATCACGCCTGCACTCACGGTGCACCTCCTGTGACATCAATGTGATAACCAGAGCGTAGGTTTTTGGTTGCAAAGATTTCGCAAAAATTGGCGGGTGGGGTGTAAAAAAAGTATAAAAATGGCAAAGACCGTTATTTAACTAATGATTAGTATTAATTTAACCTTTATGTAACCTAATTACAGTTTCAGGCTAAACGGAGCATCAATAGATAAAAATAAGTGGTCGGATGAGTAGCAAAATTACACACAAGGCGGTATTATTTTCATCAGTTAACCAAATTTATTTTCCGGTGCCATTCACCGAACAGATATAGGGGAGGGGATTATGGACTTGTATAAAGAATATCCAGCGCACATTGTCTTATTACGCCGTACTTTCGCCGTCGTGGCGGGCGTGCTGGCGCTGCCGGTCATGCTGTTCTGGAAAGACCGTGCCCGTTTTTACAGCTACCTGCACCGCGTCTGGTCGAAAACCAGTGATAAACCGGTGTGGATGGATCAGGCTGAAAAAGCGACCTGCGATTTCTATTAAGTCATCGTAATTGCTAAAAAAACCGCCAACAGCAATGTGGCGGTTTTTTTATGCACGGACGTCTACACTTACCCGAATAACGGATAAGGAGTCGTAATGAGCAAGAGAATTCCTGTGGGTATCCGCACCTGTGTTACGGCACCTGCGGTTGGTGGTTCTGCCAGAGAAGTCTGCCCGTTTGACGACAGTACCCTGGTGCGTATTTATGCGTTGCATGAACTGTATAAGCTTCGCCAGCGGGGGCTAACGCGTGGGGCGTTGATTGACTATCACACCCGCTACAAACTGATCCTGCTGGCGCATTCCCAGCCAGAGTATCGTGAACTTGGTCCCTTCGTTGCGGCCATCCATGAATGGCAAAGTCTTGAGGCGTTTTTTAATGAGTACCGCTTACGACTGACGCATTTGCTGTTCAATAATGCAACCCGACGTAATCACACCAATGTCCTGATGCACGTTCAGGGTTATTTCCGTAATCAACTCGATCTGCATCAACGTCAGGAACTGACCTCGATAATCGATAGCTATCGACGTGAAGCGCAGCCACTGCTTGCGCCGTTAATGCTCATCAAACACTATATGGCCGAGCACCCGAACACCTGGCTGTCCGGGCAACGTTATTTTGAACTCTGGCCGGCAATTCTGGATTTGCGCGGCAAAAATTAATTTATCTGCGGGAGTTTTATGACCACGCATCTGGTCTGGTTTCGGCGTGATTTGCGCCTGCATGACAATCTTGCTCTTACGGCGGCGTGTCGGGATCGTTCAGCCCGGGTGCTGGCGCTATATATCTCCACCCCAGAACAATGGGCGGCGCATGATATGTCTGCGCGTCAGGCGGCGTTTATCAGCGTGCAGTTGAATGCGCTACATGCGGCGTTGGCAGAAAAAGGGATCCCGCTCTTGTTTCATGAAGTTGCCGATTTTGCTGCCAGCGTGGAGACAGTAAAACGTGTTTGCGCACAGCATGACGTCAGCCGACTGTTTTATAACTATCAGTATGAAATCAACGAACGGCAGCGTGATGCAAGGGTCGAGAAGCAGTTGCCTGACGTCGTGTGCGAAGGCTTTGACGACAGTGTGATCTTACCCCCGGGCGCGGTTATGACCGGCAATCATGAAATGTATAAAGTCTTTACGCCGTTTAAAAATGCCTGGCTGAAGCGAATTAAAGACGGCATTCCGGAATGTGTTAGCGCGCCAATGGTGCGGGAGAGTGGGGCGCTCACCGCGCCGTTAACGCCACTCACGCTGAATTATCCGCAGCAGGATTTTGATGCAGCACTTTTCCCGGCGCAAGAAAAACGGGCTATCGCGCAGTTACGCCAGTTTTGTCAGCAGGCCGCGAACGACTATGAGCAACAGCGTGATTACCCGGCCATTGAAGGCACCAGTCGCTTGTCTGCGAGTCTGGCCACGGGCGGGTTGTCGCCGCGTCAATGCCTGAACCGTCTGTTAGCCGAACAGCCGAAGGCGCTAGAGGGCGGTGCCGGGAGCGTCTGGCTAAATGAACTTATCTGGCGCGAATTTTACCGTCATTTAATGACTTACCATCCGGCGCTGTGCCGACATCAACCGTTTATTCGCTGGACTGACCGTGTGCAATGGCAGAACAACGCGGCGCATCTTCAGGCGTGGCAGACGGGAAATACGGGATACCCCATTGTTGATGCCGCGATGCGCCAGCTTAACGCTACCGGCTGGATGCATAACCGTTTACGCATGATCGCCGCCAGCTTCCTGGTGAAAGATCTGTTGATTGACTGGCGTAAAGGCGAGCAGTATTTCATGTCGCAACTGATCGACGGCGACCTGGCGGCCAATAATGGTGGCTGGCAGTGGGCTGCGTCTACAGGAACCGACGCGGCACCGTATTTCCGCATTTTTAATCCCACCACTCAGGGGGAAAAGTTCGACCGCGACAGTGAGTTTATCCGCCGGTGGGTTCCCGAGTTGCACGACGTACCTGGTAAAGCGATCCACGATCCGTGGACGTGGGCGGAAAAAGCGCAGGTTACCCTCAGTTATCCCCGTCCGATTATTGATCATAAGCAGGCCAGGCTAGCGACGCTGGCGGCCTACGAGGCGGCACGCAAGGGGTGAGCGTGCGGTTTATTTCTGCGTACTACCATCCGGTAGCATGAATGCGTTGCTGCCGGGCGCATTTAGAATTGGAGCGTGTACGCAAGGCTGTGAATGCCTGGATGCACGCGTCACGCTCGGGCAGTAAAGTCCTGTCATCTTCTTTCAGGTGACGGAACACGATGACAACGCCAGCGACGTCCACACCGCATGATGCGGTATTCAAAACATTTTTACGCCATCCCGAAACAGCGCGCGATTTCCTCGACATTCACCTTCCGGCCTCTCTGCGGACGCTTTGCGATTTATCCACGCTGAAACTGGAGTCAGAGAGCTTTATCGACGCTGATTTACGTTCCCGCTACTCCGATGTGCTCTGGTCTTTACACACACGCGAAGGCGATGGTTATGTTTATGTTGTTATAGAGCATCAGAGTTCAGCCGATCCGCATATGGCTTTTCGTCTGCTGCGTTATGCGATGGCAGCTATGCAGCGCCATCTGGACGCCGGGCACAAGGAATTACCGCTGGTTATTCCGATGCTGTTTTATCATGGCTGTCGAAGCCCGTACCCGTATTCATTGTGCTGGCTGGATGCGTTCGCCGATCCCGTGGCGGCAAAGCAACTTTATGCTAGCGCATTTCCGCTGGTGGATATAACGGTTGTGCCAGATGACGACATCATGGCTCACAGGCGAATGGCGTTGCTGGAACTGATGCAAAAGCATATCCGTCAGCGGGATTTGATGGAGCTGGTAGAGCAACTGAGCACACTGCTACTAACAGGTTGCACTAATGACACGCAGCTACAGGCGATGTTTAATTACATTCTGCAATCCGGCGATGAATCTCGTTTCACTGAATTTATGCAAGAGATGACGCAACGGATCCCCCAACACAAGGAGAGGCTGATGACTATTGCGGAGCGGTTACGGTTAGATGGAGTACAGGAAGGACTGCAACAAGGACTGCAACAAGGACTACAGCAAGGTAAGCAAGAAGCCGCGTTGCGTATTGCGCTAACCATGCTGGCACAAGGAATAGATCGCGAAATGGTATTACTGATTACCGGTTTGGCTGAAGAGGATTTGGCAGCGAATAATGCGTAACCGTCTGATAAAAAACAGGCCCGACCCATATGACATCATCGGGCCTGTTAATTCAGGACTCTAGCGCCAGCGCGCGTTTTTTAAATTTAAGTGACTGATACAGCCAAATCAGCAGCACCAGCGCCACGCAGGCCAGCGCGCCCCAGGTAATTTCGCTAAAGACGTCAATATACGCGTTGATGGAATAGTTGATGGCCCCGGAGGCATCAAACGTGCTTTGTGATGTCTGGTCGGCAATCACCCCCGCCAGATAGTTGGCAATAGCGCCGGACAGCAGCATATAGATTCCGGTTAACACGCCGGTGACGCCCGGGATTTCAATGCGTGTGATCTGTGACATGGCGACCGGGTCGATAAACAGTTCGGCAAATCCCATTACCGCCAGCCCCAATACCATCAGCGGCATCGAGGAGTGGCCGTAAGCGGCGGACCAGCGGGCGCTTAAGGTCAGAATACAGAACCCGGCACTCATCAACCCCAGGCCGAGGGCAAATTTTCCCCAGATGCGCACGGTACGATTACCGCTGACGCTTTCTTTGACGACCCAGGCCAGCACGATGCCGCACAGCATCACGGCAAAGGCGTTAACCGACTGGAACATGGCGGTAGGAATGGAATATCCCAGAATATCGCGATTCACAAAGCGGTCAATATACAGGCTGATGGAGCTGCCGCCTTGCTGTGCAAAGGCCCAGAACAGCAGACTGAAGAACGTTAGCGTGACGATAAGCCCCAGTTCTTTGCGCTGTTTTTGCGTTTGTGCCTGACGGTAAATTTTAGCCAGAACGGCCAGACCAATGACGGTGGCGACGATTAGCGCATATACGGACCACTCTTTCCAGAACAGAACGGTAATTAGCAGCGGTGCGGCGACCAGCAGCACTAACAGCCAGGCCCAGTTTGGCAGAACAAACGTTCTGGCACACAGGACCGTTTTGTTGACGCCGGTTGTGTGGGCGAAATGCCGGTTGCCGCACAAGAAAATCACCAGTCCTGCCAGCATACCAATTGCGGCCAGCGCGAAGCCCATCGCCCAGCTGTATTCTTCCTGCACATAGCCACAGGCAATGGGGGCGATAATTGAACCGATATTTCCGGCGGCGTAGAGCAGTGAGAACCCGCCGTCGCGGCGCGGATCGTCGGTGTGATACAGCTCACCCAGCAGGCAGCTAATGTTGGATTTAAACAGACCGTAGCCGCAGACAATGATCGCCAAAGATAAATATAGGAACGCTGGCGCCATTTCACTGGCACCCAGTACCAGGTGTCCAACCGCCATTAACACTGCGCCAATCATCACCGCCATACGATTACCAAGGACCTTATCCGCCAGGTATCCGCCAAGAATAGGCGTGACATACACCAGCGAACAGTAAGCGCTGAACAACGCATACGCATGAGTATCGTTGTACTTGAGTTGGTTGGTGAGATACAGGATCAGCAGGGCGCGCATGCCGTAAAAACTGAAGTATTCCCAAATTTGCAGCGCGACGACGTAATAAATTGCGCGTGGCTGAGATGCGTGTTTATTCATTCTATTCTCGAAGTAAATGCCTCACGCCAGGATGAACGTACTGCGTGAGCGTGTTTCCTTGAAGTTATAACTTTGATACAGATCTGATTATTTTTGCAATATGCTGTCTGATTGCATAAATATACATGAATAAAATCACGTAGTGGTACGCAATTTACGTTCAAACGGCGAGTGAGTGTTTCTTGATGTGTCAGTGAAATGGTTATCGACGAATGGAGGCGGGGACGCTATTTTACATAAGCAGTATTGCTGATTGGACAGGCAGAAATTATGACAACGAGGGCGATGATGAAAAACACCGAGCTGGAACAACTGATCAACGACAAACTGAACAGCGCCGCGATTAGCGACTATGCGCCGAATGGTTTACAGGTTGAGGGCAAAGAGACGGTGCATAAAATCGTGACCGGCGTGACAGCAAGCCAGGCCTTGCTGGATGAGGCTGTGCGCCTGGGCGCTGATGCGGTCATCGTTCATCACGGTTACTTCTGGAAAGGCGAATCTCCGGTAATTCGTGGCATGAAGCGCCATCGTCTGAAAACGCTGCTGGAAAATGACATCAACCTGTATGGCTGGCACCTGCCGTTGGATGCTCACCCGGAGCTGGGTAACAACGCACAGCTGGCGGCGCTGTTGGGCATTACCGTGATGGGTGAAATCGAGCCGTTGGTACCGTGGGGTGAACTTGCCATGCCGGTGCCGGGGCTGGAATTTGCCTCGTGGATTGAGGCGCGTTTAGGGCGTAAACCATTGTGGTGTGGCGATAGCGGGCCGGAAAAAATTCAGCGCGTTGCCTGGTGCACCGGGGGAGGGCAGAGCTTCATTGATAGCGCGGCCCGTTTTGGTGTTGATGCATTTATTACCGGCGAAGTCTCAGAGCAAACTATTCACTCAGCCCGTGAGCAGGGGCTGCATTTCTATGCCGCCGGACACCATGCCACCGAACGCGGCGGTATCCGGGCGTTAAGTGAATGGCTGAATGAAAATACCGAGCTGGATGTATCGTTTATCGATATTCCTAACCCCGCCTAATGAATCAGGTTGTAAAAAGAGGGACGAAAGTGCAGCGAGCGCGTTGTTATCTGTTAGGTGAAACTGCGGTGGTTCTGGAACTGGAACCCCCCATTACGCTGGCGACCCAGAAACGTATTTGGGGTTTGGCTCAGCGCCTGGTTGATGCCCCGAATGTGCTTGAAGTGATCCCGGGTATGAACAATATCACGGTGACGCTGCGTAATCCGCAAACCCTGGCGCTGGATGCCATTGAACGTCTGCAACGCTGGTGGGAGGAGAGTGAAGCACTGGAGCCGGAGTCGCGTTTTATTGAAATTCCGGTGACCTACGGCGGAAAGCAGGGACCGGATCTGGCCGATGTCGCACAACACAGTGGATTAAGCGAAAAGCAGGCCGTTGAATTGCATGCATCTGTTGACTATGTGGTCTGGTTTTTAGGCTTTCAGCCAGGGTTCCCCTATCTCGGGAGCTTACCGGAACAACTGCATACTCCGCGACGTGCGGAACCGCGTCTGATTGTTCCAGCAGGTTCGGTCGGTATCGGCGGCTCACAAACCGGTATCTACCCGCTCGCCACGCCGGGAGGATGGCAGTTGATAGGGCATACCGCCATTAAGTTGTTTGATCCCCGCCGGGATGAACCCATCCTGTTACGACCAGGAGATACCGTGCGCTTTGTACCGCAGAAGGAGGGAGTATGTTAACTATCATTCGTGCCGGTATGTACACCTCCGTCCAGGACGGCGGTCGTCACGGTTTTCGCCAGTCAGGAATCAGCCACTGTGGGGCGCTGGATAAGCCCGCATTGAACGTTGCCAACCTGCTGGTGGGCAACGATGCAAATGCCGCCGCGCTGGAGATAACGCTCGGTCAGTTGGTTGTGGAGTTTGACGCAGATAGCTGGTTTGCCTTGACCGGCGCGGGGTGTGATGCACATTTAGACGGTAACCCGGTGTGGAGCGGATGGCGACTTCCGGTGAAGGCTGGGCAACGCCTGACGCTAAAACGTCCGCAACATGGCATGCGCAGTTATTTGGCGATAGCGGGTGGCATTGATGTTCCCGAGGTCATGGGGTCGTGCAGCACCGACCTGAAAGTCGGCATCGGTGGTCTGGAAGGGCGTCTGTTACGCGATGGCGACAGGCTGGCGGTGGGCGTTTCCACGCGACGGTTCAACGGACCGCTGGGGGTAAAACAGCTCATGTGGGGGAACCGCATTCGTGCGTTACCCGGACCTGAGTATCATGAGTTTGATGAAGCTTCGCAGGCGTCATTCTGGCGTTCGCCATGGCAACTCAGCCCGCAGAGTAACCGCATGGGGTATCGCCTGCAGGGACAACCGCTAACGCGCACTACCGATCGAGAACTGTTGTCGCACGGTCTGCTTCCCGGCGTGGTGCAGGTGCCGCATAACGGCCAGCCTATTGTGCTGATGAACGACGCCCAGACCACGGGGGGCTATCCCCGCATCGCCTGTATCATTGAGGCGGATATGTACCATCTGGCGCAAATTCCCCTCGGCCAGCCAATTCATTTTGTTCAGTGCTCGCTGGAGGAAGCGCTAAAGGCGCGTCACGACCAGCAGCGTTATCTGGAACAATTAACATGGCGACTTAACGATGAAAATTGATCTGAATGCAGACCTCGGTGAAGGCTGCGCAAATGATGCCGCGCTGCTGCAACTGGTGTCTTCTGCCAACATTGCCTGCGGATTTCACGCCGGCGATGCGCAAACCATGCTGGCAAGCGTGCGTGAAGCGTTAAAAAATGACGTAGCAGTGGGGGCGCATCCCAGTTTTCCGGATCGGGAAAATTTCGGCCGTAGCGCCATGACCCTACCCGTCGACACGGTTTACGCCCAGACGCTGTATCAAATCGGTGCGCTGGCGGCGATAACCCGGGCGGAAGGTGGCGTGATGCGCCACGTCAAACCGCACGGCATGTTGTACAACCAGGCCGCCAGGGATCCACAGTTAGCCGATGCCATCGCCAGGGCGGTGCATGCCTGCGATCCGTCGCTGGTGCTGGTGGGGCTGGCGGGTAGCGAACTGATTCGGGCCGGCGAGCATTATGGTCTGCAGACGCGTCAGGAGGTATTTGCCGATCGCGGCTATCAGGCGGATGGCAGTCTGGTTCCGCGTAGTCAGCCGGGAGCGCTGATTGAAGATGAAGAGCAAGCGCTGGCGCAAACCTTACAAATGGTGCAGTTTGGGAGAGTCAAAAGCCAGACCGGAGAATGGGCCAATGTCACGGCACAGACGGTCTGTATTCATGGTGATGGTGAGCACGCACTCGCTTTTGCCCGCCGTTTGCGCAGCGCGTTTAATGCATGCAATATTGAAATTAGCGCATAAGATTTACCATACAAAACAATAATATATTACACAACAACATAAACTCTAAATAATTCGAGTTGCAGGAAGATGACCAGTGAGTGAGTTCCCAGGCGCTTACAGAAGTAAGTGACTGGGGTGAACGAACGCAGTCAACGCACCTGCAGCTTGAAGTATGACGAGTTTTAACAGGAATGAATTATGGAAGAGGTAATTTCTCTTTGGCCATTGACGGGGATCGCCGTCATCGTGGTCGGATTTCTTTTACGTTTTAACCCGGTATTGGTGGTCATTATTGCCGGGATCGTCACCGGGTTGGCGGCGCATATGCCGATCGCCACTATCCTCGAAAAACTGGGTGAAGGTTTTCTCAACACCCGCAACCTGCCGTTTATCTTATTGATTCCACTGGCGGTCATCGGCCTGCTGGAGCGCCATGGCCTGAAAGAACGCGCCCAGGCGTGGATCGCGAAAATCCGTAGCGCCACCAGCGGCCGTTTGCTGATTGTCTATCTGTTTATTCGTGAAGCGACCGCCGCGCTGGGACTAACCAGTCTGGGTGGCCATCCGCAAATGGTGCGTCCGCTGCTGGCGCCGATGGCAGAAGGGGCCGCTGAGAAAAATCACGGTGAACTGCCAGGCTCTGTACGCTATCGCCTGCGTGCGATGTCAGCGGCGACCGATAACGTTGGGCTGTTTTTCGGCGAAGATATCTTTGTTGCCTTTGGGGCAATCATCTTCATGCACAACTTTATGCTGGAGTCCGGCGGGATCCAGACCGAGCCGTTGCACATTGCCCTGTGGGGGATCCCAACGGCGATTTGTGCCTTCCTGATCCACGGTGCGCGCTTGTGGCGGCTGGATAGCTATCTGCAACGAGAAGTCGCGAAAGCGAATGCCGCAGCGAAAGGAGAAGCGAAATGAATTTTCAGCAAAGCTATCTCTACTGGCTGGCGGGTGCGGTCTTGTTGATTGTGGCCGTGATGTCCTGGCAGGACAAAGCGAACCCCCGGCGTTTAACCACCGGTCTGTTCTGGGGCGTGTATGGTCTACTATTTTTGCTGGGTGACTGGACCTATTCACTGTTTGGCGATAAACGTACGGTGCATATCGCGGTGGGTATCGCGGTGGTCGTACTGGCGCTGATCGCCGGTTTTGGCGGCGTGAAGCTCGGCAGCTACCATCAACGTACGCAACAACAGCGTGAAGAAAGCGCCAGTCGACTGGGCAACCGGCTGTTTTTCCCGGCGCTGGCGATCCCGGTGGTCACTGTTGTCGGCGTGCTGATGTTCAATCATATTCCGGGTTTACAGAATGCGCTGTTTGGGCCGGGGAATCACGCCACGCTGGTGACGCTGTTTTCAATGACCGCCGGTTCGCTGATTGGTCTGGCAATGGCGGTTAAAATGACCCATGAGCGGGCACATCAGCCGATTCAGGAAGCGCGTCGTCTGCTGGACTCCATCGGCTGGGCGTTCATTCTGCCGCAAATTCTTGCCACGCTCGGACTGCTGTTTACGGCGGCGGGTGTCGGCAGCGGCATTTCGTATCTGACGCAGGAATATCTGGCAGTGGACAGCCGCTTTATTGCGGTGGCGGTGTACACCATTGGCATGGCGCTGCTGACCATGATTATGGGTAACGCCTTTGCCGCCTTCCCGATTGTGACCGCCGGGATTGGGATTCCAATCCTCGTCTTGCAGCACGGCGGCAATCCGGCGGTGATGGCGGCAATTGGTATGTTCTCCGGGTATTGCGGAACGCTGATGACGCCGATGGCGGCAAACTTTAACATCGTGCCAGCGGCGCTGCTGGAGCTGCCGGATAAAAACGCGGTGATTAAAGCGCAGGTGCCGACCGGCATCCTGCTGTTGCTGGTGAATGTGTTCCTGATGTATTTCCTGATGTTCCTGTAAGGAGGAAGGATGAAAACGGTATTAATCACCGGATTTGAACCCTTTGGCGGCGAGTCAGTTAACCCTTCCTGGGAAGTGGTCTCGGGGCTCGACAATGCTATCATCGCTGGATGCCGCGTCGTGGCGCGCCAACTGCCGTGCGTATTTGGCGAATCTCTGGCAGTGCTCAATACTGCGATTGATACGCTGTCACCGTCGCTGGTGCTGGCGGTCGGTCAGGCCGGAGGTCGTACAGACATCACCGTTGAACGCGTTGCTATCAACGTGGACGATGCGCGTATTGCGGATAACCGTGGCCAGCAACCGGTAGATGAACCGATTGTGGCCGATGGCCCGGCGGCGTGGTTCAGCACACTGCCGATCAAAGCCATGGTGGCGGCCATGCGCAGCGCCGGTATTCCGGCATCGGTTTCGCAAACCGCAGGTACCTTCGTCTGTAACCATGTGATGTATGGGCTGCTGCACAAACTGCAAAATACGCCGACGGTGAAGGGGGGATTCATTCATATCCCTTATCTGCCACAGCAGGCTGCAGCCCATCCTGGTGCGCCAAGTATGGCGAGTGATACGGTGCGTCGTGCGCTGGAAATCGCCATCGTCACGGCGTTACAGGTGGAGCGCGATATCGCCGTGACGGGCGGTGCAACTCATTAACAAAGGACAGTATTATGCCTGAAGGCCCGGAGATCCGCCGCGCGGCGGATACCCTGGAGGCGGCAGTCAAAGGCAAACCGTTGACGGATGTCTGGTTTGCCTTTGAGCAGTTAAAACCGTACCAATCTCAACTGATTGGGCTGCGTATTACCCAGCTCGAAACGCGGGGTAAAGCCTTACTCACCCACTTTTCCAATGGGTTGACGTTATATAGCCATAACCAACTGTACGGCGTCTGGCGGGTAGTGGACACGGGGAATATTCCGGACACTACCCGCGTGTTGCGCGTCAGGCTGCAAACCGCCGATAAAACTATCCTGCTCTATAGCGCGTCGGATATCGAAATACTGACGTCAGAACAGCTCACTACCCACCCCTTCCTGCAGCGGGTAGGGCCGGACGTGCTGGATCTGCACTTAACACCCGCTGAAGTCAAAACGCGTCTGCTGTCACCGCGTTTTCGCAATCGGCAGTTTTCCGGCCTGCTGCTGGATCAGACGTTTCTCGCGGGATTGGGTAACTACCTGCGGGTAGAGATCCTCTGGCAGGTTGGGCTGACGGGGCAACATAAAGCGTCGCAGTTGAGCGAACAACAGTTGGACGCGCTGGCGCAGGCGCTGCTCGATATTCCGCGTTTATCCTATAACACTCGTGGACTGGCTGATGAGAATAAGCATCACGGGGCGCTGTTTCGCTTTAAAGTCTTTCACCGCGACGGTGAAGCCTGCGAGCGATGCGGCGGGATTATTGAAAAAACGATGCTGTCGTCAAGACCATTTTACTGGTGTCCGGGTTGTCAGAAATAACATAACATGACGCGGTCCCGGTGATGCAGAGGGATATGTCGAATAAGGTCACCTGAATCTCTCAAGGTGATGAGCAGGAGTGGAATATGGATGTTAATCGTTTTTTTTGTACCGCCTTACTTATCGCAACAGCCGGTTTCTTTGCCGCGTCGGCCAGTGCTGCTGAATCGGTAGCCCCTCAATGTGAGTCCGGGCCGCGGGATATGGAATATATTTATGAACACGGAGCCCAGACTCGTTGTTTTTATCCTGCCATGACGCTGGAAGAAACGTATCAGGCACTGAGAAAAGCACGGTCGGACCGTCAAAACCTGACACCCACGTTGACCCCAGGTAAGGATCGTAAAATAGAAAATCTTGGGGATACTGCTCTCGTGGAATATGTCTGGAAAGGCAAAAACAATCTGCATATTACGCAGAATTTTCCGGGTGGTATGACCGAGTTTATGTTTACTGTGGATGAATCCGGAACGACCGTGACGGAGATTGGGCACCCGGATTAACGCCCCGCGTTAAGACGGCGGTTTTCTCGGCGCATGTGCCGAGATAAAGCGGGCGATGGCCGGCCCGGTGAGCAAAATGCTGAACAGCCGCAGGGTTTGCATTGCCATGATCAGCGCCATATCGGCGTGGCTTCCTGCGGCAATCACCGCGACGGAGTCCACGCCACCAGGACTGGTCGCCAGATAAGCGGTGAGAAAATCTATCTGCATGTAATGCGCCAGTCCCCACGCCATGGCGGCGCAAATCGCCATCAGTGAAAAAATGGACAACAGGATCTGTGGCAACGGGCGCAGCGCCATAAAAAAGATCTGCTTGTCAAAACCGAGACCAATTTGCCAACCGATGGCCATATAGGCTACCGCCAGCAGCCATTCCGGCAGTTCAATCACCATCACACCATTTGCGTTCAGCAGCGCGCCAGCCAGCATCGGCAGCAGCATCACGCCCGAGGGAATGCGTAGTACACGCCCGGCAATCCCGGCAACAGAGGCCAGCAATAGGGTACTGAACAGGTTGATGCTCAGCGGCGGAAACCAGACCATTTGCTCGCTGACCGCTTGCGCTCGATCGCCCATTACCAGTCGAGTAACCAGCACTGCAGCGCCCACCACCAGTAACACCCGCAGATACTGCATAAAGGCTACCAGGCGAATATCAGCGCCATATTCCTGCGCCATCGCAACCATTGCCGCCGCGCCGCCAGGTGAAGATCCCCACGCGCCGGTATTGCCCGGCAGCTTACTGTAGCGTACCAACAGCCAGCCAATTGCGGTGCTGGAGATAAGGGTCGCCAGCAGGATGGCAATCACCATCGGCCAGTGTGCCGCAAGTATCGTTAAAATCGAACCGGTGAGGTTTTGCGCAATCATGCAGCCGAGAATGGCCTGCGCAGCAAGAAAGGTACAGCGAGGCGGGTGCAGGGCAATGTCACGCAAACTGAACAATATGCCAACGATCATTGAACCGAGCAGTAGCGGTCCCGGGAGATGGATAAACAGAAAGAGCAGGGAAAGAAGTAATGACAGCACAAACAATGCGGCCCACTGCAAAACAGGCATCCCATGCTCCAGAGTATCATTAAGTAACACTCAGTAAATCATAGAGAAAGCTGGATGAAAACAACGGGGGTCAAGAAAAAGAAAGAATGTGCCGGGCACAGCAAGATGCGGATTATCCGGCCTACGGAAATAAAAACGTAGGCCGGATAAGCGATAGCGCCATCCGGCAGAGAATTAGCGCTTAATATCAGCCTTAAAATCACGCTTGTCGTAGCCGGTGTACAGCTGACGAGGACGGGCGATTTTCATGCCGTCGGTGTGCATTTCGTTCCAGTGAGCAATCCAGCCAACGGTACGCGCCATGGCAAAGATCACGGTGAACATGGAAGACGGAATGCCCATCGCTTTCAGAATGATACCGGAGTAGAAGTCGACGTTCGGGTACAGTTTCTTCTCGATGAAGTACGGGTCGTTCAGCGCGATGTGCTCAAGCTCCATCGCCACTTCCAGCAGATCATCTTTAGTGCCCAGTTCTTTCAGCACTTCATGGCAGGTTTCACGCATCACGGTGGCGCGTGGGTCATAGTTTTTGTAAACACGGTGACCAAAGCCCATCAGGCGGAAAGAGTCATTTTTGTCTTTCGCGCGGCGAACAAATTCTGGAATGTGTTTAACCGAGCTGATTTCTTCCAGCATCTTCAGTGCGGCTTCGTTTGCGCCGCCGTGTGCCGGTCCCCACAGGGAAGCAATACCGGCAGCGATACAGGCAAACGGGTTAGCGCCAGAAGATCCCGCGGTACGTACGGTAGAGGTTGAGGCGTTCTGTTCGTGGTCGGCGTGCAGGATCAGAATACGGTCCATTGCGCGTTCCAGGATCGGATTCACTTCATATTTTTCGCACGGCGTGGAGAACATCATGTTCAGGAAGTTACCGGCGTAAGACAGGTCATTGCGCGGGTAAACAAACGGCTGACCGATGGAATATTTGTAGCACATTGCGGCCATGGTCGGCATTTTGGACAGCAGACGGAAGGCGGCAATTTCACGATGGCGCGGATTATTCACGTCCAGAGAGTCGTGGTAGAACGCAGCCAGCGCCCCGGTGACACCGCACATCACGGCCATCGGGTGGGAGTCGCGGCGGAAACCGTGGAACAGACGGGTGATCTGCTCGTGGATCATGGTATGGCGAGTGACCGTGGTTTTGAACTCGTCGTACTCTTCCTGCGTCGGTTTTTCACCGTACAGCAAGATATAACACACTTCCAGATAGTTAGATTCGGTTGCCAACTGGTCAATCGGGAAGCCGCGATGCAGCAAAATACCTTCGTCACCGTCGATGAACGTAATTTTGGATTCGCAGGATGCGGTAGAGGTGAAACCTGGGTCAAAAGTAAACATGCCTTTTGAGCCAAGGCTACGAATATCAATAACGTCCTGACCGAGCGTGCCTTTTAGCACATCCAGTTCGATAGCAATATCACCGTTTAGAGTGAGTTTTGCTTTAGTATCAGCCATTTACGGTCTCCTTAGCGCCTTATTGCTTAAGACTACTCAGGTGAGATCTGTTTCAACTCATCAATTAACCGTTACCACTTTGTTATTCGGCTCGCCGCTCTGCGAAGAGGAGAAAACCAGGGTACAGAGCAATGGGCGCTTGCAGGTAAATCAGTTAACTCATGGTGAATTAGCAACAAATCAACAACTTAGCAATCCGAATTATTAAACCTGTCTACACTAATAACTGTCCTGAATTCATTGGTCAACCTTTCCACACTGTTACATAACTTACTCATCGGTGAAAGAGTGACCCCATAACTTTTACGCATTATATGCTTTTTCTGGTGTCGTTTGTAACAAGTTTGTTTAATGATTGTCAAATCAGATGATTAAAAATTAAAATAATGTTGTTATCGTGACCTATGTCACTGTTCGGGATAAAACCCGACAAACTATATGTAGGTTAATTGTAATGATTTTGTGAACGTCCTATACTGCCGCCAGGTCTCCGGAATACCCTGCAATCCCGAGCCAACCAGCGTTGTAACGTGTCGTTTTAGCAACTGGAAGCAGTGTTTTATATGACGCGTAGTTATAGTAAGGACGCTGTCTGACCCGCACGCAGACCGGAGGAAGGAAATCCCGTCGTCTTTCAGGCAACAGGAGTCTTCATCTTCTGTACCCGAAGTCTAAAGGGAATAATAAGAACAGCATGTGGGCGTTATTCATGATAAGAAATGTGAAAAAACAAAGACCTGTCAATCTGGATCTGCAAACGATTCGGTTCCCAATCACGGCGATAGCGTCCATTCTCCATCGCGTATCTGGAGTGATCACCTTCGTGGCGGTCGGGATACTGTTGTGGTTATTGGGTACCAGCCTTTCCTCCCCTGAAGGTTTCCTCGCGGCGTCTTCCATTATGAATAACGTCTTTGTGGAGTTAATTCTGTGGGGAATTCTGATAGCACTGGCCTACCACGCCGTCATGGGCATTCGCCATCTGTTGATGGATTTTGGCTACATCGAAGAAACCCTCGAAGCAGGGACGCGTTCTGCCAAAATTTCTTTTGTTATCATTGTCGTGCTTTCACTTCTCGCAGGAGTCCTCGTATGGTAAGCAACGCCTCCGCATTAGGACGCAACGGCGTACATGACTTCATTCTGGTCCGTGCTACCGCTATCGTTCTGACGTTATACATCATCTATATGGTCGGCTTCTTCGCCACCAGTGGCACGCTGACCTGGGAAATCTGGACTGGTTTCTTCTCATCGGCATTCACCAGAGTCTTCACCCTGCTGGCACTATTTTCTATCTTGATTCATGCCTGGATTGGCATGTGGCAGGTGTTGACCGACTACGTTAAACCACTGGCCGTGCGCCTGATTCTGCAACTGGCGATTGTCGTTGCACTGGTGGTTTACGTCATTTATGGATTCGTTGTGGTGTGGGGTGTGTAATGAAACTGCCAGTCAGAGAATTTGATGCTGTTGTGATTGGTGCCGGTGGCGCAGGTATGCGCGCGGCGCTGCAAATTTCCCAGAGCGGCCAGACCTGTGCGCTGCTCTCCAAAGTGTTCCCAACCCGTTCCCATACCGTTTCCGCGCAGGGTGGCATCACCGTTGCGCTCGGTAATACCCATGAAGATAACTGGGAATGGCACATGTACGACACCGTTAAAGGGTCGGATTACATTGGTGACCAGGACGCGATTGAATATATGTGTAAGACCGGCCCGGAAGCGATTCTGGAACTGGACCATATGGGCCTGCCGTTCTCGCGTCTTGACGATGGCACTATCTATCAACGTCCGTTTGGGGGTCAGTCGAGAAACTTCGGCGGCGAGCAGGCGGCACGTACAGCAGCAGCAGCTGACCGTACCGGTCATGCGCTGTTGCACACGCTGTATCAGCAGAACCTGAAAAACCATACCACCATTTTCTCTGAGTGGTACGCGCTGGATCTGGTGAAAAACGCCGATGGTGCAGTGGTCGGGTGTACCGCGCTGTGTATCGAAACCGGTGAAGTGGTTTACTTCAAAGCCCGCGCCACCGTGCTGGCGACCGGCGGCGCAGGCCGTATTTACCAGTCCACCACCAACGCGCATATCAACACCGGTGACGGCGTTGGCATGGCAATCCGTGCCGGTGTACCGGTGCAGGATATGGAAATGTGGCAGTTCCACCCAACCGGTATCGCCGGGGCAGGGGTTCTGGTCACTGAAGGTTGCCGTGGTGAAGGCGGTTACCTGCTGAACAAACACGGTGAGCGCTTTATGGAGCGTTATGCCCCGAATGCGAAAGACCTGGCGGGTCGTGACGTGGTGGCGCGTTCTATCATGATCGAAATCCGTGAAGGTCGTGGCTGTGACGGTCCATGGGGCCCACATGCCAAGCTGAAACTCGACCATCTGGGTAAAGAGGTTCTTGAGTCCCGTCTGCCGGGCATCCTTGAACTCTCCCGTACCTTTGCTCACGTTGACCCGGTGAAAGAACCTATTCCGGTTATCCCAACCTGCCACTACATGATGGGCGGCGTGCCGACCAAAGTAACCGGTCAGGCGCTGACCGTGAACGAGCAGGGCGAAGACGTGGTGATTCCTGGGCTGTTTGCGGTGGGCGAAATCGCCTGCGTATCGGTTCACGGCGCCAACCGTCTGGGCGGCAACTCGCTGCTGGATCTGGTGGTGTTCGGTCGTGCGGTGGGTCTGCATCTGCAGGAATCTATCGCCGAGCAGGGTGACCTTCGCGATGCAACAGAAGACGAGATTGATGCTTCTCTGGAACGACTGAACCGCTGGAACGGCAACCGTGACGGCGAAGATCCTGTGGTCATCCGTAAAGCGCTGCAGGAATGTATGCAGCATAACTTCTCGGTATTCCGTGAAGGTGACGCGATGGCGAAGGGTCTTGAAGAGCTGAAGGTGATTCGTGAACGCCTGAAAAATGCCCGTCTGGATGATACCTCCAGCGAGTTCAACACCCAGCGCGTTGAGTGTCTGGAGTTGGATAACCTGATGGAAACTGCTTACGCCACGGCGGTGTCTGCAAACTTCCGTACCGAAAGCCGTGGCGCGCATAGCCGCTTCGACTTCCCGGAACGTGACGATGAAAACTGGCTGTGCCATTCCCTGTACCTGCCAGAATCGGAATCCATGACACGACGTCAGGTCAACATGGAACCGAAACTGCGCCCGGCATTCCCGCCGAAGATTCGTACTTATTAATGCGGAGACAGGACAATGAAACTCGAGTTTTCAGTTTATCGTTATAACCCGGACGTAGACGATGCTCCGCATATGCAGGATTACACCCTGGAAGCGGAAGAAGGTCGCGACATGATGCTGCTGGATGCGTTGATGCAGCTGAAGGAAAAAGACCCGTCACTGTCGTTCCGTCGCTCTTGCCGTGAAGGCGTTTGTGGCTCCGACGGCCTGAACATGAACGGCAAAAATGGTCTGGCCTGTATCACACCTATTTCTGCGCTGAATCAGCCGGGCAAAAAAATTGTCATCCGCCCGTTGCCGGGTTTACCGGTGGTGCGCGATTTGGTGGTAGACATGGGGCAATTCTACGCACAGTATGAGAAGATTAAACCTTACTTGTTGAATAATGGGAAAAATCCACCGGCTCGTGAGCATTTACAAATGCCTGAGCAGCGTGAGAAGCTCGATGGGCTGTATGAATGTATTTTATGTGCATGCTGCTCAACGTCCTGCCCGTCATTCTGGTGGAATCCGGACAAGTTTATTGGCCCGGCAGGTCTGCTGGCTGCGTACCGCTTCCTGATTGACAGTCGCGATACCGAAACCGACAGCCGCCTGGAAGGGCTAAGTGACGCTTTCAGCGTATTCCGCTGCCATAGCATCATGAACTGCGTCAGTGTATGTCCTAAGGGGCTGAACCCGACGCGCGCCATCGGCCATATTAAGTCGATGCTGCTGAAGCGTAGTGCATAAGTCGTTGTTGCCGGATGGCGACGTAAACGTCTTATCCGGCCTACAGGTACAATCCCGTAGGCCTGATAAGTGAAGCGCCATCAGGCAAATCGTTAATGCAGGAAACCTCTAAAAACTGCCTCTTATCTCTGACAGTTTTTAAAGGTTCCTTCGCGAGCCAAACAAAAAGAGCTCGCAAGTGAACCCCGGCACGCATACTCCATATGCGTGGTAGTATCCACGGCGAAATACTCGTCATAGTTCAGGTTGCATGTGCGTTGGCTGCACTTGCTCACCCCGGTCACTTACTGGCTGTAAGCTCCCAGGGATTCGCAAGCTTGCCGCCTTCCTGAAACGTGAACTATTTAGAGTATTAAATAAGCAGAAAAGATGCTTAAGGGATCACGATGCAGAACAGCGCTTTGAAAGCCTGGTTGGACTCTTCTTACCTCTCTGGTTCGAACCAGAGTTGGATAGAACAGCTCTATGAAGACTTCTTAACCGACCCTGACTCGGTAGATGCTAACTGGCGTTCGACGTTCCAGCAGTTACCTGGTACCGGAGTCAAACCGGATCAACTCCATTCAAAAACGCGTGATTATTTCCGTCGTCAGGCGTTGGCTACCCCACGTTACTCTTCTTCTATTTCCGACCCTGATGCCAATGTGAAGCAGGTTAAAGTCCTGCAGCTCATCAACGCATACCGTTTCCGCGGTCATCAGCAAGCGAATCTCGATCCACTGGGACTGTGGCAGCAAGAAAACGTGGCCGATCTGGATCCGTCTTTCCACGATCTGACCGAAGCCGATCTTCAGGAAAGCTTTAACGTCGGTTCTTTTGCCGGTGGCAAAGATACGATGAAGCTGGGCGAGTTACTGGAAGCACTGAAGCAAACTTACTGCGGCCCGATTGGCGCTGAGTACATGCACATCACCAGCACCGAAGAGAAACGCTGGCTTCAACAGCGTATCGAATCCGGTCGCGCGGCGTTCAGTGGCGAAGAGAAAAAACGTTTCCTCAGTGAACTGACCGCAGCAGAAGGTCTGGAGCGCTACCTGGGGGCCAAGTTCCCGGGGGCTAAACGCTTCTCGCTGGAAGGTGGTGATGCGTTAATTCCGATGCTCAAAGAGATGATTCGCCATGCTGGCAACAGCGGCACGCGTGAAGTGGTTCTGGGCATGGCGCACCGTGGTCGTTTGAACGTGCTGGTGAACGTACTGGGTAAACGTCCACAAGAACTGTTCGACGAATTTGCGGGCAAACATAAAGAACACCTCGGTACCGGTGACGTGAAGTACCACATGGGCTTCTCATCGGATATCGAAACCGAAGGCGGTCTGGTTCACCTGGCGCTGGCGTTTAACCCGTCGCACCTGGAGATCGTCAGCCCGGTGGTTATCGGTTCCGTTCGTGCGCGTCTGGACAGACTGGATGAGCCGAGCAGCAATAAAGTTCTGCCGATCACCATTCACGGTGACGCAGCGGTAACCGGGCAAGGCGTGGTTCAGGAAACCCTGAACATGTCGAAAGCGCGCGGCTACGAAGTCGGCGGCACCGTTCGTATCGTTATCAACAACCAGGTCGGTTTCACCACCTCTAACCCACTGGATGCGCGTTCCACGCCGTATTGCACCGACATTGGTAAGATGGTGATGGCGCCGATTTTCCACGTCAATGCGGATGACCCGGAAGCGGTCGCTTTCGTGACGCGTCTGGCGCTGGATTTCCGTAATACCTTTAAACGCGATGTGTTCATTGATCTGGTGTGCTACCGCCGTCACGGCCATAACGAAGCCGACGAGCCGAGCGCAACCCAGCCGCTGATGTATCAGAAAATCAAAAAACACCCGACGCCGCGCAAAATCTACGCTGACAAACTGGAAACCGATAAAGTTGTTACGCTGGAAGACGCGACCGAAATGGTCAACCTGTATCGTGATGCGTTAGATGCGGGTGAATGCGTGGTGAAAGAGTGGCGTCCAATGAACATGCACTCCTTCACCTGGTCACCGTACCTCAACCACGATTGGGACGAAAACTACCCGAGCAAGGTTGAAATGAAGCGTTTGCAGGAACTGGCAAAACGCATCAGTACCGTACCTGAAGCGGTTGAAATGCAGTCGCGTGTCGCCAAGATTTACGGTGACCGTCAGTCAATGGCCGCCGGCGAGAAGCTGTTCGACTGGGGTGGCGCTGAGAATCTGGCCTACGCCACGCTGGTAGACGAAGGCATTCCGGTTCGTCTGTCGGGTGAAGACTCCGGTCGCGGGACCTTCTTCCACCGCCATGCGGTGATCCACAACCAGGCGAACGGTTCAACCTACACCCCATTGCAGCACGTGCATAACGGTCAGGGCACGTTCCGCGTATGGGACTCCGTTCTGTCTGAAGAAGCGGTGCTGGCATTTGAATACGGCTACGCCACGGCTGAGCCGCGCACGCTGACCATCTGGGAAGCACAGTTTGGCGACTTCGCCAACGGCGCACAGGTGGTTATCGACCAGTTCATCTCCTCTGGCGAGCAGAAATGGGGCCGCATGTGTGGTCTGGTGATGCTGCTGCCGCACGGCTATGAAGGTCAGGGTCCGGAGCACTCCTCCGCGCGTCTGGAACGTTATCTGCAACTCTGCGCCGAGCAGAACATGCAGGTTTGCGTCCCGTCTACCCCGGCTCAGGTGTACCACATGCTGCGTCGTCAGGCGCTGCGCGGTATGCGCCGTCCACTGGTGGTGATGTCACCGAAGTCATTGCTGCGTCATCCGCTGGCGGTGTCCACGCTGGACGAACTGGCTAACGGTGCGTTCCTGCCAGCCATTGGCGAGATTGATGAACTGGATCCGAAAGGCGTGAAGCGCGTTGTAATGTGTTCTGGTAAGGTTTATTACGACCTGCTGGAGCAACGCCGCAAGAATGGTCAGAAAGATGTTGCCATTGTGCGCATCGAACAGCTTTATCCGTTCCCGCATAAAGCGATGCAGGACGTGTTGAAACAGTACGCTCACGTACATGATTTTGTCTGGTGCCAGGAAGAGCCGCTCAACCAGGGCGCATGGTACTGCAGCCAGCATCATTTCCGTGAAGTGATTCCATTTGGGTCTGCTCTGCGTTACGCAGGTCGCCCGGCCTCTGCCTCACCGGCAGTAGGATATATGTCCGTTCACCAGAAGCAGCAACAAGATCTGGTCAATGACGCGCTGAACGTCGATTAAATAAAGGATAAATAATGAGTAGCGTAGATATTCTTGTTCCCGACCTGCCTGAATCTGTGGCTGACGCAACCGTAGCGACCTGGCATAAAAAACCGGGCGATAGCGTTAAGCGCGATGAAGTGCTGGTAGAAATCGAAACTGACAAAGTGGTACTGGAAGTACCGGCATCAGCGGACGGTATTCTTGATGCGGTTCTGGAAGATGAAGGGACAACCGTCACGTCTCGCCAGATCCTCGGTCGCCTGCGTGAAGGTAACAGCGCCGGGAAAGAGACCAGCGCCAAGTCTGAAGAAAAAGATTCTACTCCGGCGCAGCGCCAGCAAGCCTCGCTCTCCGAGCAGAATAACGATGCCCTGAGCCCGGCGATTCGTCGCCTGCTGGGTGAGCATAACCTCGAAGCCAGCGCCATTAATGGTACCGGCGTCGGCGGCCGCATCACTCGTGAAGATGTTGAAAAACATCTGGCTAAAGCGCCGGCAGCGAAAGCGGAAGCCAAAGCGCCGGCAGCCGCACCTGCCGCTCAACCTGCACTGGGTACGCGTGGTGAGAAACGTGTTCCGATGACCCGTCTGCGTAAGCGCGTGGCCGAGCGTCTGCTGGAAGCGAAAAACTCCACCGCGATGCTGACGACCTTCAACGAAGTCAACATGAAGCCAATCATGGATCTGCGTAAGCAGTACGGTGATGCGTTTGAAAAACGTCACGGTATCCGTCTGGGCTTTATGTCGTTCTACGTGAAAGCCGTGGTTGAAGCGCTGAAACGCTTCCCGGAAGTCAACGCCTCTATCGATGGCGATGACGTGGTATATCACAACTACTTTGATGTCAGCATGGCGGTCTCTACGCCGCGCGGCCTGGTGACTCCGGTTCTGCGCAATGTTGACCTGTTGGGTATGGCTGACATCGAGAAAAATATCAAAGAATTGGCAGTGAAAGGTCGCGACGGCAAGTTGACGGTCGAGGATCTGACGGGCGGGAACTTCACTATCACTAACGGTGGTGTGTTCGGTTCCTTGATGTCTACGCCGATCATCAACCCGCCGCAGAGCGCCATCCTGGGAATGCATGCCATCAAAGACAGGCCGATGGCGGTAGACGGCAAGGTTGAAATCCTGCCGATGATGTATCTGGCGCTGTCTTATGACCACCGCCTGATCGATGGTCGTGAGTCAGTGGGCTTCCTGGTGACCATTAAAGAGTTGCTGGAAGATCCAACGCGTCTGCTGTTAGACGTGTAACAATAAAGAGTATCACCTGCCCCGTAGGTCTGCGGCCTTATCAGGCCTACGGGTTATAAGATAACGATTACCTGAAGGATGGACAGAACACATGAACTTACATGAATATCAGGCAAAACAACTTTTTGCCCGCTATGGCTTACCGGCACCGGTGGGTTATGCCTGTACTACTCCGCGTGAAGCCGAAGAAGCTGCCTCTAAAATCGGCGCAGGTCCATGGGTAGTAAAATGTCAGGTTCACGCTGGTGGCCGCGGTAAAGCGGGCGGTGTGAAGGTCGTGAACAGCAAAGAAGACATTCGCGCTTTTGCTGAACACTGGCTGGGTAAACGTCTGGTCACTTACCAGACGGACGCCAATGGCCAACCGGTAAATCAGATTCTGGTTGAAGCTGCGACCGATATTGGTAAAGAACTTTACCTCGGCGCTGTGGTTGACCGTAGCTCCCGTCGCGTGGTCTTTATGGCCTCTACCGAAGGCGGCGTGGAAATCGAAAAAGTCGCGGAAGAAACCCCGCACCTGATCCACAAAGTCGCACTGGATCCGCTGGCGGGCCCAATGCCGTATCAGGGACGTGAGCTGGCATTCAAACTGGGTCTGGAAGGTAAACAGGTTCAGCAGTTCACCAAAATCTTTATGGGTCTGGCGACCATCTTCCTTGAGCGTGACCTGGCGCTGATCGAAATCAACCCGTTGGTTGTCACCAAGCAGGGCGACCTGATTTGCCTCGACGGCAAACTGGGTGCTGACGGCAACGCACTGTTCCGCCAGGCTGACCTGCGCGAAATGCGCGACCAGTCTCAGGAAGATCCGCGTGAAGCGCAGGCAGCACAGTGGGAGCTGAACTACGTTGCGCTGGATGGCAACATCGGTTGCATGGTTAACGGCGCGGGCCTGGCGATGGGCACCATGGACATCGTTAAGCTGCACGGCGGCGAACCGGCTAACTTCCTCGACGTTGGCGGTGGCGCGACCAAAGAGCGCGTGACCGAAGCGTTCAAAATCATCCTTTCTGACGACAATGTTAAAGCCGTTCTGGTTAACATCTTCGGCGGTATCGTACGTTGCGACCTGATCGCTGACGGTATCATCGGCGCGGTAGCGGAAGTGGGCGTTAACGTACCTGTTGTTGTCCGTCTGGAAGGCAACAATGCCGAACTCGGCGCGAAAAAATTGGCTGACAGCGGCCTGAATATTATTGCAGCGAAAAGTCTGACGGATGCAGCTCAGCAGGTTGTTGCCGCAGTGGAGGGGAAATAATGTCCGTTTTAATTAATAAAGATACCAAGGTAATCTGCCAGGGCTTCACCGGCAGCCAGGGGACATTCCACTCAGAACAAGCGATTGCTTACGGTACACAAATGGTCGGCGGCGTTACGCCGGGCAAAGGCGGCACCACCCATCTGGGTCTGCCGGTGTTCAACACCGTACGTGAAGCGGTAGAAGCGACCGGCGCGACGGCATCAGTTATCTATGTACCGGCACCGTTCTGCAAAGATTCCATTCTGGAAGCTGTCAACGCGGGCATCAAACTGATCATCACCATCACCGAAGGTATTCCGACGCTGGATATGCTGACCGTGAAAGTGGCGCTGGATGAAGCAGGCGTGCGTATGATTGGCCCGAACTGCCCAGGCGTTATCACCCCGGGCGAATGCAAAATCGGTATCATGCCGGGTCACATTCACAAACCGGGCAAAGTGGGCATCGTTTCCCGTTCCGGTACGCTGACCTATGAAGCGGTTAAGCAGACCACTGACTACGGTTTCGGCCAGTCCACCTGTGTGGGCATCGGTGGGGATCCGATCCCAGGTTCTAACTTTATCGACATTCTGAAGCTGTTCGAGGAAGATCCGCAAACCGAAGCGATTGTCATGATCGGTGAGATCGGCGGCAGCGCGGAAGAAGAAGCCGCAGCCTACATTAAAGATCATGTGACCAAACCGGTGGTCGGCTACATCGCTGGCGTGACCGCGCCGAAAGGCAAACGTATGGGCCATGCGGGCGCGATTATCTCTGGTGGTAAAGGGACGGCGGATGAGAAGTTCGCTGCACTGGAAGCCGCTGGTGTGAAAACCGTACGCAGCCTGGCCGATATCGGCGAAGCGCTGAAGACCGTAATTAAGTAATAAGTAAAAAAACAGCCCTGACTATCAATATGGTCAAGGGCTGTTCCCGTTTCGACATGGTTGGCCATCTGATGATGGCCTTTTTTATTTTCTGCAATCCACCATCTTGAAATTTGATCACAATCATCTTCACAAATGAGATTATTTTTTGCGGTCAGCATCATTCTTTCTTTAGACTAAATTCTGCATATTACCGGCTTTAATATCAACATTGCCGGAGGATGGCGTGCCGCTGAAAATTAAGGATGACGACTTACAGTGTTTTTTCTCCATCGCCGATGTTTTTGCCAGAGCGACAGGATTAGCGACGGTAGTGATTGATGTTACAGGCAAGGTGATATCGGATTGCCATAATTTTAACGCATTCTGTACACTCATGCGTACCAATGAACAGTACCGAGCGAGTTGTCAAAAGTGTGATAAGTATTGCGCTTTTGAAGGGTTAAAACAGCTAAAACCAAGAATACTCTGCTGTTATGCAGGATTAAGCCTCTTCTCAATGCCACTCATTAATGAAGGGAATCTTTGCGGTTTTATTATCTGTGGCCAAGTACGAGCCAAATATCAGGAATATAAAACGATAGTTATAGATGAGCAATCACAATGGATGAGCGACCCTGAAATAAAGGCTGCATGGGATCGCGTGATTGTTGTAGATAATAATATATTGACCGCGTCGGCAAACTTACTGAACTTTATTGTTAATAATTATGAACGAAAGGATACGGTAGATGAAATGGTTAATACCCCTAAAGTAAGTACCCCGCAGATTTATTTTACCGAGCTTTCCCGGCATGAAAAGAAACTCATGGAGGCGCTACGTTATATTGATGAGAATTTATATAGCGAGCTATCTCTTGAATCCGTGGCAGCGCATGTTTGTTTGAGTGCTAACTATTTTAGCCGCTTCTTTAAGAAACGTCAGGGAGTGAATTTTAAAACATGGGTAAATCAGAAGAAAATGCAAAAAGCGGGCGAATTATTGCATGATCCTGTGCATTCAATAGACAGCATTGCCCGGAAACTTCAGTACGCGCAAACCAGTTACTTTTGCCGTGTTTTCCGGGCGGCGCATCAAACGTCACCCCAGTCTTTTCGTCACGCGAGACTTTCGCAGTAGAGGCTTTCCGGTAGCGCGAGGGCTTCAGGAATAAAAGACAGTCTGTCGCTTAGGCTCACAACCTCACCGATAACGATCAGCGCGGGTGGCACGATGTTCGCTTCCTGCGCTTTGTTCAGTAATGACCCCAACGTACAAGTCAGTCGGCGCTGATTCTCCCGCGTAGCGGACATGATAATAGCGGCGGGGGTGTCGGCAGATTTTCCCCCCATGAGCAACTCTTCACAAATAAACGCCAGATTGGCGATCCCCATCACGATAACCAGCGTACCGTTGAGTTTGGCCAGCTGACGCCAGTCCTGCTGCTGATTTCCTTCACGCGTATGACCGGTGACCACGTGAAATCCTGAAGCATAATCGCGATGCGTGACCGGAATACCGGCGCAGGTCAGGCCGCCAATAGTGGAACTGATGCCAGGTACGACTTCAAAAGGTATGCCGATTTCCACGAGATCCTCAACTTCTTCAGCCCCCCGGCCAAACACGTAAGGATCGCCGCCTTTTAAGCGCACGATATGGTGATGGGTTTCAGCATACTGGACCAGCAGCGCGTTGATTTCATCCTGTGGCACACAATGAAAGCCCGGATTTTTGCCGACATTGATGAGCTGGCAATCAGGTGCCGCCCATTCCAAAATTTTAGGATTGACCAGCCTGTCGTAAATAATGACATCGGCCTGCTTAATGCACATCATTGCTTTGAGGGTGAGTAACGATATATCACCGGGACCGGCGCCAACGAGCCAGACCTTTCCGAAAGTTTTCACATTGTGTCCTTTATCACGTCTAACATTAGAATGGCAGAAACTACATCAAGGAATGATTAAAAGCAGTCGTTTGCCGGGTGGTTATAACACTAAATTATCCTAAAATATCGCAGCAATAATATTGATTAAACTCGCATAGTTTTTTCTGCAATAAACAAGATCATTTGAAAAATTATTAAGAACTTATAAGCACTATTTGCCCAAGTTTAACCTTATTTAAATTGTGTTTACTGCCCGGCTTGCGTATTATTGGTTAATATTTATCCGCCTCAGTGTGAGTAAATCATGGATTGGATCAATGACATCAATGGACAAAATAAAATATAACTCTCGATGTTTATCTGGGTGTATTGAAATTTATTTTATAAATTAAACGTTTTTTGTACGCTGCATATGGAAGAGGTTATGAGAGGAAAAATACCGAAGACGGAGTTGCTGGTAACTTTTGAAGTGGTTGCGCGTCACGAAAGTTATACCCGGGCAGCAGAAGAGCTTGCGTTGACACAAAGTGCTGTTTTTCGCCAGGTGAATGCGCTGGAGGACTTTCTAAATACAGCGCTATTTAATCATGCCAAAAAGCGTATTTTCTTAAATGCGGCAGGGAAGCATTATTTAACTATCGTCAAGGAAACGCTTAACAAACTGGAACGTGACACCACTACCATAATGACCTGGCAACCGACCGTGCAGGTTATTGAGTTGGCGGTTAATCCTACGTTTAGTACGCACTGGCTGATTCCTAACTTACGTGAGTTCAATAAACTTAACCCTGATATTATCGTCAATATCCATTCTTTGGCGAATATCGGCGATTTTCTCAATCGTGAGTATGATGCGGCAATCATGCGGGAAGATTTTTACTCGCCATGGTCTGGGGTCGAGTACCTTTTTGAAGAGGAAATTTTACCCGTATGCAGCAGATGCCTGCTGAACGAAGCCGATCGCAAGCTGGCGGTAACCGATCTGCTGAATGAGTTTCCTCTGTTGCACCAAAGTACGCGTATCAAAGGCTGGCAGGAATGGTTTGCATTGTCTGATGTCAGCAGTCCGTTAGTCAATAAAGGTCCGCGCTTTGATTTGCTCTCGATGCTGATCGCGGCGGTACGCTCGAATTTGGGCGTTGCGTTGTTACCTCGATTTGCTATTCAGCACGATCTGGACTGCGGTGATATGGTGATTCCCTGCGATGTTCCGATGCGTACCGGCAACCGGTTTATTATGACGTGGCGTGAAGAGAAAACGGAATCTCCGCATTTACAGACTTTCCGTAACTGGTTGCTTGGTAAATCCGTGGTGTCAGTGTCGTGATGACAACGTCGGCCTACAATGCTGTAGGCCGGATTGTTATTCTTACCAGTCGATTCCAACCTGAGCCTGAATACCGCTATCAAACGCGTGCTTGACCGGACGCATCTCACTGACCGTATCGGCAAGTTCCAGTAAAAGCGTGTGGCATCCGCGGCCTGTGACAATTACACTCTGTTCGGCTGGACGATTCTCGATGGCAGCGATCACTTCCTGAGTATCCAGATAGTGATACGCCAACATATACGTCAGTTCATCCAGTACCACCAGGTCGTACTGCGCATCGGCGAGCATGCGCTTACTTTCCTGCCAGACCACCGTTGCTGCCGCAATGTCCGCTTCCTTGTTCTGGGTTTCCCAGGTGAAGCCGGTGCCCATAATATGGAATTCAACGCCGAGCGGTTGTAACGTGTTGTATTCGCCATTATCCCACTGGCCTTTAATAAACTGCGCGACGCCAACGGTTTTTCCATGGCCGACCGCGCGCGTCGCGGTACCAAAGGCGGCTGTGGATTTCCCTTTACCGTTGCCGGTGAAGACAATCAAAATCCCTTTCTTTTCCGTTGCCGCCGCCACGCGGGTATCAACCTGATCTTTCAGTTTCTGCTGACGCTGGCGGTGCCTGTCGTCATTGGCTCGCGCTTCCATTGTTGCTCCTTAATGTCCTGCAGGGCAGGTTGTGCAGCGATGCTGCTGCTCAAACTGACTAAAGAAGTTGTTGCCTTTGTCATCCACTAATACAAAGGCGGGCATATTTTTCACTTCCATCATCCACACTGCTTCCATACCCAGTTCAGGATATTCAAGACAATGCAGGCTCTTCACATACTGCTGGGCCAGCAGCGCCGCTGCGCCGCCGATGCTGCCAAGGTTAAATCCACCATGCTTCTGACAAGCATCGGTCACCTGCTTGCTGCGATTGCCTTTTGACAACATGATCAAACTGCCGCCTGCTGCCTGGAAAGCATCGACATAACCGTCCATGCGCCCGCCGGTAGTGGGGCCCATTGAACCGCAGGCCAGATTGTTAGGCGTTTTGGCGGGACCGGCGTAATAAACAATGTGATTTTTCATGTATTCCGGCATCGGTTCGCCGTTATCCAGACGTTCTTTGATCTTGGCATGGGCGATATCGCGGGCAACGACAATTGGGCCGCTGAGTGACAGTCGGGTACCAATCGGCAGCGCGGACAGATCCTGCATGATCTCGCGCAGCGGACGATCCAGATTCAGTTGTACGGTCTGACCGCTGTTTTCTACGCGCTGAGAATCGGGAATAAATTTGCCCGGATTATGTTCAAGTTTTTCCAGCCAGATACCGTGCTTATTAATTTTGGCTTTAATATTGCGGTCTGCAGAGCAGGAGAGGGCCATGGCGATAGGGCAAGAGCCACCGTGGCGTGGCAGGCGAATGACGCGAATGTCGTGTGCGAAGTATTTACCGCCAAACTGTGCGCCAATACCAAACTCGCGGCTGGCATTGAGCAGTTCGGCTTCCAGTGCTGTATCGCGGAATGCCTGGCCCAGTTCATTCCCGCTGGTTGGCAGGTTATCGTAATATTTTGTTGAAGCCAGCTTCGCCACTTTCAGCGATTGATCGGCAGAGAGCCCGCCCACGACGAACGCAATGTGATACGGCGGACAGGCAGCGGTGCCCAGTGATTTCATTTTCTCGATCAGGAAGGCGGTGAGTTTTTCTGGCTGCAGAATGGACTTGGTTTCTTGATACAGCGCCGCTTTGTTGGCCGAGCCGCCGCCTTTATTGACGAACAGGAAGCGGTATTCGTTACCCGGAGTTGCACTGATGTCGATTTGCGCAGGCAGGTTCGTTTGGGTGTTGACCTCGGTGTACATATCCAACGGGGCATTTTGCGAATAGCGCAGGTTATTTTCCGTGAAGGTGGTATACACGCCTTTGCTTAATGCTTCCGCGTCATCGCCGCCGGTCCAGACCTGCTGTCCTTTGCTGGCAACAATCGTTGCGGTGCCGGTATCCTGGCAGTTGGGCAGTACGCCTTTGGCGGAAACTTCCGCATTGCGCAGCAGTTGGAGTGCGACATATTTATCGTTACTGCTGGCCTGCGGGTCGTGCAAAATGCTGGCTACCTGCTTCAAATGTCCGGCGCGCAGGAAAAAGGACGCTTCATAAAATGCCTGCTGTGCCAACAAGGTTAACGCCTCAGGCGCCACCTTGATCACTTCCTCTCCGTCTAACTCAGTTACCGTAACGTATTGGTTAGTGAGTAATTCATATTCTGTATTATCTTTACTCTGAACAAAGAGTTCCTGCCAGACAAATGGTTTAGACATTTTTACTTCTCACCTTTAGGTTTTTAGGTAACGTCGGTTCCGGCCAACAAAAAAGCAAACTTTGCTGGCCGGAGAAGTTTTAGCGAGGAGGCCGGATACGCGTTAGCGCTATCCGGCACGGGCTTATTTCGCTAAAAAGACGTTGGCTTTTGTCGCTTCGGCGACATATTCGATAGTTTTCTGGGCACGAACGCTGTTACCGGCTTCATCCAGCGGCGGAGAATAAACAGCTATCGCATATTCACCCGGGACGACAGCAACCATTCCGCCGCCAACGCCGCTTTTCGCCGGCAGGCCGACGGTATACAGCCACTTGCCACTGCCGTCGTACAACCCGGCAATCGCCATTTCAGCCAATACTTGCGGCACATATTTTTCGTTCAACAGCTGCTTGCCGTTAAACGGAGACTTTCCTTTGTTGGCGAGGACAGCACCCATTTTGGCCAGTTGCTCAACGGTGATATCGACTGAGCATTGACGGGTATAAATTTCAACGGCTTCGTCGGTGTTGCCATAGAAGCTGTTGTAGGATTCCATCAGCTTCGCCAGCGCCTGGTTGTGCTGGTTGGTATCCATTTCAGATTTGAACACCGGTTCGTTCACGGTCAGTTTGGCATCTGCCCAGACGTTCAGGTTATCGAGGATTTTGTTCCAGCGATCGGTTTTGTCTTTGGCTTCAATCAGGCTAACGGTGCTCATTGCGCCAGCGTTAACCAGCGGGTTTTCCGGTGCGCCTTTGGTCAGTTCAACGGCTAAGCCTGAGTTGAATGGCATGCCGGTGGCATTAGCGCCGAGCTTATCCAGAACCACCTGCGGGCCGTGCTGCTCCATGGCCAGCGCCATGGTGAAGACTTTACTCAGGGATTCCATCGGGAAGGGTTTGTTGACATCGCCAACCTGGTAGATTTTGCCGTCAACGGTGGCAATGGTGATGGCAAAATTTTTCGGGCTATAGGTCGCCAGAGCAGGGATATAGTCGGCGACTTTTCCGTCATTGTTACTTTTAAATTTCTGGTGTGCCTGTTCGATCAGTTTGGCGTAATCCGGCGTGGTTTGCGCGAACGTGGTTGCGCTAAACAAGATGCTGAAAGAAAAGAGACTGACGCCGAGAAGAGTTTTATTCATTGTGTTTTCCTGGTGGTGTTGTGAAAAAAGATCCGTAGACCGGAAAAACCTTATCGACCTGGTAAGACGCTTCGCGTCGCCATCAGGTGTGGCTCTCTTGTCGGATAGCGGCGTAAACGCCTTACCCGGTCTACAGATCGCAGTTATCAAATGATTAAGACAAAGCAACTTCCGTTTCAGTAACCGGAAGATCCTGTTCCGGGGTTTTCACAGGTGCAGTTCCGCGACAACCCTGGCCGAAGTGTTCACCTTCCCAACGGCCCACGATGGCAGCACCCATGGCATTACTCATTACGTTAGTGGCAGAACGACCCATATCGAGGAACGGATCGACGCCCATCAGCAGGATCAGACCGGCTTCCGGAATGTTGAACTGGTTCAGCGTGGCGGCGATAACCACCATCGACGCACGCGGTACACCCGCCATCCCTTTGGAGGTCAGCATCAGGATCAACAGCATGGTGATTTGCTCGCCCATGCTCAGTTCGATGTTGCACGCCTGGGCAATAAAGACGGTGGCAAAAGAGCAGTAGGCCATGGAGCCGACCAGGTTAAACGAGTAACCGATAGGCAGTACGAAGCTGGCAATTTTGGAAGAGACGCCAAACTTCTCCAGTTTATCCAGCGTGCCTGGGAAGGCCGCTTCAGAACTGGAGGTGGTAAAGGCCAGCAGCGCCGGTTCAAGAATGGATTTGGTCAGACGGCTGATGCATGGGCCGACAATCATTGTCGACAGGCCAATCAGGATGGCCCACAGCATACCCAGCGTCAGGTAGAACTCGCCCATGAAGATCCCGGCGCTCACCATCACACCCAGACCACGTTCGGCAATCAGACCAGAGATAGCGGCAAAAACAGTCAGCGGTGCGAACAGCATGACGTAGCCAGTCAGTTTCAGCATTACGTGGACCAGTGAATCCAGCACCTTCACGATAGGTTCGGCTTTTTCGCCAATGGCAGCCAGGCTGCAACCGAGGAAAATGGAGAACACCACGATCTGCAGGATTTCGTTACGCGCCATCGCGTCAACGATACTGGTCGGTACCGCGTGGGAGATAAATACTTTCAGCGTGAACGGCTCTGACTTAACGGCTGCGACAGCACCGACGTCATGCGGAACAAAGTTGATGCCCGCGCCCGGCTGGAAGATGTTAACGATAACCAGACCCAGCGCAATTGATACCAGAGAGGCGCAAATAAACAGGAAAAAGGTTTTTGAAAATATACGTCCCAGCGTTTTGGCATCGCCCATTTTGGCAATGCCGACAACCAGCGTAGAGATAACCAATGGCGCGATAATCATTTTCACCATACGTAAGAATATAGTAGTGAAAATAGAAATATCCGCTGCATAAGATTTTGCTGTTTCAGCCGTGGCCATATTATTTATGGCCACCCCGGCAATCATGCCGAGTATCAGGCCTAATATGATCATCTTCGTTAAACTAATTTTCTTCATGTGTACTCCATCGGATAAAGGCTGGTAATTAAAATTGTGTAGGGTGGCGTGCGTCTGAGCCGGGACAGCAGCTCAGACGCACGCCTGTTGTGACCAACCGCATGAATACTTCGAAGCACTGTGATACCGCTGAATTCTGTGCTCCAATGGTTGTTATTGTGTTTTTTTATTACAAATCGAATTCAATACTTAATAATGGCGCGTGTTGCTGCGCACCATAAACATCATTGTCACCGACGTTGCCGGAAATAATATCGCGAGGCATGACGATCTTTACCGCATTTGCCGGATCAAACCAGACAATATTGTGAATAAAGTCAGGCTCGACATTATATAATCCAGCAATAAGCTGCGGCGTTAATTGCTCGCAGGCTTTTACCCGCAGATAGTCTTCTTTGGTTTTAAATAAAATATCTAAAACCAATTCGTACGGTCCGGCGTTTTTAGAGCGGATGACCTGCGCCAGTGAACAAATTGAGTGTTTCATGCCTGAACTCCTTCTGGCGTCACCTGTTCAATGTGGAAATCAAAACGCAGTGCATCGCTGGCTTCAATCAGGTGATAGATTGAGAACTCATACACCGGACCACTCTGAATATCAGATGGCGAGAACGGGAAAGCGAGGTTGCCCGCAGTCGCAATGCGATTTTCATAGCCATAGTGCAGCAGGGTAGAGCGCACCAGCGAGCAGACGCTGTTGGCGATATCCTGCGTCGGTGCGACCACGTCCAGTAAAATCCCCAGTTCGTGACCGGCGGTTTTAATCGGCTCATGATTGCCCATCACACCGTTCTTCCCATACAGGTGGAACGTCATGCGGATACTGTCATCATTCAGTGAAAGATTACGTGCTACGCTTGCCTGTACCTCTTCGAGAATGGTGTCAATTCCGGCAATCATAATCGGGTCGCGTGTCCCGGCGATGGTCAGGCAACGGAAGCCAACCTGACGTGCACCTTCCAGTTTCAGCGCATACGGCGTCTCTTCATGACGTGAGCCGCTGACATACACTTCGCCGTCATTTACCTGCGTGAAGGTACACGCCTTCAGGTTCAGTACGCCGCCCGGTCCCGGCAGGAAGTACGGATCGGACTTCTCATACAGGGTGTGCGCTGCGGCAGAAGTTTCAGTGAACTTACGCTTGGGATTGAACGCTTTCAGCGTAAAGCCGTTGTCGTCAATGATCCCCATCGCACAATCTGAGCCGGAGCCTGGGGTGGCGGCAATAGCAGCACACTCAAGGATCTTACCGCAGTGAAGCGCCAGACCTTCATCAAAGCCCTGCATAATCGGCAGGGCGGCGAAGCAGGCCGGATCGTAGGCTCGTCCGCCCAGTACCACCTGTGCACCGGCTTCCAGCGCACGCTGGAAAGGTTCGACGCCCATCTGTGCGACGATGTAGGTGCTCTCTTCAATCGCCTCATGAGTCAGTTCAGGGACGAAATCCAGGGCGGTGATCTTGCCGTTATCCAGCGCCTGATGAACGACTTCTTTGTCGACATCTGACGGGATCAGCGCCATAGAGAAGGACAGTTTTTCTTCCTGGGCAATCTCATGAATAATCTGGCGACACCACTCCAGATGCGGAGCGGCACCAGAACCACCGGCGGTACCGATGACCACCGGGATGTTGTTCTTAACGCCCGCCACAATCATATAGCGCAGATCGCGTTTTACGCCGGCCCTGTCGGTAAACGGTTTACCTGCCCCGAGATAGTGGGGGCCAGGATCGGAGGAACCCGCGTCAACAGCAATAAGATCCGGTGACTCTTCCATGGCTTTACGAAAACTTTCTTCCGGGAAGCCATAACCCAGGATAGCCGTAGGCGATAAGATCTTAAATGTGCGTGCCATTTCTTAATCCTTAGTCTGCAACAGCGCGATGGTGCGGTTCATTTCGTTAAACACGATGTTGAGACCTTCATCGAAACCCATACCCGGTTTGATCAACATGCGCATTGGACGCGCGGCCAGCGCGACGTGTACGCAGGTACGAGCACTGATCTCGGTTTCGTTACAGGTACCGCCCTGATAGGCTTCCATTGCGTGTTTGTTGCAGTACAGCACTGCATCAACGATGTTGTGAATGCCGCCGAGATCCGGAGTTTTGATCTGCACCATATGGCAGCTTCCGGCATCGGTGAAGTCGACGATATCCTGATAGGTGTTACACCATTCATCAGCGACGATTTTCACGCCAGAACCCAGACGGGTCAGTTCTTTGGTGATGGCGGTCAGCATACGGATCTGATCCGGTTTGTTACCGGCATCAACCGGGCCTTCGATGTACAGCGGCAGGCCCTGTGCTTCTGCTTCGAGGCTGGCGATGTATTCGGCGCAGCGAACCGGATCCATATCGAAAATCAGACCGATGGTGCCGTACACATCAATATGCAGCGTTGGGTGGTAACGCTCGCTGGTGCGCAGGCTTAAGATACGGTTAGACAACCAGCGTACATACTCCCGCAGTTTTTCGCCTTTAAAGCCCAGTTTCTCTTCGACGTTGTTGATCAGCGCGTGCGGCAGGACGTCCACGCCTTTAAGGATCATTTTGTCGACGGCGATGTAGCGGTCATCGCCGCTCTGACCAAATAAAGGAATCGCTTCCGGGACGCACGGCAGCTGCCATTCATCACAAACAACCTCTGTTTTCAGACGGCCGGTGGCCAGTGCAGCGGCATCCAGCAGTGCCTGAGACAGACCGTAACGTACTGCGGTATGTAACAGATGACCATCAATACGCAGTTGATCGAAGAAACGGGCGTTCGGCAGGAACGTATCAATATCGCGGCCTTCCAGCAGCGGCTTGATGTGATCGTTGAGGAACGGAATGAAGTTCTCTGCCAGGAACAGCGGGTCACGACCGCCCGCTCCGGAATACTGTACGGCTGCACAATCACCGACCGCTACCGCGCCGTTTTCCAGAATCAGCTGAACCGAAACGCATTCACCCGCCTGGCGAACAGAAGTAAATCCAGGCGTTACCGGCGTGCCGGTATAGATGAACCCATCGTGACCTGCGCCGTCTTTAATGGCCTGCTGGTCGTCAAAATAAAATGAGGAGTAGCCAGCGGTGAAAAGGGCCTGTTTAATTTTCATTATGGTCTTCCTATTAATTTACTGTGGGATACGGCGTTGATGTCATCAATGACCATCTGGAAAGAAGGCTTGCGGCCTTCAAAGTGGGCGCGCTCTGCGACGTAGTCGTGGTGCAGGGCGAGAATATCTTTCGGCAACGGTACGGAGCCGGCTTCAAGGATACGGATGGCGCCTGAGTTATCGCGAACCGGCAGGATTTTGCCAGCATTACAGGCGGCAGGTGCGAAAGGCACGTCCAGTACGCCTGCTTCAAAGGCCAGCACGGTACCGCGTGCAATGTCGCCATTACCCAGTTCGAAGACTTTCTTCAGCACTGCGTGGACTTCGCTCTTAATCAGTTCTACTTCCTGCTCCACGGCTGCGCACTGTGGGAATTTCTGGTCGCTAACCATGTTCAGCATCTGACGTGACGCTTTGAGGCCCTGGGCGTTAGCCGCCGCAGTCGGGATACCAAATGCTTCATGCGGGCTCTTGGTGATCACTTTCGTTGCGCCAGACATGCCAGCTACTGCCGCACCCCAGGCGATGACGGAGAAAGCTTTCGCTTCGTCTTCCGGGAATCCGCCCATCCACTGGTGGAATACGGTGCTCAGCTCATAGTCGTCGAAGCCGTAGTTATGGAAGTATTCGTGTGACAGTTCACGCAGCGCTTGAATCGCAGCAATGTCCTGCGTCAGGCTACCGACCTGGCCGTAGCCCACGGTAATGGACTTCACGCCTTGCTCCAGCGCCAGCAGACCTTCGATGATCGCGACGGAGTGAGACATGAATGGCGGGATCAGGGTGCCGGTCAGCGGACCAAAGGGTTCACGGTTAATGCGAATCCCGTTTTCTTCGTACAGCCCCATCAGACGGTCGCAGTACTGCCAGTCACGGATGGATTTTTCCAGGGTGACGCGCTTGGCGTAAGGGATGTTGTAAGAGATACCGCCACCTTCGTAGCTGGTAAAACCACTGGCCATGGCAATTTCTGCCAGCAAGCGCGCATCTGGCGTACCGTGGCGAACCTGGATAGGTTTCTCCAGGGATTCCGTCATCCGGCGGCAGGCAGCAACCCCGTGGTTGACGACCGGTAAACCATTCAGCTTGGACGTACCCGCTTCGATAGATTTCTGGATCCCGACGGCGGCTTCTTCATAACGGTTCAGACGGGTATAGGCATCGATGGTGCTGGGCAGCAGGTCGCACTCTTGCTGCAATGTTTTGAGCAGCGCAATGTGCTCATCCATTAATGCAACGCCTGCACGCGGCTGGCTCAGGGTTTTACCTTCCTGATCGGCCTTCAACAGCGCGAGGGAGAAGCGCTTCTGGTCTGGAATTGTTTGTTGGTACTTCACGCCATCTTCGAAGTTCTCAACGTCTTTGCCGGTTTCCCAGGTTTGTAACACCTGCAGCCTTTCGGTCATAAATTCGTCATGGGTCAGTTTTTTATTTCGAAGTTCCATTCGTAGCTGCCTTAAGTTTTATAGGGTTAAACACTGAATGCTGGTGCGAGCAGCGGCTTGCGGGTACAGCCTGGCGACGTTTGCCAGTAGAGGGAGCAGGCCATGTGAATCGCGGTAATACTCAAACTGATTCGGTAACAGAATTCTTTTACCCTGGTCGTCCAACTCCCGATATTTGAGCCAGTTATGAATGTCAAATTGGCTGGCGCGCGAGAGCCATCCCCCTGAACCGACAACTTTGCGTACGGTGGTGAGATCGCGACCCATCTGTAAATCCACGTTACCTACGCAGGTGCAAACCTGCTTTTTAGTGCCCGCGTGGCGCTCAGTGGCATAGCCCACGCACAAACCTGCCAGCAGGGTGTCGAAATATTTCTCTTCCTCGCTGAGTGGCAGGTAATCCGGTTGCCCAACCAGATGGCGCAGATAGCGATAAAACGCCTCTTCGCGCTGTGGCTGTTGGGCAAAGATAACTTTCACCATTTCCTGCGTGCTATCTCCGACGACAACGGCGGAAACGCGCATCCCCAAATCGCCTTCAACGGTACGTTTGACGAACGGCTCTGGGACGCCGTGCAGGACGGTGTCAGGGGAGAGGGTATTCGCGCTGGCTGAATAGACATCCGTGGTGGCGCCACCCATATCGATCAGCATGAATTCCTTCCATGCGCTGTCGTAGTCGCTAATCGCTTTTACCAGTTCATACACCGTCCACGGCGTGGGCATCGGCTCTTCGCCGGTTTCACCGACAATAACGTCCAGTCCTTTGCCTTTGACGATGCGGGACAAAAACACATCGCAAATGGCCTGACGAGCAGCAAACGGATTAGGGTGGTCGAGATCGGGCAGGATGTTATCTACCGTGGTCAGATCTTTATGTCCCAGGAGGGTTTGCACATCGTCCTGAATGTCGCGGTTACCGGCGTAGATAATGGCGCAATCAAGCTTTGACTCGGCCAGCGCACGCGCATTAGCCAGACCGTAGCTTTCTTCACCGCCATCCGTGCCGCCGGTAAACAACAGGATGTCTGGTGGGGATGATTCCAGCTCCTGAATGTCATGGCGGTTAAGTTTGTACGAATAATATTGCGCGATTTTTGCGCCAGCCGAATGGGCGGTCACTTTGGCCGATTCCAGCGTAATGGAAGGCACCAGCCCCATTGCTGCAACGGCGAGTCCACCTTTGGCTGACGAGGAATATTTCAACTGCACTTCACCGCTTTTCAGTAACGGGCGAGCATCGGCAACATTTAGCACCTGATTCAGGCTGGCAAAAAAACCGTCTGCCAGATGATGTGTGGTGGTTGGGGTCAGGACATGGTTTACCAGCGTTAATTCTTCACCTTCATGTGCGAAGAGGGCTGCCTTGGTCCATGTCGAGCCGATATCGACAGAAACTGTTTGCATCAGATAGCCTCTTCCAGGCAACGCTGCTCGAGGCCATTGTGTTGGTGAATGTCATTGGTGATAAGCGCGCAAACATCTTCCAGGTCGTGGCTGGGTGCAAAGACGCGGTTAAAGCCCATTTCTTTAAACTTCACTTCGACGTCTGCAAAGTCATGTTTACCCACAACCAGGTTGCCGCCGACATAGAGCAGAATATCGCCGAGGCCACGTTCGATGCAGCGCTCACGCAAGCCGAGGCAGTCGATATCACCGTGGCCATAGATAGATGACACCACGATGGCATCCGCGCCTGTTTCAATCGCGGCATCAATATATTCATCCTGACTCACCATCACCCCGAGGTTGATTACGTGAAAATCGTGGGAGGTAAAAACGCGATCCAGAACTTTATTGCCTACTGCATGGCAGTCAGCACCGATAACGCCAATAACAAGTGTAGATTTCTTCATGGGGAATCCTCTGTAGGGCTGATGGTCAATAAGTAAAAATTATTTTTTAATATTTAGAGCATGGATTGTGACAACCTCTTAATAGAGTCGGAGTTTCTGTGGAAGCTGAAAAGGAAGCAATTGATCTATTTTCAAAATATCCTGATTAAAATGATTGTTATAATTGCATTTTATTAAATCTGCGATAAATCAATGAGTTGTGTGATTGTTTTCGTCGCATTGTCATTTTGTTAGTAAATTCGCTAATAAATAACTTGCCATCTTTGTGATCAAAATCTTATTTTGTTGAACGGGGTTTTAATGTGCATTTTTTAATAATATAAAAAGGTAGGCTCACTAAATAACTTGTGAACGACATAACGTTTTTTTATTTATATATCTTATATGGCAGAAATTATTTTTGTTAAATTTAAGATAAAAATGATAATGGATTGTTCCGAACATATTTAATCTTTGCCGCATAAGCAAAGAGAAGGAATGACCTATAACTTATAGTGATGTTTCGGGCGATGATGTTTGGGTTTCGGCGTGTGGCGGTGATCCCGCTTCGCTGAGTCACTGAATGCAGCCGCATTTCACTTCTGATTGAGATAGTTACCTCTCGGTGTTAATTATAAGTAAAAATAAAATGAATTATTTGTATAAAATAACATTGTTATGGCTTGCTAAAAAAAAACTGTGAGCTACCCAGCAAGAGTCACTCTTTATCTACCTCCAGAATGTTGCCGTCTTGATGGTTTAAAAGATCGTGTGGTTTTTAATTAATAATCTATCATTCATGGTAACTATGATTACTTATTGCAAAACAATAAATTAACATGAAATTCACTAGTCATGTTATCGGTAAACATCATTAACATTAAATCTGTAAATTGATTTAAATCAATGTTTAAAACTTGGTAAACACCATCAAATGAGGTTAAATTGCTGCAGATCAAATTGGTCTGAAAGTGGTAAATTAGCTATAAATTGATCACTATCGAAAAATGCAAATTTGTCTCGATAAAAACCTGTTTATTGTAAGGATTTTACGGCGTAATATAATTGCGGGATCAATTTGAGTGTTTTATTAACATGTTTGTAACTTTTCATCATTGTCCTTTCTTCAAATGAGAAGAAAGAGCGACGGTGGAAGGACGCAAATAAATTTGTATTGGGGCATGCGTGTGACCCTTTCTAACGGGGTTCACTCTCGGAGTCTTCATGCGATGAGCAAGGAGTCATGATGTTAGATATAGTCGAACTGTCGCGCTTACAGTTTGCCTTGACCGCGATGTACCACTTCCTTTTTGTGCCACTAACGCTGGGTATGGCGTTTTTGTTGGCCATCATGGAAACGGTCTACGTCCTTTCCGGCAAACAGATTTATAAAGATATGACCAAGTTCTGGGGCAAGTTGTTTGGTATCAACTTCGCTCTGGGTGTGGCTACCGGTCTGACCATGGAGTTCCAGTTCGGGACTAACTGGTCTTACTATTCCCACTATGTCGGGGATATTTTCGGTGCGCCACTGGCGATCGAAGGTTTGATGGCCTTCTTCCTCGAATCCACCTTTGTAGGTCTGTTCTTCTTCGGCTGGGACCGTCTGAGTAAAGTCCAGCATATGTGCGTCACCTGGTTGGTGGCATTGGGTTCTAACCTGTCTGCGCTGTGGATCCTCGTGGCGAACGGCTGGATGCAAAACCCAATTGCAGCGGATTTCAACTTCGAAACCATGCGCATGGAGATGCTGAGCTTCTCTGAACTGGTGCTTAACCCGGTTGCACAGGTGAAATTTGTTCACACTGTAGCGTCTGGTTATGTCTGCGGCGCGATGTTCGTTCTGGGTATCAGCTCTTACTATATGCTGCGCGGTCGTGACTTCGCATTTGCTAAGCGTTCTTTTGCCATCGCTGCCAGCTTCGGTATGGCTGCCATTCTGTCTGTTATCGTTCTGGGTGATGAGTCCGGTTACGAAATGGGCGACGTGCAGAAAACCAAACTTGCCGCGATTGAAGCAGAGTGGGAAACCCAGCCTGCACCGGCATCCTTTACGCTGTTCGGTATTCCGGATCAGGATGCGCAGGAAAACCATTTTGCGATTCAAATCCCTTACGCGCTGGGCATCATTGCCACCCGCTCTGTTGATACGCCGGTCATTGGTCTGAAAGACCTGATGGTGCAGCACGAAGAGCGTATCCGTAACGGGATGAAAGCGTATCAGCTGCTGGAAGAACTGCGTGCGGGTTCCACCGATCAGGCCGTTCGTGACCAGTTCAACAGCATGAAGAAAGACCTGGGATATGGTCTGCTGCTGAAGCGCTATACCGACAAAGTGACCGACGCGACCGAAGCACAAATTCAGCAGGCAACGAAAGATTCTATTCCTCGTGTCGCTCCGCTGTACTTTGCGTTCCGTATCATGGTGGCGTGCGGCATTCTGATGCTGGCTATCATCGCGGTTTCCTTCTGGACCGTGATTCGTAACCGTATCGGTGAGAAAAAATGGCTGCTGCGCACGGCGCTGTATGCGCTTCCGCTGCCATGGATTGCGATTGAGTCCGGTTGGTTTGTTGCAGAGTACGGGCGTCAGCCGTGGGCGATAGGTGAAGTGCTACCGACAGCCGTGGCGAACTCGTCACTGACTGCGGGCGACCTGATCTTCTCGATGCTGTTGATTTGCGGCCTGTATACCCTGTTCCTGGTGGCTGAACTGTACCTGATGTTCAAGTTCGCACGCCTTGGCCCGAGCAGCCTGAAAACCGGTCGTTATCACTACGAGCAGTCCACTGTGACTTCTCAGCCGGCACGCTAAGACAGGAGTCGTCAAATGATCGATTATGAAGTATTGCGTTTTATCTGGTGGCTGCTGGTTGGCATTCTGCTGATTGGTTTTGCAGTCACTGATGGTTTCGACATGGGGGTGGGCATGCTCACCCGTTTCCTCGGTCGTAATGATACCGAGCGTCGAATTATGATTAACTCCATCGCCCCACACTGGGATGGTAACCAGGTTTGGCTCATCACCGCGGGCGGCGCATTATTTGCTGCCTGGCCGATGGTGTATGCCGCTGCGTTCTCCGGCTTCTATGTGGCGATGATTCTGGTACTGGCGTCCTTGTTCTTCCGTCCGGTCGGTTTTGATTACCGCTCTAAGATTGAAGACATGCGCTGGCGCAACATGTGGGACTGGGGCATCTTCATTGGTAGCTTCGTACCGCCGCTGGTCATTGGTGTGGCGTTCGGTAACCTGCTGCAAGGGGTTCCGTTCCATATGGATGAGTACATGCGTTTGTACTACACCGGTAACTTCTTCCAGTTACTGAATCCGTTTGGTCTGCTGGCTGGTGTGGTAAGCGTGGGCATGATCATCACTCAGGGCGCGACCTATCTGCAGATGCGTACTGTAGGTGAACTGCACCTGCGTGCACGTGCTACTTCGCAGGTTGCCGCGCTGGTTACTCTGGTGTGCTTCGCGCTGGCTGGTGTCTGGGTGATGTATGGTATTGACGGTTATGTTGTGACCTCTGCACTGGATCATCACGCTGCCTCTAACCCGATGACCAAAGAAGTCGCGCGAGTTGCGGGCGCATGGATGGTGAACTTTAACAATGCACCTGGCCTGTGGCTGGTTCCGGCTCTGGGTGTAGCTCTGCCGCTGTTGACCATCCTGACGTCTCGTATGGAGAAAGGGGCCTGGGCGTTCGTCTTCTCTTCACTGACGTTGGCCTGCATCATCCTGACTGCGGGTATCGCAATGTTCCCATTTGTGATGCCATCCAGCACCATGATGAATGCCAGCCTGACCATGTGGGATGCTACCTCCAGCCAGAGAACATTGAACCTGATGACCTGGGTTGCGGCGGTGTTTGTACCGATCATTCTGCTCTACACCAGCTGGTGTTACTGGAAAATGTTCGGTCGTATCACCAAAGAAGATATTGAAAATAACACCCACTCTCTGTACTAAGTAAGGAGCTTAAAATGTGGTATTTCGCATGGATTTTGGGAACGCTTCTTGCCTGTGCATTTGGGATAATCACAGCGCTGGCGCTTGAGCATGTCGAAGCAGGCAAAGCAGGGCCAGAAGAAAGCTAATGACCAACGTTATCGCGATGTTATATAACGCGATGGATAAGCGCCCCTTGCGGGCGCTTTCTTTAGTCATGGCGTTAGTGTTGGCAGGATGTATTTTTTGGGATCCCTCACGCTTCGCAGCAAAAACCAGCGAGCTTGAAATCTGGCATGGCCTTCTGCTGATGTGGGCGGTCTGCGCCGGCATTATCCATGGCGTCGGGTTTCGTCCTCGCGCGGTGCACTGGCAGGGCATCTTCTGCCCGCTGATAGCCGACATCGTGCTGGTGGTTGGTCTGATTTTCTTCTTCTTTTGAATAAGAAACATCCTTAAATATTTATGGGCTTGCATAAGCCCATAATTTTTTACTCTCCGTTTACTTTCCCCCATTCCAAAGCATCATTCCCGCGCGTATAGTAGCACCGGTTAAAAGCTCTAACTTTTGTTGCATTACCGGGATGTAAAGTGAATACAACGCGATATACAAACGACATTCTTGAAGCATCGCGGCGGCAAGAACGCGAGTCACCTGGCGCTTACAAAAGTAAGTAACCGGTGTGAGTGGGCGAAGCCAACAAAGAGGCAGTAAGAATGAATAAGTATATTTTTCGATGGCCGGTTCGTGTCTATTATGAAGACACCGACGCCGGTGGGGTGGTTTACCACGCCAGTTACGTCGCTTTTTATGAACGAGCACGCACAGAGATGCTGCGTCATCATCACTTTAGTCAGCAAGTACTGCTGGCCGAACGTGTAGCCTTTGTGGTGCGCAAGATGACCCTGGAATATTTTGCGCCAGCCAGGCTCGACGACATGCTCGAAGTCCAAACCGAAATTACGTCAATGCGTGGCACCTCATTGGTTTTCACGCAACGCATTGTCAACGCAGAGAACACCGTGCTGAATGAAGCCGAAGTTCTGATTGTTTGCGTTGATCCACTCAAGATGAAGCCTCGTGCGCTTCCCAAGTCTATTGTCGCGGAGTTTAAGCAGTGACTGACATGAATATCCTTGATTTGTTCCTGAAGGCAAGCCTTCTGGTTAAACTTATCATGTTGATTTTGATTGGTTTCTCAATCGCATCCTGGGCCATTATTATCCAGCGGACCCGTATACTGAATGCGGCTTCACGTGAAGCAGAAGCGTTTGAAGACAAGTTTTGGTCCGGCATCGAATTATCGCGCCTGTATCAGGAAAGTCAGGGGCGTCGTGATAATCTGACGGGTTCTGAACAAATTTTCTACAGCGGATTCAAAGAATTTGCGCGACTGCATCGGGCTAATAGCCATGCACCGGAAGCGGTGGTTGAGGGGGCATCCCGTGCGATGCGTATCTCCATGAACCGTGAGCTGGAAACACTGGAAACGCATATTCCGTTCCTCGGCACCGTCGGTTCCATCAGTCCGTATATCGGTCTGTTCGGTACCGTTTGGGGGATCATGCATGCGTTTATCGCCCTCGGTGCGGTAAAACAGGCAACCCTGCAAATGGTTGCTCCGGGTATCGCAGAAGCACTGATTGCCACCGCAATCGGTCTGTTTGCGGCAATCCCGGCGGTAATGGCGTACAACCGACTGAATCAGCGTGTGAATAAGCTGGAACTGAATTACGACAACTTCATGGAAGAGTTCACCGCGATTCTGCACCGCCAGGCGTTTACCGTTAGCGAGAGCAACAAGGGGTAAACCATGGCCAGAACGCGTGGACGAGGTCGTCGCGAACTTAAGTCCGAAATCAATATTGTACCGCTGCTCGATGTACTGCTGGTGCTGCTGCTGATCTTTATGGCAACGGCGCCGATCATTACCCAGAGCGTGGAAGTCGATCTGCCGGATGCGACTGAATCGCAGGCCGTCAGTAGTAACGACGAACCTCCGGTCATTATTGAAGTTTCCGGTGTTGGGCAGTACAGCGTGGTGGTTGAGAAAGACAGAATGGATCAACTGCCGCCGGAGCAGGTTATCGCGGAAGCGAAAAGCCGCCTGCAGACCAATCCGAAAACGGTCTTCTTAATCGGTGGTGCGAAAGACGTGCCTTATGATGAAATAATTAAAGCGCTGAATCTGTTACACAGCGCAGGCGTGAAATCGGTTGGCTTGATGACGCAGCCAATCTGATGTCTGCGTATTCCTGGCTTGAAAGATAGCGCGTAACAGGCGAACAGTTTTTTGGGAACCCAGAGTGTCAAAGGCAACCGAACAAAACGACAAGCTCAAACGGGCGATAATTATTTCAGCGGTGCTGCATGTCATTTTATTTGCGGTACTGATCTGGAGTTCGTTCGATGAGCACATTGATGCTTCAGGCGGCGGTGGCGGTTCGTCTATTGACGCCGTGATGGTCGATCCTGGTGCCGTTGTTCAACAGTACGACAGGCAGCAGCAGCAGCAGGCAAGTGCGAAACGCGCAGAAGAACAGCGTGAAAAGCAGGCGCAGCAGCAGGCCGAGGAACTTCGTGAGAAGCAGGCGGCCGAGCAGGAACGACTGAAGCAGCTAGAGAAAGAACGTTTAGCCGCGCAGGAAAAAGTGCGCGAACAGACGGAACAGCAAAAACAGGCTGAAGAAGCGGCGGCGAAAGCGGCTGCAGACGCCAAAGCCAAGGCGGACGCTCAGGCGAAACAAGCTGCAGATTCTGCGAAGAAAGCCGCTGCTGACGCGGCGAAAAAAGCAGAGGCTGACGCCGCAGCAAAAGCCGCCGCTGATGCGAAGAAAGTTGCCGAGGCGCAAGCCGCCAAGGCTGCTGCAGATGCGGCGAAAAAAGCACAAGCAGAAGCCGCTAAGCAAGCTGCTGCCGAGAAGGCCGCAGCAGAGAAGGCCGCTGCAGCTGCAGAGAAAGCCGCAGCCGCGAAAGCTGCCGCCGCTGAAAAAGCCGCTGCTGATAAGAAAGCAGCAGCCGAAAAAGCGGCAGCAGACAAGAAAGCCGCCGCTGCAGAAAAGGCAGCAGCCGATAAGAAAGCGGCGGCTGATAAAGCAGCAGCTGCTAAAAAAGCCGCGGCGGAGAAAGCTGCTGCCGCCTCTGGCGTTGACGATCTGTTAGGTGATTTAAGCTCCGGTAAGAATGCACCGAAATCAGGTGGTGGCGCGAAAGGTAGCGGTCAACCGGCGAAAGATAGTGGTACAAGTGGTGCGAATGGTGGCGCAACAGGTGCTGATATCAGCGCTTATGCAAAGCAAATTCAGGTCGCGATTCAGAGCCGTCTGTTTGATGCGGGCCTCTACCAGGGTAAACAATGCGTACTGCACATTAACCTGGCACCAGATGGACGATTAAAGAGTGTGACATCTGAAGGCGGAGATCCTGCACTATGCCAGGCCGCGTTAGCGGCGGCAAGATCGGCAAGTATTCCTAAACCGCCTAACCAGGCTGTTTACGAAAAGATAAAAGACGCCAAACTGGATTTTAAACTGTAACCGTTTTTCCGTATTTTCGGACGAAAACAGTCTAAGGTTGAGACAGAGTTCTGGTAGTTTTGTGTATTTGAGTTTGTTAACATTCTGCTAAATTATCGTGGGCTTTTGGTCCAGATAAGGGAGATATGATGAAGCAGGCATTACGAGTAGCATTTGGTTTTCTGATGCTGTGGGCAGCGGTGCTGCATGCAGAAGTACGTATCGAGATCACCCAAGGGGTGGACTCGGCGCGCCCGATTGGTGTTGTCCCGTTCCAGTGGGCAGGGCCGGGTGCTGCACCTGAAGATATCGGTGGTATCGTGGGCGCTGACCTGCGTAACAGCGGTAAATTCAACCCATTAGACCGGTCTCGTCTGCCTCAGCAGCCGGGCACTGCGGCAGAAGTTCAGCCTGCGGCATGGTCTGCGCTGGGTATTGATGCCGTAGTCGTCGGTAAGGTTACGCCGAATCCGGACGGTTCCTACAGCGTGGCTTATCAGCTGGTGGATACCGGTGGTGCACCGGGTACCGTACTGGCACAGAACACCTACAAAGTGAACAAACAGTGGCTGCGTTATGCGGGCCATACTGCCAGTGACGAAGTGTTTGAAAAACTGACCGGTATTAAGGGCGCATTCCGTACCCGTATCGCGTACGTTGTTCAGACTAACGGTGGCCAGTTCCCGTATGAATTACGCGTGTCTGACTATGATGGCTACAACCAGTTTGTGGTTCACCGCTCTCCGCAGCCGTTGATGTCTCCGGCATGGTCTCCGGACGGGTCTAAACTGGCCTACGTAACCTTTGAAAGCGGTCGTTCTGCACTGGTTATCCAGACGCTGTCTAACGGCGCTGTGCGTCAGGTTGCGTCATTCCCGCGTCACAACGGTGCGCCAGCATTCTCGCCGGATGGCAGCAAACTGGCATTTGCCCTGTCTAAAACCGGTAGTCTGAATCTGTATGTGATGGACATTGGCTCTGGCCAAATCCGTCAGGTTACTGATGGTCGCAGCAACAACACGGAACCAACCTGGTTCCCGGACAGCCAAAACCTGGCCTTCACGTCTGACCAGGCCGGTCGTCCGCAGGTATACAAAGTTAACGTCAACGGCGGTGCTCCGCAGCGCATAACCTGGGAAGGTTCGCAAAACCAGGATGCGGATGTCAGCAGCGACGGTAAATTTATGGTAATGGTAAGCTCAAACAGTGGGCAGCAACACATTGCCAAACAAGATCTGGTAGCGGGTGGCGTACAAGTTCTGTCGTCAACGTTCCTGGATGAAACGCCAAGTCTGGCACCTAACGGCACTATGGTAATCTACAGCTCTTCTCAGGGGATGGGATCCGTGCTGAATTTGGTTTCTACAGATGGGCGTTTCAAGGCGCGTCTTCCGGCAACCGATGGTCAGGTTAAATTCCCTGCCTGGTCGCCGTATCTGTGATAATAAATAATTGATTAATAAAGGAATCATTGAAATGCAACTGAACAAAGTGCTGAAAGGGCTGATGATTGCTCTGCCTGTTATGGCTATTGCGGCATGTTCTTCTAACAAGAACGCCAGCAATGACGGCAGCGAAGGCATGCTGGGTGCCGGCACTGGTATGGATGCAAACGGCAGCGGCAACATGTCCTCCGAAGAGCAAGCGCGTCTGCAGATGCAACAGCTGCAGCAGAACAACATCGTTTACTTTGATCTGGACAAGTACGATATCCGTTCTGACTTCGCTGCAATGCTGGATGCGCACGCTAACTTCCTGCGTAGCAACCCGTCTTACAAAGTCACCGTAGAAGGTCATGCGGACGAACGTGGTACTCCTGAGTACAACATTTCCCTGGGTGAGCGTCGTGCGAACGCCGTTAAGATGTACCTGCAGGGTAAAGGCGTTTCTGCTGACCAGATCTCCATCGTTTCTTACGGTAAAGAAAAACCTGCAGTACTGGGTCATGACGAAGCGGCTTACTCCAAAAACCGTCGTGCCGTACTGGTTTACTAAGAGAATTGCATGAGCAGTAACTTCAGACATCACCTGTTGAGTCTGTCGTTACTGGTTGGCATAGCGGCCCCTTGGGCCGCTTTTGCACAGGCGCCAATCAGTAGTGTCGGCTCAGGCTCGGTCGAAGACCGTGTCACTCAACTCGAGCGTATTTCTAACGCTCACAGTCAGCTTTTAACCCAACTCCAGCAACAACTCTCCGATAACCAGTCCGATATTGATTCCCTGCGTGGTCAAATTCAGGAAAGTCAGTATCAACTGAATCAGGTTGTTGAGCGCCAGAAGCAGATTTTGACGCAGATGGACAGTCTTAGCAGCGGTGGTACGCCAGCAGCGCAGCCAGCAGCTGGCGACCAGAGCGGGGCTGCGGCCCCTGCGTCGGGTGCAGGCGCAGCAGCGACGTCAGGCGTTCCAGCAAGCTCTGGCGATGCGAATACCGATTACAATGCGGCAATTGCGCTGGTGCAGGATAAATCCCGCCAGGATGACGCGATTGAAGCATTTCAGAACTTCATCAAAAATTACCCTGATTCCACCTACCTGCCGAACGCGAATTACTGGCTGGGACAGTTGAATTACAACAAGGGTAAAAAAGATGATGCGGCGTTCTATTTTGCATCGGTAGTTAAAAACTTCCCGAAATCACCGAAGGCTGCAGACGCGATGTACAAAGTGGGCGTCATCATGCAGGACAAAGGTGATAAAGAAAAAGCCAAAGCGGTTTATCAACAGGTTATCACTAAATACCCTGGTACTGATGGCGCGAAACAAGCGCAAAAACGCCTCGGCGCGATGTAATGCGCACCATGCGACCAGAAATCGTGTTATTTCTGGTCGCGTCGTGTGATTCCTAAGCAGTTGAGTTATTTACATCGAAATTTTTGTTGCGCTAAAATCTGAAATCAGTAATATATGCCGCCGTTGCCAAGGGATATCAAACAGCCCGAAAGCGGCAAAAAAAGTGGGGCGTTAGCTCAGTTGGTAGAGCAGTTGACTTTTAATCAATTGGTCGCAGGTTCGAATCCTGCACGCCCCACCACTAACTTAGCAGTAAGCAGTATCCAGCGTAGTATCGGGTGATTAGCTCAGCTGGGAGAGCACCTCCCTTACAAGGAGGGGGTCGGCGGTTCGATCCCGTCATCACCCACCACTCGGGGCGTTAGCTCAGTTGGTAGAGCAGTTGACTTTTAATCAATTGGTCGCAGGTTCGAATCCTGCACGCCCCACCAATTATTTTTGGTGGTTCCGAGTAAAAAATATTTCAGGCAACACCCGTATGGGGCGTTAGCTCAGTTGGTAGAGCAGTTGACTTTTAATCAATTGGTCGCAGGTTCGAATCCTGCACGCCCCACCAATATCGCGGTGGGTTCCTGAAAAAAGTAAAGCAGTAAACCCCATATGGGGGCGTTAGCTCAGTTGGTAGAGCAGTT